>JAWXBZ010000019.1:0-6977 GCA_034440375.1 Candidatus Eiseniibacteriota bacterium
CGCCGCCGCGAGATCGCGAAGGAGTTCGAGATCGAACCGGTCGTCATCGAACCGCCGGCGATGGCCGAGATCGCGCCGCTCTCCACCGCGTGGGCCGATCGACTGGACGCGCAGATCAAGGAACTGCGGGCAGAGGCTAACGCGGACGAGGTGCCGCCGTTCACCGTCAAGGGCCCGACCGGGGCCACCCTTCCCGCCATGACGGTTCCGAAACCCCCGCCGATCCCCATGACGAACGCGGCGGCGAAGGCGATCCTCAAGGCGGACGAGGCCAAGTTCGCGGAGATGGACCCGCGCATCCCCGATGCCTACCCGTTTCCGGACCTCTCGGACTTCGATGATGCGGACGAGGAGGAGGAGCCGGCGGAGGACGACAAGGAAGCGGAGTCGATTCCGCCGGGCGACTGGACGCGGGAACGCGTGATCGATCACCTCGCCGGCTCCGGCGCGTTCGGCCGCGAGGACCTTGCGGGCCTCGACCTGTCGAATCTCTGTTTCGATCGCGTCGACATGACCCGGGCCCTGCTCGACGATTGCGACCTGACGGGCACCACGTTCGTCGGGACCGATCTCACCGGGGCGTCGCTGCGCGAGTCGCGCTTCGAGGGAGCCCTCATGGAAGGGGCGATCCTGGACGACGCGGACCTCTCCTCGATCGCGGCGGACGGCGTCCGCTTCCACGGCGCCTCGCTGCGTGACGCGGACCTGACCGGCGCGCAACTGAGCGGGGCGTGTTTCGACGGCGTTCGTGCGACGCGGGCCATTTTCTGCGGGGTCACCCTCTCGAAGGCCACGTTCCGGGAGGCGCTGCTCGACCGGGCGGACTTTTCCGGCGCCGACCTGGTCGAGGTCGATTTCAGTCGCTCGTCGTTGGTCGGTACGGAAATGGAGCGCTGCAATGCCCGCGGCGCCCGCTTCGACGGGGCCCGGGCGGAAAATCTTCGCGCCTCGAAATCGTCCCTCGATGGCGCGAGCTTCCGGCAGTGCCAGGCGAACGGGGCGATCCTCGAGGAGGCACGCCTTCCGGACGCCGACTTCCGTGAGGCGCACCTGCGCAAGGCCATCCTGACCGGCGCCAGCCTGCGCGGGGCGGTCTTCGCCCTGGCGGACCTGCGCGAGGCCCGGCTGGACGAGGTGGATGCGACCCGCGCAACCTTCGTCGGCGTGAACCTGTTCCGCGCCTCGCTGGAAGCGGCCTGCCTCGACCAGGCCACTTTCGACAACTGCAATCTGTACCAGGCCGAGCTGTACCAGATCTCCACGGAGAAGACGGTCTTCCGGGATGTCAACCTCAAGGGGACGAAGCGTGAAGCCTGATCCCTACATCTACAACGCCGCACGGATGACGGCCGAGGAGTGGGTGGCCCGCGCCCGTGCCGGCTACTCGATGGAGCTCCTCTCGCTGGACGCCGTCAGCCTCGACGGCGCCGACCTGGCCAACCTCGACCTGAGCGGCATCAGCATGGAGAACGTGTCGCTGCGCCGGGCGCGCCTTTCCGGGTGCCGCTTCTTCAAGTCATCGTTCAAGGACTGCGACTTCGAGGGGGCGGATCTCTCGAACACGTCGTTCACGAAGTCGGTATTCACGACCTGCGCGCTCCGATCGGCGCGGCTGGCCGGTTCGGACGTGAACCTCTGCACCTGGTCGGACTGCGATCTCACGAATGCCGACCTCTCCGGGGCCAAACTTCTGTCCATGATGATCATCCGGGGAACATGGGCAGGCGTCAATCTCTCGGATGCGAATCTCGCCGAACTGATGTTCACGAACGCATCGTTCGACCGGGCGATCCTCGATCGCACGCTCCTCAAGACCTGCACGTTTTCCGACATGACCGCCCGCGACCTCCGCGGGGAGGGAGCGTCGCTGGACGCCTGCTGGCTGAGCTCGGCGGAACTGTCCGGCTGGCAGACGACCTCCTGGTCGCTGCAGGGGACGGTGATCACCGAATCGACCCTGGACCGGTGCCGGCTGGCCTCCGCCCAGGTGGAAAAGAGCCAGTTCGTCGGGTGCCGGATCAGTGACTCGGAGTTCAACGGCTCGACGATCGTCGACACGAGCTTCTCCCGTTGTACGCTCGAGCGAATCGACTTCTCCGGCACGACGCTCCAGGAGCTGCACCTGCCGGCCGTGATTCTCGACTCGCCGAAGAATCTCCCGCGGGACCTGAGTGGATTCTATTTCGGCAAGGCGGTCCTGCGGGGCGTCTCGCTGGCCGGATTCCGCCTCGAAGGCACCCGGTTCCCGAAAGCCAGCCTGTCGGGCTTCGATTTCAGCGACATCGACGCGGAGGGCGCCGACTTCTCCGAAGCCGACCTGACCGGCGCCTCGTTCCGAGGGGCCAAACTCCGGCGGGTCTGGTTCCTCGACGCGGATCTCTCCCGGGCCGACTTCGCCGGCGCTGACGCGCGCAATGCCAACTTCTCGCGGGCCCGGCTCGATGACGCCCGGCTCGACGGGGCGGACTTCCGCTTCTCGAAGTTCAGCGACGCGATCATTCCGACCCGCATCCTTGTGGCCTCGGACCTGCGCAGCACCGACGTGGCCGGCCTCGACTTCTCCGGCATCGACTTCTCGGGGCGCGATCTGACGGGCACCGACTTTCGTGAGTGCAACCTGACCGGCAGCCGCTTCGTCGGCTGCACGCTCCGGAGGGCGGTGTTCCACGACGCGGTGGCCCGCGGGGCGGATTTCTCCGGGAGCGACCTAAAGACCGCCGAATTCGATCGGGCGGACCTGTCGGAGGCGCTGTTCCGGAAGGCCACGCTGCACAACACCGAGATGGCCGAAGCGATCCTCTCGCGCACCGACTTCACCGATGCCAGGCTCTGGCACTGCACGCTCGACGGGTGCGATCTCCGCAAGGCCATCTTCGGCAACACCGACTTTTCGCGCTCGAGCTGCATGAAGACCGACCTTGCCGGCATCGACTTTTCCGGCTGCAACCTGACCCAGTTCAGCCTGGCAAAGAGCGATTGCCGGGGCGGCAAGTTTCGCGGGACGGTCATGACGTTCGCCGAACTGACCGAGGGGAAGTTCGACGGCGTGGATTTCGCGGGTGCGAAGCTGATTGCCGCCGAGTGCAAGAAGGCCACGTTCAACGAGGCGCGATTCGGCGGAGCCGACATCTCGGATTCCTCCTTTGAGGAGGCGGAGATGACGCGGGTGGTCCTGGCCGGTGCGAAAGCCCGGCAGGCGCGGTTCATCCGGGCCGACCTGCGCAAGGCCGCTGCCTCGGGCGGCGATTTCGAATACGCCGACTTCTCCTACGCCAATCTCGAGCTGGCCGATTTTTCGAAGACAAACCTGTCGGGCGCCACCATGCACGTCACGTTGAAAGACACGACCAACATGGACGGCGCCCGAACCAAGGGCATGAAAGGCACCGATCTCGATCTGTTGGAGGCGGAAACATGGAAACCCAAGCCTGTGAAATTGTGACGCCGGTGGCGGCGCCGGACCTCATCCTCGGGCCGGCGATCGTGCGCGGCGCGATGGAAGGCGCCCTGCTCGTGGACATCCACGGCGAGCTGCACCGCGCGCAGATGGCGCTCGTCTACCCGTACCGGCCGGTGCCGGGGGACATCGTGCTGGTTCTCGGCCAGGGCGACACCCTGTACGTCACCGGCGTTCTCGACGGCAAGGGACTGACGCGCCTCGATTTTCCGGGAGACGTGGAACTCCGCGCCGCCGGAAAGTTGCGCCTTGGCGCCAAAGAAGGAGTGGAGCTCGACTCTGAGCAGATCACCATGCGGGCTGACCGGCTGGTGATGACGGTAACGACGGTCCGCCAGCAGATGGCCAGCCTGTACCAGCACGTCACCGGCACGCTGCGCACCATCGCCGGCCGCCAGCGCACCTCCGTGGAAGGGCACTCGACGCTCCACGCGAAGAAGATCATCCGCAAGGCCGAGGACGACGTGATCGTCGACGGCCGAACCATCAAGCTCGGCTGACGCCGGAAAAGGAGACCGCGACATGTTTCCCGCCGCCTGCAAATCGTCCGGCATGTGCATGACCACGGGCCCGACCGACGTCTGCAAGACGCCGGCGCCACCGGCCCCCGTGCCCCCGCCGATCCCCTATCCCAACATGGCCAGCTGTGGCCAGGCCTCCGGAACTGCTGACAAGGTGAAGATCTGCGGGTCGTCGGCCATCACGACCAAGTCCGACATCCCGATGTCGTCGGGCGACGAACCGGGCGTGGCCGGCGGTGTCGTGTCGAACGTTTTCAAGCAGAAGTGCAGTTTCCCAATGGGCTCGGGCAAGGTGAAGGCCGAAGGCGCCGCCGTGGTCTGCCTCACCAAGATGACCAAGCACAACGGCAGCAACGCCAACACGCCGGGGATGCACACCGTGCCGTGCCAGGCGAAGGTGCTGGTGGCGGGGTAGGGGATCAGTCCGAAAACCCCAGCTCAAACTCACCACCCGGATCCAACCCCAGCTTCAGCTTCTTCGGCAGCGCCCCCTCGCTCATCCGAGTCAAAATCTCCGTCGAAATCTTCGGCAGCAGCGATCCCGAAAGTATGTGATCGATATTCCGCGCCCCGGTTTCCACCTCGGTACACCGCTGGGCCACCTGGTCAATAACCGCCGGATCCACCTCGAAGCCCATCCGATGGCTCTTCATCAGGCGGTCACCGATCTGGCCGATCTTCAAGCGGACGATGTCCTTCATGGCATCGACCGAGATGGGGTAGAAGGGGACGATCGTCATGCGGGCCACGAGTGCCGGCTTGAAGTGCTTGTTGAGCACGGGGCGGATGGCGCTGGTCAGTTCTTCGGGATCGGGCCTTACCGGGCCCTGGGCCATCCCCATGATGACATCGCTGGCCAGGTTCGAAGTCAGGAAGACGACGGTGTTCTTGAAGTCGACCACGCGGCCTTCGCCGTCGGAGAGCATTCCCTTGTCGAAGACCTGGTAGAAGAGGTTCATGACCTCGGGGTCGGCCTTCTCGACTTCGTCGAGCAGCACCACGCTGTATGGCCGCTGCCGCACGGCCTCGGTCAGCACGCCGCCTTCGCCGTAACCGACGTAGCCGGGCGGTGAACCGATCAACCGGCTGACGGTGTGCTTCTCCTGGAATTCGGACATGTTGATCGTGGTCATGAAGCGTTCGCCGCCGAAGAGGAGATCGGCCACGCCGAGGCTGGTTTCGGTCTTGCCGACGCCGGAGGGGCCCACGAAGAGGAAGATGCCCATCGGCGCCCGTGGGTTGCCGATGCCGGCCTTGGCCGCCCGCATTCCCTTGCCGATGGCCTCGATGGCGTGGTCCTGCCCCTTGATCCGCTGCTTGAGCAGTCCATCGAACGATAGGATCTGGGCTGCTTCATCGCGCACCATCTTGCCGAGCGGGATGCCGGTCCAATCACTGACGACGTGCCCGACCAGCTCCGGGTTCACATCGATGTGAATCATGGGATCTTTGCCCTGCAGCACGGCGAGGCGCGCCAGCGCCTCGTCGACCTCCGGCTTCCTGGCGTCCTGTTCGGCCGGCGGAAGCGCCTCAACGTCATTCCGCAGTTTGACTACGGCGTTTGCGGCTTCCTGTTCCGCCTTCCAGCGGACTTCAAGTGCATCCCGATCCACCCGCGCGGTCACCAGCTTCGATTCCAACTCAACCGCCGCTTCCGCATCCATCGTCTTGCCGGCTTTCTTGTCCCGCGTCTGCGCTCCCTGCTCGCGCTCCATCGAACGGATCCGCTGCTCGGCATCATCCAGTGACGCCGGCTTCGACGACAGTCCGATCTTGACCCGCGCCGCCGCGGTATCGAGCAAATCAACCGCCTTGTCCGGCAGCAATCGCCCGGAGATGTAGCGGGCGGACAGCTTGGCGGCGGCCACGACGGCTTCGTCGAGGATCCGCACCTTGTGGGCTTCCTCGTACTTTTCGCGGAGGCCCCTGAGCATCGTCACGGTGTCCTCTTCTGAGGGTTCGTCCAGCTTGACCGGCTGGAAGCGGCGGGCCAGCGCCGGATCCTTCTCGAAATATTTCTTGTACTCGGACCAGGTCGTGGCGGCGATGGTGCGCAGTTCGCCGCGGGCGAGCGCGGGTTTCAGGAGATTGGCCGCATCGCCGCCGCCGGCCGCGCCGCCGGCGCCGATCATGGTGTGCGCCTCGTCGATGAACAGGATGATCGGCTTGGGCGAACTCTTCACTTCGTTGATCACGTTCTTCAGCCGGTTCTCGAATTCACCCTTGACGCTGGCGCCGGCCTGCAGCAATCCCAGGTCGAGGCCCATCAGATCGACGTTTCGGAGAATTTCGGGGACGCTCCCCTCGGCGATCATGAGGGCCAGCCCTTCCACCACGGCGGTCTTGCCGACGCCGGCCTCTCCGACGACGATCGGGTTGTTCTTCCGACGGCGGGCCAGGATGTCGATCATCTGCCGGATCTCGCGGTCGCGGCCGAAGATCGGGTCGATGTCACCGGCTTTCGCGCGGGCGGTGAAGTTGGTGCAGAATTTGGCCAGCGCCGAATCGCCGGCGCCGGCGGCGGGAATGCCGCCCGGCCCGGCGGGGGCACCGCCGGCTTCGGGGGCGTCATCCTCCACCGATCCGGTGGTGATCGTGACGATGTTCTTTTTCAGATCATCCTTGCCGATCTCTTCCAGCGCCTCGATCCAGTCGCCGGCGGCGAAGCGGTCGGGGCGGTTGACCAGTACGGCTAAAAGCGCGCCCGAGCGAATGGTGGTGGCGCCCATTTCGAGCGAGGCGATCAGCCAACCCTCCTGCAGCCACTCCATCAGCATGGGGGAGAGGACCGGCCGCCCGGCATTGCCGGTGCGGAGTTCGTCCAGGTGCTTGGTCAGTCGCTTGGTCAACCGGGAGGCATCGACGCCGTAGTGGCGCAGGATGTCGTGGATATCGCAGCCGGGCTCTTCCATCATGGCCAGGAGCGCGTGCTCCACGGTCACTTCGTAGTGCTGGCGGGTCATGCAGGCGCCGGCGGCGGCCTCGAGGGAGCGGGTGCC
>JAWXBZ010000020.1:0-41116 GCA_034440375.1 Candidatus Eiseniibacteriota bacterium
CCAGGCGCGACCGATGTTCCACCGGCAGGTGAGCCAGGAGGCCCCGGTCGGCAACGATCTCCTCGAGCAATTCGGTGGCCGCGCGGATCCGCTCGAGTTGCGCCGCGTCGGGTGCGGCCGCAGGTAAGGCATCAGGGTGAGTGGGCATGGGACACACGGTAGTGGAGCGGCCGGGCAGGCTCAAGGGGCCGGCGCTGTGTGCGAGCGGGAGAAAGCCGCGGGGCAGCCCCCAACCGAAGGGGAGGGATCGCGATGAGAAGTCTCGTGAAGGGTTCCACCGTGTCCTTGTCCTGCCACCACCACCGCACTCCGTCGCCGGTTCATCCCCGCGCGCATCAGTGGTGCGTCCACGAATTCCGGTACGGGCCAGGAATCGGGCGAGAGTCGGCTACGAAGAAACAAATCCCAGAGCAGCCATCCGTCTTGAGTGTGGTTGCGCAGGGAGACAGATGCAGGATGTAGCACTCCAAGCGCCGCTGGCCAGAGATCTGGGCACTTAGATTGAAATGACTGATGGGCGGGCTTCCTCCCACTCCAGACCGAGAATCTCTCCCATAAGCTTCCGAGTTGATTCCGGCTCACGGGCAAGAACGGCGTCCGTGGTCCACAAACCCCGATAATCACGCTTGACGTTAATCACGTATGGCGTTACTATTGGCGCGTGATCGTGTCATTCAAATGCGCCGACACGGGGGCGCTCGCAAATGGCCACCGCGTGAAGCGGTTCGTGAACATTGAGGTCGTTGCCCGGCGCAAGCTACGTCAGATACAGATCGCGAACCGGTTGGATGACCTTCGTGTACCGCCGGGCAACCGCTTGGAGGCACTCAAAGGGGACCGAGCCGGGCGATACAGCATCCGCGTGAACGACCAATTCCGGGTGTGCTTCCGCTGGACAGCCACCGGCGCCGAGGACGTCGAGATCGTGGATTATCATTGAGGAGAGAAATTATGACCAAACTGAAGCCCGTGACACCGGGTGAACTGCTGCTCGAAGAGTTCCTCAAGCCAATGGGAATCTCGCAGTACCGCCTCGCAAAGGAGATCGGTGTTCCTGCCCAGCGCATTGGCGAAATCGTTGCCGGCACGCGCGCCGTGACGGCGGACACCGACCTGCGCCTTTGCCGTTTCCTTGGCCTTTCCAACGGCTACTGGCTGCGGGCACAGGTGGCTCATGACACCGAAGTGGCGGAAAGGTCTCTTGCCAAGGCGCTCGCAAAAATCAAACCGTGGAGTGGATCCCCGACAGACGGTCCGAACCCATGACAGGAGGAAACAGAATGGATCGCTCGGTCGGCGTCGTGCCGGGGCTGGCCGCGAGGTAGGAGCGAGGTCAACGCCATCACCAGTTCCTGTCCACACCACCCCGTTTTGATTACAATCCGGACGCTCCGGGGCTGCCGGGCGGTGTCATGAGGGGGAAAACCGAACATGAGTCCGGAACGCGAGGTCCTTGAAGTCGATGTCCTCTTCGTCGGTGCCGGTCCCGCCGGCCTGGCAGGGGCGCTTCACCTGGCCAATCTCGTCGAACGGGAGAAGGCGGCCGGGCGGCTTCCGGCCGAGGGACTCGAGATTGCGGTCATTGAGAAGGCAGCCGAGGTCGGCATGCACAGCCTCTCGGGTGCCGTCCTCGACCCACGGGGAATCCGTGAACTGATCCCCGACTTCGAGGCCGAAGGAGCGCCGATCGAGAGCCTCGTGACCGGCGACGAATTCTACTTCCTGACCGAAAGCGGCAAGCTGAAGCCGCCGATCAATCCCCCGCCTCTCCAGAATCATGGCAACTACGTCATCTCACTCGGCAACCTGACGAAGTGGATGGCCGGCCGTGCCGAGGAAAAAGGCGTGTACATCTTCACCGGCTTTCCCGGCGCGGAACTGCTCTACGAAGGCAACACCGTCAACGGCGTCCGGACCGGTGACAAGGGCATCGACAGGAACGGCCAGCCGAAATCGAACTACGCCCCCGGCACCGACATTCGCGCCAGGGTGACCATCCTGTGCGAGGGGGCCCGCGGCTCACTGACCAAGCAGCTAATTCATCGGCACCACCTCGAACCGAAGGATCACCCCCAGGTTTACACAACCGGTGTCAAGGAAATCTGGGAGATGCCGGAGGGGCGCGTCACCGCCGGTCGGGTCATCCACACACTTGGATTCCCGCTCCCGACGGACACGTTCGGTGGCGGGTTCATCTATGGAATGGGGCGCAATCGCTGGGCGGTGGGCTTCGTGACCGGACTCGACTACCGGAACCCGTTCACCGATCCGCATCACGAGATGCAGAAGTACAAGACGCACCCGCTGGTCCGATCCCTCCTTTCGGGAGGAAAGATGGTGGCCTACGGCGCCAAGGCCATCCCCGAGGGAGGCTGGTACGCCATGCCGAGGCCCGTTGTCGATGGCGCCATGATCTGCGGGGATGCGGGCGGTTTCCTCAACGCACAACGGTTGAAGGGCATCCACCTGGCGATGAAATCGGGGATGCTTGCCGCGGAAACCGCGCTCGAGGCTGTTCAGAAGAAGGATGTCAGTGAAAAGGTGCTCTCAGCCTACCGCAACCGGATCAACGCCTCGTTCATCAAGACGGAACTCTGGGGGGTTCGCAACTTCCATCAACCGTACCAGAAGGGTCTCCTGACCGGCCTCTTCCATACAGGCCTGCAGATGGTGACCGGCGGCCGCGGCCTCATCGACCCCTACCCCTCGGTGGCCGGGCACGAACGAATGGAGACGATCCAGAAATATTTCGACCGTCCCGATGCCAGGCCCGAGAGAATCAAATTCGACGGCAAGCTGACGTTTGACAAACTTTCCGACGTGTACCTGTCCGGCACGACCCACGAGGAAAACCAGCCGTGCCATCTCAAGGTGGCCGACTTGAACATCTGCGCCACCAGATGCGTCAAGGAGTACGGCAATCCCTGTGAGCACTTCTGCCCCGCCGCGGTCTACGAGCCGATCAAGCGCGAGGACGGATCGCTCGAACGGCTCCAGATCAACTTTTCCAACTGCGTCCATTGCAAGACATGCGACATCGCCGATCCGTACCAGATCATCACCTGGGTGACACCCGAAGGCGGCGACGGGCCGAACTACCAGAACCTGTGAGGCGTTCCACGCGACCACGGCTGCCGGGCCTTCTGAGAGAACGACGGGGCGGGCGGCTCGGTGCGATGATCGTGGCCCTTCTGCTGATCGCAGCCGGGCTCACCGAAGGCGCCTTCGCCGCAAAGGATGGCCGAAAGTACTTCGGCAGCATCCGCCCGCCGACGAAGAACATCCTCAGCTACAGCAATGGCGCCGAGCCGGAGATGGTCGATCCCGGCCTGTCGGTGGGGCAACCGGATGGCAACATCTGCCGCCTGCAGTGGGAAGGGCTCACCATTGAGCACGCGAAGACGCTCGAGCCGTTGCCAGGCATGGCCGAACGATGGGAGCTGAGTGCGGACGGCCTCACCTACACGTTTCATCTACGACAGGCGCGCTGGAGCGATGGAAACCCGGTCACCGCTCTTGATTTCCTCTACGCCTGGCGGCGGGTCCTGACCGCGGCCAATACCGCCCGCTACGCCGGCATCTTCTACTACATCCGGAATGCCGAGGGCTTTCACAAGGGATTGATCACCGACCCGGACCAGATCGGCATTCAGGCGCCGGACGATTCGACGTTGATCGTCACTTTGAACAACCCGACGCCCTACTTCCTCAGCCTGACATCGTTTTACAGCTTCATGCCGGTGCCGCGCTGGTGCGTCGAGAAATTTGGCGTCCGCTGGAGCCGACCGGAGAACGTGGTGGTGAACGGGCCTTTTCGATGCACAAGCTGGAAACCGAACAACCGGTTTCTCTTTGACAAGAATCCGACCTACTGGGACCAGGCGAACGTGAAGCTCGACGGCATCGTGGCCTATTCCATCGACGATCTGAATACCATCCTCAATCTGTACAAGGCCGGCACGACGGACTGGAATCCGAGCGGCTACCTGCCGGCCCAGTACCTCCCCTACGTCAAGGACATGGCCGACTTCCGCACCGCCCCCTATCTTGGCGTCTACTTCTACTCGTTCAACGTGACCAACGAGGTGATGAAGAACAAGTGGCTGCGGAAGGCCCTGGCCTGGTCGATCGACCGCGAGGCGATCTGCCGGCAGCTCTTCAAGGGGATGAGGATTCCGCATGCCAACTTCGTCGCCCAGGGCTTCGAGGGATATCCGTATCCAAAGGTCATCGGTTTCGACCCCGCCTACGCCCGGGAGTGCCTCGCGAAGGCGGGTTATCCGGACGGGAAAGGGTTGGCCGGGCTCGAGCTGATGTTCAACACCAGCGAGGACCACCGAAAGCTGGCCGAGATCGTCCAGGCCATGTGGAAGGATCATCTGAAAATCAACGTGGCCCTGTCGAACCAGGAGTGGGGGTCGTACCTCCGGAACACCACCGGACTGAACTACCAGGTGGCCCGCCGTTCGTGGATCGGCGATTACGCCGATCCGGCCACGTTTCTGGACTGCATGAAGACCGGCGACGGCAACAACCGGACCGGCTGGTCCAGCCCCGAATACGATGCCCTGCTGGCCGAGGCCGGCCGGACTTTCGATCCCGTGGCGCGCTACGAAATCCTGGCCAGGGCCGAAACCCTCCTCCTGGACGAGTGTCCGGTCATCCCGATCTACAACTACACGTTGACGGAGATGATCAAGCCTTATGTGCGCGGCATCGAGGCCAACCTGACCAACACCAACAACCTCAAGTTTGCCTGGATCGATCGAAACTGGTCCCGGGACGCCGCACCATGATTCGATTCATCCTGAAGCGGCTCCTCTGGATGATCCCCACGCTGTGGGTCGTGGCCACGATCACTTTTTTCCTGATGCGCGCGGCGCCGGGCGGACCGTTCCAGGCGGAACGGGAGATTCCGGCCGACATCAAGGCCAATCTCGAACGAAAGTACGGACTCGACCGGCCGGTCGGCGAGCAATATCTGCGATTCCTCGGCAACGCGGTGCGTCTCGACTTCGGCCCCTCGTACAAGAACCCCGGGCGGAGCGTACGCGAGATCATCGCGTCGGGATTTCCGGTGTCGCTGGAACTGGGGGCCTGGTCGCTGCTGTTCGCACTCACGCTTGGCATTCCCATCGGCGTGCTGGCGGCGTTGAACCAGAACAAACCGATCGATCACCTGTCGATGGGAGCGGCACTGCTCGGCGTGTCCATTCCCGATTTCGTTCTGGGGCCGCTTCTCATTTTCGTTTTCTCGCTCAGCCTCTACTGGCTGCCACCGGCCCTCTGGGACGGGCCGGCCAACAAGATCCTGCCGATCATCACGCTTGGCTCGGTATACGTGGCCTACATCGCCCGGCTGACCCGTAGCGGCATGCTCGAGATCGTCCGCCAGGACTTCATCCGCACCGCCCGGGCCAAGGGGCTGTCCGAATCGCTGATTGTCTGGCGCCATGCACTGCGCGGGGGCCTCCTGCCGGTCGTGTCCTTCCTTGGCCCTGCGGCGGCACGCATCATCACCGGTGCCGTGGTCATCGAGAAGATCTTCGCCATCCCCGGCCTCGGCCGTTCGTTCGTGGACGGCGCTTTCAACCGCGATTACACGCTGGTCATGGGCGTTGTTCTGTTCTATGCCTCCTTCCTGATTCTCTTCAATCTGATTGTTGATGTGGCCTACGGGCTCCTCGATCCGCGGGTACGTCTGACATGAACGTGACGGCGGCCACAGCAAGGATCGAATCGGGCGCCAGCCTCTGGAGCGATGCCTGGCGTCGGCTGAGAAAGAACCGGATGGCCGTGGTCTCCGGTTTCGTCCTGCTCGTCATTGCGTTCCTGACCGTGTCAGCGCCGATCCTGCCGGGTGTCTCCGATCCCAATCGGCAGGACCTGGAACTGGGCGCCGTTCCGCCTGGCAGCGGACACGTCATGGGCACCGACATCCTGGGCCGCGATCTTCTGGCGCGCGTCCTGCACGGCGGGCGAATCAGCCTCCTCGTCGGCCTGGTGGCCACGATGGTGTCGTTCCTGATCGGCGTGACCTGGGGCGCCGTGGCCGGCTACTTCGGCGGGCGTCTCGACAATGCCATGATGCGATTCGTCGATGTGTTGTACAGCCTTCCCTACATGTTCCTGGTCATCCTGCTGCTGGTCTTTTTCAGCCGAAGCGTCCTGATGCTCTTCGTGGCGCTTGGCGCTGTCCAGTGGTTGACGATGGCCCGCATCGTCCGCGGCCAGGTCCTCTCCCTCAAGAACCAGGAGTTCGTGGAGGCGGCGCGCGCCATCGGGGTAAGCCACGCCGGGATCATCTACCGGCACCTCATCCCGAATGCCCTGGGGCCTATCATCGTGTACGCCACGCTGACCGTGCCGGCTGTCATGCTGCAGGAGGCATTTCTGTCATTCCTCGGCCTCGGTGTCCAGCCGCCCGATGCGTCCTGGGGGGTGCTTGTCAACGAGGGAGCCACCGTCATGGGGCTCTTTCCCTGGCTCGTCATCTTTCCGGGCGTCGCGCTGGCGCTGACGCTTTTCTGTCTCAACTTCCTGGGTGACGGCCTGCGCGACGCGCTGGATCCGCATTTGCGGAAGGACTGATGGGGACCGAACCGCTTCTTGAAATCAGGAACCTGGCCACCGTCTTCCGCACCGACGGCGGTGTCGTCCGAGCTGTCGACGGCGTCAGCCTGACACTGGCACCGGGTGAAACGCTTGGCCTGGTCGGCGAGAGCGGCAGCGGCAAGAGTGTCACGAACCTGTCGATCTTGAGATTGATTCCTGACCCGCCGGGCCGGATCGAGCGGGGAGAGGTTCTCCTTCGTGGAGTCGACCTACTCAAGTTAAGCGACAATGAGATGCGAAAGGTCCGCGGCCGTCGCGTGGCGATGGTTTTCCAGGACCCGATGTCCTCGCTGAATCCGTTTCTCAGGGTCAGTCGGCAGATGACGGAAGTCCTGGAGATCCACGAAGGCGTGTCCGGTGGCGAAGCACGACGCCGGGCACTGGAGATGCTGACGAAGGTCGGCATTCCCGACCCGACCCGCCGCTTCGATGACCATCCCCACCAGTTTTCCGGCGGCATGCGACAGCGGGTGATGATTGCGATGGCCCTCCTCTGCCGGCCGGAGCTGCTCCTGGCCGACGAGCCGACGACGGCGCTGGATGTGACGGTCCAGGCGCAGATTCTCGACCTGATCCGCGGACTGACCCGCGATCTTGGCACGTCGGTGATCCTGGTCACGCACGACCTGGGCGTGGTGGCCGGCATGGCCCAGCGGGTGGCGGTCATGTACGCCGGCCGGATCGTCGAACTGGCATCGGTCGATCGGCTCTTCGATGACGCGCGTCATCCCTACACGATCGGTCTGCTTCGCTCCCTGCCGGGGCGTCGCCCAGCCGGAGCGGCAGCCGGCGGTCGCCTCGCCTCGATTCCCGGACGTCCCCCCGATCTGGCGCGGCTGGCCGAGGGATGCCCGTTTGAGCCGCGCTGTCCGTGGGCGCATGACCGATGCCGGAAGGAACGGCCACCACTGCGCGATGTTGCAATGGGCCAACAATCAGCCTGCTGGCTCGACGACCCCGCTCGCGCGACGCCGACCAGGCCGCACCTCTGGGAGGCCGGCACGTGAGCACCCGCCCGAAGGTAACAGCCGAACCGATCCTCTCCCTGCGCGATCTGGCCATGCATTTTCCGGCCGGCGGCGGCGGACTCTTCGGCGGGCCGCGCCGCCTGATCCGCGCGCTTGACGGCGTCGACCTGGACATCGCGCGCGGCGAGACGCTCGGGCTGGTGGGTGAAAGCGGCTCCGGCAAATCAACGCTCGGTCGTTGCCTCGTGCGCCTGTATCAACCCACGCGCGGCAAGATTCTCTTCGAAGGGGAAGACCTGGCCGCGATGAACGGCGAAAAACTGCGGAAGCGTCGGCAACGCCTGCAGATGATCTTCCAGGACCCGTACGCCAGCCTGAATCCTCGCATGACTGTGGAAGACATCGTGGCCGAGCCGATCCGCGTGCATCGCCTGGCCAGGGGCGCCGACATCCGCGAACGCGTCAAGGAATTGATGGAGATGGTCGGACTCGATCCCCGCTTCATCCGCCGCTATCCCCACGAATTCTCCGGTGGACAGCGTCAGCGCGTGGGAATCGCCCGGGCGCTGGCCACCCAGCCCACGTTCATCGTGGCCGACGAACCGATCTCGGCGCTTGACGTCTCCATCCAGGCCCAGATCCTCAATCTCCTGGCGGACCTCAAGGAGCGGCTCCACCTGACCACCCTCTTCATCAGCCACGACCTCTCGGCCATCCGCCATGTTTCCGACAGGGTGGCCGTGCTTTACCTGGGACGCCTGGCCGAAATAGGACCGGCCGCGCTCATCGATTCCGACCCGCGCCATCCCTATACCGTGGCGCTACTTTCCGCCGCGCCACGTCCCGACCCACGCGCCGCACATCGCCCGATCCTTCTTGCTGGTGATCCCCCAAGCCCTTTGACCCCGCCATCCGGATGTCGCTTTCATCCCCGCTGCCCGCTGGCCGTAGAACGATGCCGCGTGGAGGAGCCATTGCTGCGGGAACTTGAGGGTGATGACAAGCGCCTCGTCGCCTGCCATCTCGCTGAGGAGGTGTCTCACCTCATGGGAATGGTTGGAAGAGTTGAGGTAAGTGGTCAACACTTGAGTCGACTCACGCTTCCCTCCAATGCCTCTGACGTCCATTGACGGACCACTGACTTGACGCCTTACAGCTCTCACGCACCAGCACCCAGGAGCTGTCATCTTTCCCTTGATTCAAAACTCCGGACTGAAACTTCAGCCCAGGAGCTCGATGAATTCGTTGGTGTTCAGCGCGGACGAGAACCATGTGGCTTCCCTTCTGGCGTGTGAGGGCGAAACCGATACGCGCGACGGCCTTCCTGAATTCCTGGCCTGAAATGTCACGGGGGAGCTTTTCCGGCGTCACGTGCCGTACTCAAGCTCCGGAATTTCGAGGAACTGGGTCTCGGTCCTGACTTCGCGCGGAAGCTCCTCCCCGCGGGCGCGGAGTTCATCCAGATAGACCGCAATGGCTTCGCGGGCGTTCTGGAGGGCCTCGTCCCGACTCTCCCCCTGTGAGAAACAGCCGGGAAGCGCGGGAACGCTCACGACGATTCCCCCCTCTTCCTCAGTCTCCAGGACAATGGTGTAACCGACCATTTGAAAATCCTTCAGATTCGATCATAGCAACCCGAAATCTACCGCCGCACAAAGAAAATCAAGAAAACCACGATCAGCCCCACCAGCCCCGTCCAATAAAAAAGCCTGAGCGTTTCCGTCCATTCCGGGTCGCCGGCCACGCCGATGCGGGCGGCCAGCTTGCGCGGGAAAAAGAGGAGCCACTCGATCCAGAAGAAAGGATTGAGCACCCGAATCGCCCGGAGGCCGTACAATTGAATGGCGCGGGACATGGTGGAGCGGGCCCGCAGCATCCCCTGGGGGTGCTCGGACAGCCAGTGCTCCAGGCTCTCGAGCGCGTAGATGTTCAGCTTGGTGGCCCGTCCGCCGGCCGCGGGATCCGGCCCGTCTTCGTACTGGCCCGATTCGTAGATGAGGGTCTGGACCTGTCGGCGCTGGCTGCGGAGCCATTTTTCCCACGCGGAGGTCCGCTTTTCCGCCACTGCCCGGTGATAGTCATCGAGTCCCAGGCGCACCGTGAACAGGTAAGCCGCCCGCCAGGAGAACCAGGCGAAGCGGATCGTGGCCACCACCAGCCACGCAGCAGCAAGGAGTTGTAGCGGTTGCATCGGGATCAACATTATAGCCGCGACGAGGTCCGGGCATGATCGGCCAGACTGTCGGCCATTACCGCGTCCTGGAATTCCTCGGCCACGGGGAGTCCGGGGCGGTGTATCGCGCCGAGGACCTGATCCGGCATCGACTGGTGGCGCTGAAGATCCTGCCGGCCCCCTTGTTTCGGGATCCGACGCTGGCTCAACGCCTGGAGTCGAATCTCAACACCGCCGCTGCTCTGGACCATCCGGCGATTCCACGAATCTACGACGTGGGAAATGACGAGCAGTTTCGATACGTGGCGATGCAGCTCATCGAGGGCACGACCCTGGAAGCCCGGCTCCGCAAAGGCCCGCTACCCCCTGAGGAGGCCGTCAGCATTACCTGGGAGGTGGCCGCGGCCCTCGACACCGCGCATCAAGCCAGATTGATTCACGGCGATTTGAAGCCCGCCGACATCGTTCTGACGCCGGGCGGCGTGCGTGTTCACGGTTTCGGATCGACGCACCAGCCGGCGCAGGAGCAGGGGGTTGGCGTGGCACACGACCTGTGGCGCCTGGGTGGCCTGATCTATGAGATGTTGACCGGCCGTCAGCCCTTCGGCCGGGGCGATTCGCCGAACGCCATCCGATCAGCTGACTCGGCGGACCTTGTACCTCCGGGCGCCCTGCGTCGCGGCATCCCACAAAGCCTGGATCGTGCCATCGCCATGGCCCTCAGCATTGATGCATCGGTACGCCCCCGGACGGCGCTCGAATTTCAGCGGGCCCTCCAGGAGGCCGGAACCGATCTGAACGCGCTCGTTCTGGCCAGGGCCCCCCTGACCCGCCGCCGCCGACGCCATTTCGGTTTACTGGTACCGACCGTGACATCCATCGTCTTCCTGGTCATCGTCTGGTTTCTCTGGCAGGCGATGCAGGGAGAGCTGCAGGGGAATTAGGCGGTGTTCGTCCCCGAGGCAAAGATCGTCTCGTCGTAGAGGGCGTCCACGAATTCGGAGAACGGCAGGATCAGGACGTTTCCCTGTCGGAGCCGGTTTTTCCCCTGGTAAACCCCGAAGCCGCTGACGAGACTCCCCTGTTCGATCAGTTCGTTTGTTGCCCGACTCCACTCGGATTTCCAAGTGTTCGTCGACTTTACCTCGATGCCGATGTTCCGATCGCCCCGGGACCAGATGAAATCGATTTCCTTGCCGGAAGGTGTGCGCCAGTACGAGATGCGTCCGCCTTTTCCCTGGTAGCTGTCGGCGGCCGCCAGTTCGTGCAGCACCAGCGTTTCGAAGAGCACCCCCTTTTCCAGATCACCGACCCTCTCCTGCTCACGCCCCATCAATGTCCGGATCACGCCGCAGTCGAAGAAATAGAACTTCGGATGGCTTGTCTCCTTGATGCGCACGCGCGGCTGCCAGCCGCGGACCCAGACTCCGATCAGCGTATCAATCAGGACCTCGAAGTAGCGTTGCACGGTGGGGCGAGATACTCCGCTGTCCCGGGCCAGGCTGGCCACGTTGATGATCTGCCCGTTCATGATGGCGGCCACCTCGAGGAATCGACTGAACGGCCCAAGGTCCCGGACCAGTGCCTCCTGCTGAACCTCCTGCTGGAGGTAGTTCAGGGCATAGGCCTGCAGGAGATCCGGAGCGTGCTCCGGCTCGTTGACCACTTTCGGCAACAACCCGAATTGAAGGGCCCGCTCAAGGTCGAAGGAAACTCCGATCTCGCGCGAGGTCAGCGGAAACATGCAGCGATTGACCACGCGTCCCGCAAGCAGGTTCGTGTCCATGCGCTTCAGCTTGCGCGCGCTCGAACCGCTCAGGGCAAATCGATACCGGTTTTCATGGCGCGCGATCAAGTCGTGCACTTGATCCAGCAAGATCGGGAGCCTTTGCACTTCATCCACCACGACCCAGCTGCCTGACTCAAGCGCCTCGACTCGCTCGGTCAGCAGCTGCGGGTTTCTCGAAAGCTGCAGGTAGAGCGCCGTATCGAGGAGATCGAACCAGTGCGCCCGGGGAAACGCATGGCGCAACCAGGTCGACTTCCCGGTCCCGCGGGGGCCAAAGAGAAAAAAGGAGTGATCAGGAGGCTGGAGCGCTCGTTGATACATACGCGAGCATAATGACTGGAAAAATGATCGCTTACTATACAAAAATATTAAGTTATTAAAACAAATCAACTTACTGGTTCATCAACAACCGCTTGAACGGTCTTTGCCCCTCACCGCACCAGCAGCTTCGTCGTCCGCCGCTCCCCGGCCGCATCCAGTGATACCAGGTAGGTCCCCATGGCCAGTCCGTCGGGATTCCATCGCACTTCGTGCGATCCCGCCGGAAAATAACCTTCCTTCAGCGTGGCCACGTTCCGGCCGCTGACATCGAAGACGCGGAGGCTGACGCCGCTTTCGCGGCCGAGCTGGAAGCGGATCGAACGCTGACCGCGGCCCGGATTGGGCGTCGGCGCGAACAGGTGCGTCACGCTGACCGGAGGGGCTTCCGGCACGCCGGTCTGTGTGAGAAACGGCAGCCAGGGGAACGAGCCGAACAGGACATCCTCGACGACGGAAGGCGCGGTGCCCATCCACCCCTGGAGAACGGTGCCGTAAACCGAGCGGTAATCGGCCTGGATGTACAGGTTTCCGGTCGGGTCGAGCGAGGCGAGGTTGGGTGGCGCCCCGATCAATCCGCCGTCGATTCCCTGGCCGATCAGAAACCAGGGCGCCGATGTTCCATGGTCAGTGCCGGAACTTCCGTTTTCGGAGGGGCGTCGGCCGAACTCGGACACAGTCATGACCAGGACATCCTCGGCCCGCCCCATCGCATCGAGATCGGACACAAACGCGGCCACGCCGGCCGCCATCTCACCGAGCAGCGTGGCATGGGTGGTGAGCTGGCTGCCATGGGTGTCGTAGCCGCTCTGGGCGGTCAGGTAGACCGGCGTACCCATCTGGCCGTCGATCAGGCGGGCCACCGTGGCCAGCTGGTTGGCGATTCGCGTGTTGGGGTAGGTCACCAGGTTGGTGCCGAGGTCGGCGGCGCTCTGTATGACGCCGGCGTACTGGAACGACTGCTCGTCGATTGTTCGCACGAAGTTCAGTTCGTCGCCGGCCGGGGTCTGGGGCAGTTCGTCGCTGAAACTGCCGGTGTAATTGTTGTTGACGAGATTGTAAAACGTACTCGGATTGTCGACGACGACACCGGTGGTGCCGCGGTTGCCGTTCAGGACGAGGCCGGCGCTGAAGCCCTGCTGCAGGGCCATCGGAGCGCTCGGCAGCGTGTCCGGGAATCCGGGATGCAGGGCCTCCAGCCATCTCGCCATCCAGCCGGTGGAGATGACATCCTGGCTGCTGGATGCCGAGAACATGATGTCGGTGGCGCGGAAGTGGCTCAAATTCATGTTCGGATAGCCGACGTCGCGGATGATGCTGACCCGTCCCTGGTTCCACAGGGGCAGCAACGGAGAAAGGGATGGGTGCAGGCCCGTTGTTCCCATGTCGAGGTCGAGGAGCTGCGCGGTCGGCAGGTTCAGGACGGGGCGCTTGGTGGCGTAAAGGGGATCGTTATACGGAACGACCGTGTTCAGGCCGTCGTTGCCCCCCTGCAGAACCACCATCACCAGGATTTTGTTGCCGGTCACGGAACTCTGGCCGGCGAGGGCGCGCTGCGTCAGAGGCCACCAGACGCTGGAACCCGCCCAGCCTCCGGCAAGGAGGCCGCCGGTTCGTGTCAGGAAGTCACGCCGTTTCATGGTGCCCCTTTCACTTGAGCTGGTAGTCGGGAAGGCGCATGACGAATCGATACAGGTCTCGAAGTCGACTCACCGCATCCGGGTCGTCGATCGACCAGTTCTCCGGGAGCTGGCCCTGCAGCAGTTCGGACGCCATCTGTTCGAGGACCAGCTCCGTCGGCTTCTGGCCGAAGCAGAGCAGGGCGAGGTCCTCGACCAGGAGGTCCACATTGTTGGGATCGCGGAAGCGCCTCGTTTCGGCATCGACATCGAGGATGAAGCCGAGGGATTGCGTGCTGGTGTACTTTCCGTCGACGATCATCACGCTGTACTTCTTGCGGTTCGGCAGCGAGTTCGAGTTGATCCAGTTGCGATGTCCGGGCCAGCCGCTGACGTCCGGTGGGTCGAGCAGCAGGTGGCCGTAGGTGTTCATCTGATTGGTGATCCAGTTTCGTTGCGTGAGCGGGGTCGTGATCATCGGGTCGAACCCGGTGACATGCCAGCGGCGGATCTGGCCGGAAAAGAGATCGGCGCCATCGCGGACGATCGAACCGTGAAGTCGGGCATCCAGGAAATGATCGCTATTTAGAATCTGCAAAAGGACCGGGCGGATCTCGTAATTATTCTCGCGCAGGGTCCGCGCCAGCGCCGTGACATCAGCCGGGGGCGGCTCGTCGTCCACGAACCAGCGATAGAGCTTGGCGCAGAAATATTCCGCGGTGGCATCCTGTTCGAAGAGGATGCGGACAAAGTCGTCCATCCCCCAGTTGCCGGCCTGGCCCCGGATGGTCTTGACGCCCGTGTCGTGCCGACTGGTGGTCAGGTAACTGACGAGGCCGTCCGTTTGCCACCCCGTGCAGGCGCGCGCCGCCTCGGTCACGTCCGTCTGGGTGTAACCGGAGCCCTCTCCCATCGTGAAAAGCTCGAACATCTCACGGGAAAAATTTTCATTCGGGGCCTGCTTCCTGTTCAGGCGGCCGTCCAGCATGACCAGCATGGCCGGGTCGGTGCCGATGGCCCGGGCCAGTGTCTTGAAATTGCCGAGCGCGTGCTGACGGAGCAGCGCGTTCTGGATGTACATGCTCTGCGGCGTATACACGGCGGCCATGCGCGTGGCGAAGTGGTCATGCCAGAACAGCGTCATCGTTTCGCGCAGACTGGCCGGCTCCTGGGCAATCGTCCGGGACCACCACATGCGCAGGAGTTTCTGGCGCTCACGGTACAGCGTATCGAGCGAGTCCTTCATGGCCGCAGTCCAGCCGGTCTGATTTGGGACCGGCTCCGTGGCCCAGGCGCCCGGTGCGACGGGCGTGGGCGGGCTGACCAGGAGATCCTGCACGGCCCCCTGAAGTCCGCGATTCCGGGCCCACTCGAACTCCTCATAACGCGGGCCGACCAGAGCCCGATTCATGAGATGGGCAGCCTCCTCGAGGGTGAGTTGACCCTCGTGGGCGCGCCAGCCGACGGCCATGGTCGTGCCGCCGCCCCCCGAACCACCGGCATCCATTGGCCGACCGGCGTCCGCCCTCACCAGCGGTTGGCGCAGCGGCGGAACCTCTCGCCGGGCGTCGATCAGTTCTTCGAAGGCCGCAATGCGGGCGGCACTTGCCGGGTCGACGGCGTCGGGGACGGAGTCAAGGTCAGGTTCAACGGCCCGGGCCGAAATTGACCCAAAGGCGACCGGCAGAATGCCCGCCAGGACCGTGCATTGAAGCAGGTATCGTCGGATCATCCGGGACGTCCTCCGCGCGGGATGTCGCACGAGCCAGAGGAAGCAGCAGGGTTTGTGCCGGTCAGTCGAATTCGATCGTCTCGAACCGCATCGGCCGTTCCGCTTGGATGCCGAACTTCTGCTGAACCAGTTCGGCAAAGGCATCACGGGCTTTCGGTTCACCGTGTGTCAGGACGATACGGGGCTTGTCCTTCGCCGGCACCGCCAGCCAGTCGGCCAGTTCGCCACGGCCGGCGTGGGCCGAGAAGCCACCCAGCGTGTGGACCTTGGCCTTGACCACGATCCGCTCGCCGTGAATCGAAACCTCCGGATCGCCGGAAACCAGGCGAGAGCCCAGCGTTCCCTTGGCCTGGTAGCCGACAATCAACACGTCCGTATCATCCCGCCAGAGATTGTGGCGTAGGTGGTGAACGATACGTCCCCCGGTGGCCATTCCCGATCCGGCAATGATCATCATCGGGCCATTCTGCTCGTTGAGGGCCCGGGACTGGTCAGCCGATTCGGTGAATTGAAGCCCGGCCATGTCGCGGATGGATTGATGCTTCTTCGTCAAATCGATGGATTCTTCGTCGAACAGGTCCTGGTATCTCGAATACAGCTCGGTGGCGTGGATGGCCATCGGGCTGTCGAGATAGATGGGAAAGACGGGGAGGCCCCCCTCCCGCACCATTCGGGCGATGTAAAAAAGAATCATCTGGGTTCGGCCGATGGCGAAGGCCGGGATCAGGATCTTGCGCCGCCCGGCCACGGCGGCGGACAGGATCGAATGGAACTCGACGAGCGTGGCGGCCAGGTCGCGATGGTCCCGATCACCGTAGGTCGTCTCCATGATGACCAGGTCGGCGTGCGGCACCGGCACCGGATCGTGAAGGAATGGCACGCCGCGCGGACCGACATCCCCGGAGAAAGCGATGACCCGCTTCTTTCCACCCTCCTCGATCGTCATTTCCAGGCTGGCCGAGCCGAGAATGTGGCCGGCGTCCAGCGGCCGAACGGTGATGCCGGCCGCCACCGACATCGATTCGCCATATTGAAAGGGGCGCGCCAGCGGCCTCAACCTGTCGACGTCGTCACTCGTGTACAGCGGATCGATCGGTCCCTTGCCGACGCGGGCGCGTTTGCGCGAAAGGCGTCGGGCATCCCCCTCCTGGAGGCGGCCGGAGTCCTCGAGAACGAGCGTGGTGAAATCGCAACTCGCCGGCGTAGCCCAGATCGGTGCCTTCAGACCGCGGCGCGCCAGGAGCGGCAGACGTCCCGTATGGTCCAGGTGGGCGTGCGTCAGGACAATCGCGTCCAGGCGGCCCGGATCGACCGGCCTGATATCCAGGTTCTTGGCATGGGTGGAATCGGGCCCCTGGAACATGCCGAAATCAACGAGGACCCGGGCCGATGCCGTCTCGACGAGATAACCCGAGCCGGTCACTTCACCGGCGGCGCCACAGAAGGTGATTTTCATTCCAAGACTGTAGTCGATTGGCCGGGCAGTTCAAACCGGCCCGGCCGGCCGAATAGAAACGCCTCGAGAAACGGATTCAGTGGCTGTCCCGAACGGCGGCGAAAAATTCATCCAGCTTGTTGGAATCGAGCCTTCCTTCGGTACGGACGCCGCTGCACAAATCGAGGCCGTGCGGGTTGACGGCGGCGATGGCCTCCCGAACGTTGGCGGCCTTGAGGCCTCCGGCCAGCCAGACCGGCACTGTCGAGGTCGAAACGATGTCCCGGCTGTGTGTCCAGTCGTGCACGCGGCCGGTGCCGCCCAACTCCGGCACCGGCAGGTTGGGGCGCCCCGAATCGAGCAGGAGCGCGTCAATGTTGGGGGCAAGTCCCAGTGCCTCGTCAACCGATTCCGGTCCGGTGACGTGGATCACCTGGACCAGTTGCACGCCGGGGAGCTGGTCACGAAGCCGGGCGTGATGGCCCGGCGGAAGGCTGTCGACGATTTGTATGGTGCGCGTCCTGACCCGGGCGTGCTGCGCAACGATGGCGTCCGCATCCCGCAGGCTGGTCAGGCAGAAAGTGTCGACGTGGGCGGGCACCGATGCCGAAACAAGGGCGATCATCGATTCATCGATCGGGCCCGGTCCGCTGGGCATGGCCGACACGAGGCCGATTGCCGAGGCCCCCGCCTGGAGGGCCATGGCCGCTTCGTCCGGATCAGCGATGCAGCAGATCTTGACCCGCGGGCGGACCGGCTTCGACAGGACGACACTGTTGTAGTTGACCGCCGTCCAGGTGATCGGCTCGACGATTGCGTAGCCGTAACGCTGGTACAGGTTGATGAGATGCGTGGCCCGGTCCGACGTATCGAGCGCCAGGTGGCGGAAGCCGCGCCGCCAGGTCAGATTCTCCGCGTGCGCCACGAGCCGCCGGGCCCACCCCTGCTCTTGAAAGATTGGTTCCACCGCCAGTTGCTGAAACGATGCCACATCGGCGCGGTCGTACCAGGGAGAGCCCTCGGTCGAGTCGGGGGGCAGCCAGGTGATCGTGCCGACGAGTCGGCCCCCCAGATCCAGCACCCAGCATTCGCCGCGGTCAATCCGCTTTCGCGTCGTCGTGTCGTCCTGCCAGGTGGCCACGAACCGGAGGCCCATGGCGGCCAGCGGCGCGTAGGCGCGATGCAAGAGGGCGGTCAGCTCGGAGATTGAATCGTCTGGCCCGAAGAGGCGCAAGGTTGGTTCAGTCATCAACTTCCCCCGTCAATGACGACACTGTTTCGCGTATACTCGGTAAGCACTTGTTAAATAACAAGTTATGCTATGTTCAAAACAGGATTGAACCGACATGAAACGCATTCCTTCTTCTTCAGCGGAACGGACCGACGCCGGGTGGTGTCCAGTGCCAATGCGTCACATCCCCAGATCCCTCCGACCCGGGCTTACCGCCCTCCTCCTGCTCACGCTCCTGGTCACGGGGCTTTCCGCATGTGCCGCTCCGCTCAATTTCACCAATCCGTCGGGGCCACTTTATCAGGGATGCGAACCGCCGCAAGCCGCGGTGACGGTAATCGAAGACGAACTCCAGGTCGTGACCTTCAACATCAGGTACTCACGGGAGATCGACAAGGCCATCGATCTGTTGAAATCAGAGCCGTCGCTGCGCTCGGCCGACATCCTGCTGCTCCAGGAAATGGACGAAGCGGGGGTTGAACGGATCGGCCGATCGCTCGACATGTGCTGGGTGTACTACCCGGCGTCGCTGAGTCCGGCCCGCGACAACAACTTCGGCAACGCCATCCTGTCGCGGCTCCCATTGGTCAATCCGAAGAAAGTGATTCTGCCCCACCTCGGTGCGTTCGGCCGGACCCAGCGGATCGCCACCGCGGCCACCGTTGAGTTTCAAGGTTTGCCGATCCGCGTGTACAGCGTGCATATCGCCACGCAGGTCGAACTGCAGGAGGAGCGGCGACGGGAACAGATCGTTGCGGTCCTGACCGACGCCAGCGCCAGCGGCGCCGAGCGGATCATCATCGGCGGAGATCTGAATGACAGGCGGCTCTGCCACACCGTTTTGGATGACGGGTATGAATGGCTCACGCGGCGGATCGGCCGCACCTGCAAGATCTGGAGCCTGGATCATGTCTTTGCGCGCGGCCTGTCAGTGATCGGGGAACCGGGAAAGATCGACGACAACCGGGGCGCCAGTGATCACCGCCCGGTCTGGGCATCCATGGCCATCCGACCGGCCAGCTGACCGAAGGCGATGGTCGGCTAGCGGGGAAGTGTCTCCAGATCGTCGAGCAGCAACTTTCGATCCTCCGGCTTCTCCACGCTTTCGGCCAGCTCGCGGGCTTCGGATGCCAGGCGGCGAGCGTCGGCGTCATTGCCGGCCCGATGCTCGGCCCGGGCCAGCGCCTCCAGAGCGTAGGCCCGGTAGAAGGGGGATTCTCCCATCGCGGCCAGGGCCGACAGGTTGGCGTAGTGCCGCGCCTCTCCGGTCCGGCCCGCGAGCGCATAGACGCGGGAAAGGAGCCAGCACCCCACCGAGCGGCGCTTCGGCGTGTTGTCCGGTCGTTGGAGCCAGTGCCACGCCGAGGCGTGGGCGCCATGAATCATCTCCTCGGTTTCCCCGCTTGTTCGATCGGCTTTGTCGATCCATTGCCAGGTGTGGTTGAAGCAGGTGGTCGACAGCTGGCGGTGAACCGTGGCGAGGTCTAGTTCCTCCGATTCAGGGGTCATCCGTCACGCTCCTCATCCATGTGAAAACGGTGGAGAATCCGGTGGGCCACCGGTGCGATCATCAGGCTGGCGACAACCAGGACAAACAAGCCGGAGAACAGCGCATAGACGGAAGCGAACATTTTCCCGCCGGATGTTCGAATCGGGTCGACCGGGCCCATGCCACCCAGAATCATCGAGGCATTGAGGAGGGCGTCCAGCCAGCTCAGCCCCTCGAAGCCGTGATATCCCGCTACCCCCGTACCGAGCACGACGAGGAGCAGGACAATTCCCACCAGCAGATGGCCGAACATCCGCCGGGCGAACTGCCGCGTCGGAAGCAGCTCCTCGTGGTATTTCTCGTACTTCATGTCCCTCCCTGCACCCGCGTGGCCTTCAAGGCCAACGGGACGGCCGAGATCATCAGGAGCGACGCGAGCAGAAAGGCGGCACCTGGCAGATGCCAGTCGGAGCGCGCGCCGATGAAAGCGGCGAAAACCTGTGTAAACAGGCCTGGGCCGATCAGGCCGGCCACGCCCATGATACTGGCATTGGCTCCCTGAAGCTGCCCCTGTTCGGATGGCGAGACGCGGCGAGTCATGATTCCCTGCGCGGCCGGGCTATACAGGCCCATGAGCGAAAAGATGGGGATGCCGGCGAAGAAGAACGCGGCGGTCGGCGAAAGACCGTAGGCGGCGAAGCCCGCTGCACCGAACAAGAGGCCAGCCAGGAGAGTCCGCCGCTCTCCCACGCGAGCCATGATCGGTCGGATCAATCCTGCCTGAACGATGACATTGCAGATGCCGACGGCCGCCAGCGTCAGACCCACCATCGTGGCATCCCAGCCATACCGGTAACCCGCGTACAGGACAAAGACACTCGGCAGCACCTGGTGCGCCAGGTAGTAGAGGAAATTGACTCCCGAAAGGCCAATCAACTCGGCGTGAGAGCGGAGCAGCGTCAGCGATCCCAGCGGGTTGGCGCGGCTCCAGCGAAACGGCTGGCGCCGTCCGGGCGGCAACGATTCCGGCAGGACGAAGAGCCCGTACAGGGTATTGAGAAGCGCCAGGCCAGCCGCCACCCAGAACGGCAGGCGCGGGTTGATGCCTCCGAGGATACCGCCGAGCGCGGGACCCAGGATGAAGCCGAGCCCCCAGGCCGCACCGATCATGCCGAAACCGGCGGCTCGTTTCTCGGGCGGCGTGACATCGGCGATGTAGGCGCCCGCCGTGGCGAAGCTGGCCGCCGTGATTCCCGAAAGAACGCGGCCGACGAGCAGCCATCCGACGGTCGGCGCGACGGCCATGACAATGTAATCAAGTCCAAGACCAAAACAGGAAAGCAGGATGACCGGCCGCCGCCCGAATCGATCGGACAGGGCGCCGAGAATCGGCGAGAAGATGAACTGCATCAGCGCCCAGGTCGTTCCGAAGAGACCGTAGAGACGCGCCGCCCGGGCCGTATCGCCACCCATGAATCCTTCGACCAGCTTCGGCAGGACCGGAATGATGATTCCGAGAGCCAGAATGTCGATGACGATGGTGATGAAAATGAAGACGACGGCGGCGCGTCGAGGTGGCGTCATGGTTTCGACAGTCATCAAAGGACGTTGATCAGCAGTTCGGAATGGAGCATGTTCCGCTCCCCTGCGCTCAATCGCCCTCGGGAAGGCCGTGGAAAAACTCGACCTGTCCGGTATCGAGAGAATATTCCGCGCCGACCACGGACAATTCGTGGTGCTCGATCAACCCTTCCAGGATGTCGGAGCCATGCTTCAACTGATTGACCGCGGCCCGCACATTTTCCCGCATCGCTTCGCGAAGCAGCGCCGGCGGGTCGTGGCGAAGTTCGGTGCTCAGGAGTCCTTCCACCGACGGCCGGATCCGATCGACAATGGACTGAATGTTTCGGGAGTGGGAATCGGCGGAACCTTGAAGCCACTCCAGCGTGGCCTCGATGGCGCCACATTGCGAGTGGCCGAGGACGACGACCAGGCGGGAGTGGAATCGGGCCGCGGCAAATTCGACGCTGCCGACCTGTGAGGGAGCGACGATGTTTCCGGCCACGCGAATGACGAAGAGATCGCCCAGGCCCTGATCGAAGACGATCTCCGCCGGGACGCGGGAATCCGAACAACCAAGCACAATGGCGAACGGTTTCTGTCCCGAAACCAGCTCCTGGCTGTGCGCCCGCCCGAGGAGCGATTCATGGGAGATGTGGCCGGCCACGAATCGTTTATTGCCTTCCTTCAGCCGCTGAAGAGCCTCCGTAGCCGGGATCATCGATCAAAAACCATCATGGCTTCTCTTTCGGACATTCGCAGCGCGGACATCCTTTGTCGAAGATGATGCGCCACCGCCCGTCCGACTCCAGCCGCCAGATCGAGCAGGCAGGCCGTAAAGGCCGTGTGATCGCGATCGGCCATCGATTTCGCGAAGGCGGTCTCGGTGGCGCGAACTTGCTGCGTCAGTTCGTCCGATGAAGGCCGGCTGGCCGGGGCATTCGGCAACATCGCCAGCAAGGCAACGAGCAACACACTATCGAGCCACATGAATTCCTCCGTGATCAGCTGCAGCTCCCGGTGGACCGGAGCCTCATCGATTTGCCGGCGCCATCGTCAGATCCGAAACGCCGCCGGGATTGCTGATCAGGATGCGAAACCGATCAGCCGTCAGTTCGAGGATGTCGACCGGATACTCGATTCCCTCCTCGACCATGATCAGCCGTTTGCCGCTTCGCCGCCAGGCGCCGAAGGCTGGCTTAGCGTGGGGCGAACTGATGACGAGTATGCCGTCGGACTGAAAGGTGTAAAGCATTCCCACCTCGACGGCATCGGATCGGGTGACGCGCCAGACCGTGTTCACAAAATCCGGAGCCGACGCCTCAGCGGGTGCAGGGACAGGCAGAGGCTTCTCGGACTTCGACGGCCCGGAGCAGGCCGGAAAAGTCATCATTACGGCGAAGACGCTGGTCAGAAGGTAAGCACGGGCCGGTTTCATCGTCCAACTTTACGGACGCGATGGATGGTTGTCCAGTCGTGCCGGGATCTTCAGGCGGCGGAACGCCCACACTATGGTTGGGCATTCCCGTTGTCCATGTCGGACAGGATCAGCCATTGGCCGCCGGGCGTGCGAGTCAGTGTCAGCGTGAATTTGCCGGTGTCTCCGACGCCGGGGCGGCTCGCATATCCACCAAGGATGTAACCGGAGGATTCACCGATCTGGTACGCGAAGGCGCGGAGTGACAACGCTCCCCCCTGTCCGGTGTAGTGCCTCTGAATGGCTTCGCGACCATGCACCGGTGGTCGGCCGCTGGGCAGGACAAAGCCGTCCTCGGCAAAGAGCGCGGCCAGGCCGGGGGCATCCCTGGCCCTCCACGCTTTTTCGTAGTCGGTCAGGATCCGCGCCAGATCCGGTGGCAACTCGAGGCCCGGCAGTCGCGCCGGCCCCTCCCCCTTTGGTGTTGGAGGCTGGCCCACCGTGCCCGGATAAAAGGGGGCGAATTCGGCAATGTCATGAACGAAGATGCCATCGTTCACGGCCGGATCCGACACGAACAGCGCCGTGGCCTCGTCCAGCGAGGCCGCCGTCACGATGATCAATCCCTTGTCGCCATAGCGGGCTCCAAGTGGCAGCCAGGAGCACGAAAAATTCGCTCGGGCCCGTTTGTCGCCGATCCGCACCATCGATTCGTCCATCCCGGTTGTCGTGAGATTTTCGCGGATTGCCGATCTCCCATGAGATTCAACTGGGCAACATGATGCTGGACATGGCGCATGTTGTAGAGCATCAACTCCAGATACGTCGTATGGCCCCAGCCAAACTGGAGTGGTCGGCTGGCCGCCTCGTCCGTCAGTCCATCGAGGACGGATCGGCACTTCCGACGCGAATGCTCCAGGTAGGTCAACAGTTCGGCCTGCGTGTAAGGCACCTCGGGGATGACACCGGCCGGATCCAGTTCCGCAAGGTCAAACGGATCCGGCGGCACGAATCCCTCGACCGGCCCCGAAAGGTACAGGTCGAGCCAGAAGAGCGTGTGAAAGGTCAGGTACCAGTACTCCGGCTGCTCGCGGCGATCACACCAGAGTTGTTCCGGGCATTCCCGAATGGCACTTTCAAGCATGTCGATGGCGGCGCCGAATTGCCGCCAGAGGGTGGTGCGAAACGTCTCGTTCATGGATCGATCACCACGTTCACCTCGACAAACGTGTCGTTGTACGCCGGCTGCCCGCCCGGCGCCCAGGCCGAAGGAGTCAACCGGTTGGCCAGTGCGCCGGTCTCAGCCGGAACACCCCACCACTTTCCGGGAAGTGCCACGACACCCGGAACAATGCCATCCGTCAGCTGGAGCCACGCGGTGAGTTCACCGCGGTCGTTATGCAGCCGGACATGTTGTCCATCGATGAAACCACGCTTCTCCGCATCGGAGCGACACATTTCGAGGGTTGGTCGCTTCATCGCCTGACGCTGGCGCGGCATGTTGGCGAAACTTGAATTGAGGAAGTAGTGCGACTTTGGCGTCAGCAGCTGAAACATTCCGGGGCGTGGCGCTTCCGGTGGCAGCGGCACCCCACCGGCCAGCGTCAGCCGCCGTCCGGCCGAAGCGGGATCCGGGCGCCCGCGCGGACTCTTGTGCCACCCCTTCTCGCGGAGTTCCGCCACGGTGATCCCGGGAGGCAGCGTCGAGGCCACAATCGCCTCGTCGCTTTCGGCGAAAGCCGGATCGGTCAGGCCCATCCGGGGCGCCAGGTCACGCATGATGTCGGCATGCGAGCGGGCCTCGCCGAGAGGCGCGATGGCGGGATTGTTGATCGAGATGTATTCGTGCCCCCAGGCCCCCTGCAGGTCGAAGTGCTCGAGCTGTGTGGTCGATGGAAGCAGGATGTCGGCGAATCGCGCCGTATCGGTCATGAAATTTTCGATGACGACGGTGAAGAGATCGTCGCGTGAAAGTCCCTGCCGGATCACCCCGGCATTCGGCTGGTCGACCGCCGGGTTCATCGTCCAGACCATGAGTCCCTTGATCGGGGGCGCGAGCGTCGTATCGGTGAGATGTTCGCCGAGCCGGGCCATGTCCAGGCTGCGCGGCGTGCCGGACATCAGATCGCGCCGCATGGCCGCCGCCTCCGTCAGAACCGGGTAGGCCTCCATGAAGAGGCCACCGCCCGGAAGTTTCCAGTGCCCACCCAGAATGGCGAGGGCCGACAGCAGTCGAACAAATTCCTCGCCACCGACCGTCTGCTGCGGTGCCACGCCGGCCCGGATGACTGCCGGACGGGCGGTGGCAAACTCCCGCGCCAGCCGTGTCACCGTTAACGGCAATACACCACAGGCCTCGCCGACCCTCGCCGGCGTCCAGGGCTGAACCTGCTCACGAAACGCGTCGAGGTCCGAGCCGACCTGCGCGGCGTATTCGAGATCGGCCAGCCCCTCGTGAAACATCACCTGCGCCATTCCCGCCGCCAGAAGGCCGTCCGTGCCGGGGCGAATCGACACATGCTCATCGCAGGCCCGGGCGGTGGTCGTGCGGCGCGGGTCGATCATGACAAGCCGTGCCCCGTGGCGCCGCCTGGCCTCCAGGATGAAGTGGAAGTGGTGATGACTGGTCGTCAACAGGTTGGCGCCCCACAGGAGCACGAGGCGGCTCTCCGAGATCTCCTCCGGGTCAAAGGATCGGGGATGCCCCTCACGATCGAGCACATTGCCCGCCGCGCCGCAGATGCTGCCATGAAAACGGGAGGCACCGACCGCGTGAAAGATTCGCATCAATGCGCGCCGCTGGAGTATCCCCATCGAGCCCAGGTAGTTGACCGGCAGCAGGGCCTCGCCGCCGTGGGATTGGATGATGCCCCGGAAGCGGGTGGCCACGGTGTCGAGGGCTTCATCCCAGGAAATGCGTTCGAACTGACCCGAACCTTTCGGTCCGTTTCGACGAAGTGGATGCAGCAGCCGGTCCGGCGCGTAGGTGCGCTCCTGGTAATCGTTGACCTTGGCGCAGAGCGACCCTCTGGTGAAGGGGTGCGCCGCCGCGCCGACGACGCGCGTCACCCGCCCATCCTCCACCTGCGCTTCCCAGGAGCAGGTGTCCTGACAATCGAGCGGGCAGCATCCCTTGACCGTCATCAATTCAGGCATCACACCTCCTGCCGGTGCCAAACACCTAAAGCGTCCTGGCCATCACCGGATCCTGGTAGCTCGTCCCGCCGAACTCGAATGCCATGGTACCAATCGTGATGAATCCCCAGCGCTCATAGAATTTCATGGCGCGATGATTTTGATCCCAGAGGCTCAGCCAGATCGTGCCGCTCCGGAGCCGCCGAGCCTCATCGAGACAGGCATTCATGAGCGACGAACCGCGCCCCACGCCGATTGAACCCGCCGACAGGTAAATGCGGGCCAGTTGGACCGGATCGGGGCCGGTGACACAGGGGGTGGTTGATCCCGGGAGGAGAAAGGCATAACCCACCGGACGATCCGCCACGGTGGCGAGGAGCATGACCGCCTCCGGGCTCATCACCTCCGCCTCCAGCCGGTCGCGGGTGAAATGCTCCCTGATGTGCCGCTCCACTTCCTCGGCCGGGGAATGGGGTCCATAGGTCTCGCGAAACGTGACCGCGCACAGGTCGACCAACAGGTCGATGTCTCCCGCAACGGCATTTCGGATTACCGGGTCGGTTTCGTTGCGATGCACGGCGAAGCAACGGATGGCCAATCCATGCTCATCCAGTTCATCCGTTTCGAATGACATCCCGCATCGATCGACGACTTTCAGCGAAGCCGCATTTGCCGGATCAATGGTGGCGATAATCCGGGCCAGCCCGCAGCGTGTGAGTCCGTGCCGGAGGATGGCCGGCGCCAATTCGCTGGCCAGCCCCCGCCCCCACCAGGCTTTCCGGAATGCACAAATGATTTCCGGATCCGTCCGATCCGGCGCATGAACCAGTCCGGCATAGCCGATCAATTCATCGCTTTCCCGATCGATCACCGCCCAGGCCCCGTAACCCTTCGTCAGGTAGTTATGGCGCGAAATTTCGATCCACTTCGCACACAGCTCCAGCGTGAGCGGCGTCCCATCCCCCACCCAACGCATGACCACCGGATCACGGCAGACCTCGAACAGGGCCGTGACATCCTCCTCCTCGAAATGCCGTACCCGGAGGCGGGGAGTTGCCAGGACAATTTCCAGGGCTGGTTGGCTCAACTTATCCGCGGGGCGCAATTATCAACCCTCCTGCTTCCGTAGAACCCAGGTGGTCATGCTTCGCTGGTGTTGCACGACGGTCGTTTTCAGCGGGTCGGCCAGCCGGCCACCCAGTTGCTTCCCGGCTCTTTCAAGAAATGGGGCGTCCACCAGGTAACGCCGCGATCCGTCCGGCAGATGGAACCTTCCTCCTCCCACGGCGCGGATCTCTTCCTCGATCCCGATCGACGAGGCCAGGCGGGCAAATAGCAGCCCACCTGGTTTGAGAACTCGCCACGAGCCTCGCAGCATCGCCTCGAAGTGATCCTCGTCGCGCGCGAAATGGAGAACGGCACTGGAGATGACGACATCGGCATGATGGTCGGGAAACGACATGACATCCACCGGCTCCACCCGAAAATTGTCCGCCGGGAGGTGCGGCGACAGTTGCGCAGCCAGACTCCGGACCTGGTCAATGGCTTCCGCCGATTCGTCAGCCCCGCACACGTCGTACCCGGCCCGAAGCAGATAGACCAGGTTTCGCCCCCCCCCGCACCCGGCATCCAGCACGCGCATGCCGGGGGTTATGCGCCCCCGAAGCAGCTGGTCAAAGAAGTAGATGTCGATGTCGCCGAAGGCGGCCCGAAGTTCCTCCGTCATTCCGTCAATCCGCGTCAGGCGCCGCCAAGCCCCTTGAGGAATGTCAGGAGGTCGGCGTTGAGCTGATCCTTGTGCGTATCGGCCAGACCATGGGGCGCGCCCGGGTAAACTTTCAGGATGGAGCCCTTGATCAGCTCCGCCGAGCGCCGGGCTGAGGCACCAATCGGCACAACCTGGTCGTCTTCGCCGTGGACAACCAGAGTCGGCACGTCGAACTTCTTCAGGTCTTCGGTAAAATCCGTCTCGGAGAAGGCCTTGATGCAATCGTAGGTGTTCTTGTGGCCAGCCATCATTCCCTGGTTCCAGAACGAATCGATTGTCCCCTGCGAGACCTTGGATCCCGGACGATTGGCCCCGAAGAACGGGCCACCGGCGATGTCCTTGTAGAGCTGCGCGCGGTCGGCCATGGCGCCGGCACGGATTCCATCGAATACCTCGATCGGCAGGCCGCCCGGGTTGGCTTCCGTCTTCAGCATCAGCGGTGGCACGGCGGCGATCAGCGCCGCGCCGGCCAGACGCTTCGTTCCGTGCCGACCGATGTAACGGGCCACCTCGCCGCCGCCCATGGAGAATCCGATCAGGGTGGATCCCTTCAGATCCAGCGTTTCGATGAGCTGGGAGAGGTCGTCGGCGAAGGTATTCATCTCGTTGCCATTCCAGGGTTGGCTCGAACGGCCGTGGCCGCGGCGGTCATGGGCAATGCAGCGGTAGCCGCTGGACGCCAGGAACATCATCTGGGCCTCCCAGCTGTCCGAACAGAGCGGCCAGCCGTGACTGAACACAACCGGCGGTCCCGTACCCCAATCCTTGTAGTAGATCTGCGTGCCATCCTTCGTGGTGATCGTGCTCATGGTGTGTCTCCTTTTCCATGGTGCTTTTGCGAATATGGTGTACTCAACTCAGCGCATCTTCGGCGTCCGCCGCTGTCCCTCTTCGAAGAGTGCCCGAAATTCATTCGGGTCGCCTGTCTCAAGTGCCAGAACGATTCGATTCAACGCGGACCGCAGCCGTTCGAGCGCCTCGGAAGAATAAGGGTTTCCGGCCTGGATTTCGAAGTACACCTCCGGGCTCTCCCGGACGACGGTGGCTGCGAGTGATTCCAGGGCTTGAAAGGTGGTGCTGCGCAGGGGGTGCTCGGTTGGCGGCAGTGCCAGCGCGAAGGCGATGGCGGTGGCGTGCGCGAGGCTCAGGAGGTCGGCCATGATGCGGTCATGGTCGGCCAGCGGCAGGTGGACGAGACGCGCGGTGGTCGGCAGGAAGAGCCGTTCCACGGCGGATGTTGCCACCGAGTCTCCCGTGTCGCAAATCACCACATCGGCATCACGCAGGAGCACGGCGGACGGACCGAACATGGGATGGATTGAGGCGACGCGACCCCCGCACTTCTGAAGGGCGCGGATCGGCTCGATGAGGGGCGTCTTGATGCTGGCGATGTCGACGACCACCCCGGAAGGCGGATTGTCGGACCACCCGGCGTAGAGTTCAGCCGTTGCGGTTGGCGGCGTGGAGCAGACAATCAGTTCCGCCGACGCCAGCGCGCCGCGAGCCCACTCGTCCTCTTCCGGCGGGGCCGCCGGGTCGAGGGAGCCGGTGGTGTAGCCCTGGGCTGCCAGAAAGCGATTGAACCACCGACCCATGCGGCCGGCGCCGCCAACGATCACCGCACTCTTGCCCGCACCCACCGCCGCATGCCGCAGGTTGTCCTCGTCCTGGGCTGACACCGAGGCACGGATGAGTCCAACGAAGAGATCCTCGGCCACTCGCGGATCGAGCCCAAGCTCCCTGGCCATGGATCGCGCGCGCTCCAGCACCTCCCTCTCCTGGGCATAGTCGACAATGGAGAGTTGTTGCCGGCGCTTGATCTCCCCTACCTGTCTGGCAAGCTCCATGCGCTCCGCCGCCCGCGCCACGACCTCCAGATCGAGCAACCGGATGCGCTCGCGCAGACTGTCCAGCCTCTCCTCCGCCAAGCGGGCACCTCCTGAATCCCGGTGTCACCAGAACCGTTCCCATCGTCCGCGAGAGTATCAATCCGGTCATTGGGAGAGGACTTCTCATTAGCGACGAGGCCGCAACTTCCTCCTCGGTGGCCGGTGGATCGAAGTTGAAGAGCGTCTTGATGTTTCGGCACATGAGGGCCTCACGAACGGGTGGCGCAACGGCCGCCTCAGCTCAACAGCGGCAGTATCGCCCGGCGGGCCAGATCGACGAGCGGGCCGGGCCAGACGCCGAACATGATAATTCCGATCGCGGTCAGGGCCAGAGTCAGGCGCAGCGGCCAGGCGGCGCCGATCAGCGGGTCTTCGCCGGCGATGTTCGGCGACATGTACAGCCAGACGACCACGCGCAAATAGTAGTAGACGGAGATGACCGAATTGATGACGCCGAGGACCGCCAGCCCGATGTAGCCGGCTTCGACGGCGCCGCTGAAAATGTAAAACTTGCCGAGAAATCCCGCCGTGGGCGGAATGCCGGCCAGCGAGAACATGAAGAGGGCCATCAGCAGGCCCAGCCAGGGCCGGCGGAAACCAAGCCCGGCAAAGTTGGAGAGCTTGAGCCCCTCGTCATCCTCGTTGCGGAGCAGACTGACGATGGCGAAGGCACCGAGATTCGTCAAGGCATAGGCCACGAGGTAGTAAATGATGCCGATGCCGCCCATCTCGGTGCCGGCCACGAGGGCCACCAGCAGGTAGCCGGCGTGGGCGATGGCGGAGTAGGCCAGCATCCGCTTGACGCGGGTCTGCACCAGGGCGGCAATGTTCCCCAGCGTCATCGTCAGGGCGGCGATGACCCAGAGAATCTGGCCCCAGCCGCTTTGCACGCCGGTGAAGCCGACGAAGAGGATGCGGGTGAGCGCGGCGAAACCGGCCACCTTCGAGGCGGCGGCCATGAAGGCGGTGACGGGCGTCGGGGCGCCGTCGTACACGTCCGGCGTCCACATGTGGAACGGCACGCTCGACAACTTGAAGCCGAAGCCGACCAGGAGGAGGGCACAGCCGGCCATGAGCAGCAGCGGCGCTTTCTCCACGTTGGCCGTATAGATCTTGAGGCTCATCAGGTTCGTGGTGCCGGTGGCGCCGTACACCAGCGCGATGCCGTAAAGCAGGAAACCCGTGGCAAAGGCGCCGAGAATGAAGTACTTGAGACTGGCTTCGGTGCTGCGCGGCGATTCATGGCGGAAGCCCGCCAGGATGTACTGGCTGATCGAGGAGATCTCGAGGCCCAGGAAGATCATGATCAAGTCGGTGCCGGACGCCATCAGCATCATGCCCAGCGTGGCAAGGAGCATCAGGGCGTAGTACTCGGCGCTCTCCACCTCGCGGCGCAGCGCATAACCGGCGGTCATCAGGAAGGTCACGGCCGTAATGCCGCACAGGATGACCTTGATGAGGCGGCTGAAGCCGTCCGCTCCAACCGTGTCGTAGTAGGCCGTGATCGGCAGATTCGGGTCGACGCGCAGCGCCAGCCAGGCAGCCACCCCAAGACCAACGAGGCCGATCGACAACAGATGTCCGCCGCCGTTCCGCTTGTAGAAGCAGTCGAGCAGCAGGATCACGCAGGCGGCCCCGAGCAGCGCCACCTCCGGGCCGATGGCCGAAAAATTGATGCCGAGTGAACCGAAGAGCCGAACCAGTTCGGTCATCGCGCCACCTGCCCCATTTCGGTGGTGCCGTACTTCTTCAGAATGTCACCGACGGCCACCTCGCTGGTCTTGAGGAAGGGCTTGGGATGGATGCCGATCCAGATGATCAGGATCAGCACCGGCACCATGACCGCCCACTCGCGCGGCGAAAGATCGATGAGCTTCCTGTTTTCCTCCTTCGTCACCTCGCCGAACATGACCCGCTGGAACATCCAGAGCATATAAACCGCAGACAGGATGACGCCGATGGCGCCGACGATGGCAAACGGCCGGGCCGTCTGGAAGGCGCCAAGGATCACCAGGAATTCACCGACGAAGCCGTTCAGACCCGGCAGGCCGATGGATGACAGCGTGGTGATCATGAAGAAAATGGAGAAGACCGGCATCACCCGGGTCAGGCCGCCGAACTCGGAGATCTCACGCGTGTGGCGGCGGTCGTAGATCATGCCGACCAGGAGGAAGAGCGCGCCGGTGGAGAGCCCGTGGTTGATCATCTGGATCATGCCGCCCTGCAGGCCCTGAAAGTTCAGCGAGAAAATACCGAGCATGACGAATCCCATGTGGCTCACCGAGGAATAGGCCACCAGTTTCTTGAGGTCCGGCTGGACCATGGCCACCAGCGCCCCGTAGATGATGCCGATGACCGCCAGGCCCAGGATCAAGGGGGCGAAGAAGAGCACCGCCTCCGGAAACATCGGCAGGCAGTAGCGCATGTATCCGTAGGTGCCCATCTTGAGCAGCACGCCGGCCAGGATCACCGAGCCGGCGGTGGGGGCCTCGACGTGTGCGTCGGGCAGCCAGGTGTGAAACGGGAAGAGCGGAATCTTGATGGCGAAGGCCAGCGCGAAGGCAGCAAAGAGCCACATCTGGGCCGTTCGGGATATGGGCGTGCCGTACAGCTGGAAGAGATCAAAGGTCAGGGAGCCCGTGGCCTGCCGGTGAATCAGGACCACGGCGATAATGGCCACCAGCATCAACACCGAGCCGGCCATCGTGTACAGAAAAAATTTGATGGCCGCGTACACCCGCCGCTTACCGCCCCAGATGCCGATGAGGAGGGCCATCGGAATCAGCATCACTTCCCAGAATACGTAGAAGAAGAAGAGATCGAAGGCCATGAAGACGCCCAGCATGCCCGTCTCGAGCGCCAGCAGACACGCGAAGTACGAGCGGGTCCGTTCGGTGATCGATTGGAACGATGCCAGGATGGCGATGGTCGACAGGAACGTGGTCAACAGGATCAACATCAGCGACAGGCCGTCAACGCCGATGGCATAGCGGATGCCCAGCGATTGGATCCAGTCGAAGCGCTCGACGAACTGCATGCCGTTGGCATGCACATCAAAGTCGAACCAGAGCCGAAGGCTCAACAGGAAGGTGGCGCCGCTGATGCCGAGCGCAAAGTTGCGATGAACCCTGGCCCCGCCCGGCACAACGGCCAGGAGAATGGCGCCGACGAGCGGCAGGAAAAGGACGAGCGACAGGTAATTCACAGCGCCCACCGTCCCCACAGCACAAAGGCCAGGATCAGGAGCGTGCCGAAAACGATCGCCACCGCGTAGTTCTGGGCCAGGCCCGTCTGCCAGCGGCGAAGTTCGTCACCGGTGCCCCGCAGGAACGTACCGACGCCGTTGACGGCGCCGTCGATGCCGCGGACATCCACGATCTGCCAGAAGAAATCGGACAGCAACTTGATCGGCCGAACGACGATGGCGTTGTACAGCTCGTCGACAAAGTACTTGTTCGCCAGCAGGCGATGGAGGCCGCCCCAGCTCAGACGGAGTTTCTCGGCCGCGGAGGCATCCCCGGCATACAGGCGGGTGGCCAGGAAGATGCCGATCAAGGCGATGGCCACCGAAACGACGATCAGGATCATCTCGAGGGTCGTATCGTGTCCGAAGGGGGACAGAAGGCCGGGATAGTGGAACGTCGAAGCATGAGGCGCCGCGCTGCGAGTGGCTACTTCCGCTGCGTGGGTGGCCACTTCCGCAGCGCCGTGAGCCGCCGGAGCGGCGGCGTGTCCTCCGCCCAGCACCGGCGACAACCACGCCTTGAGCCGTTGCCCGCCGGCCAGGAGCGGAATGCCAAGCAACCCACCGATGGTCGACAAAACCGCCAGGATGACCAGCGGCACCGTCATGACGGCCGGTGATTCATGGGCGTGGTCATACAGATGACGGTCACGGGGCTGGCCGTAAAAGGTCAGGATGATGGCCCGCGTCGTGTAGAAGGCGGTGAAGAGGGCCGCGATCGCCAGCACCACCCAGGGGATCACGTTGCCGCTGGCGAAGACCTCCCAGAGAATCTCGTCCTTGGAAAAGAATCCGGCGAAGATCGGGACGCCGGAAAGGGCGAGGCCGCCGATCAGAAAGACCCGAAAGGTCGTCGGCATTTTGTCCTTCAGGCCACCCATCTTCGGCATCTCCTGCTCGCCATGAAGGCCGTGGATGACCGAACCGGAGCCGAGGAACAGCAGCGCCTTGAAGAAGGCGTGCGTGACCAGGTGGAAGATGGCGGCCGCGAAGGCGCCGACACCACAGGCGGCAAACATGAATCCGAGCTGGCTGACCGTGGAGTAGGCCAGTACCTTCTTGATGTCGGTCTGGGCGAGGCCAATCGAGCCGGCAAAGATGGCCGTGGCCATGCCGATGACCAGCACCACGAACATCGTGAGCGGCGCCATGGTGTACAGCAGCTGAGTGCGGGCCAGCAGATACACGCCGGCGGTGACCATCGTGGCGGCGTGAATAAGCGCCGACACCGGCGTAGGGCCCTCCATGGCGTCGGGGAGCCATGTGTACAGCGGAAGCTGGGCCGACTTGCCGGTGGCGCCGAGGAAAAACAGAAGCGTAATGGCGGTGATCATGCCGCCGCCGACCTCCAGGAGGCCGGGCGCGCGCTCGGCAATCTCCCGAAAATTGACTGTGCCCAGTGTCCAGAACACCAGCGCAGTGGCCAGAAGGAAACCAAAATCGCCGATCCGGTTGACGATGAAGGCCTTTTTGCCGGCGTCGGTGGCCGATTTCTTTTCGTACCAGTAGCCGATCAGGAGGTACGAGCAGAGCCCCACCCCTTCCCAGCCGACAAACAGGAGCAACAGGTTGTCGGCCAGGACCAGGACCAGCATTGCAAACGTAAAGAGGTTGAGATAGGAGAAGAACCGCTTCACGCCCGAATCGCCGTGCATGTAGCCGATCGAATAGACGTGGATCAGGAATCCGACGCCGGTGATGACCAGGACCATCACCATCGACAAAGGATCAAGCAGGAAGGCCAGCGGCGCATTAAAGCGGCCGGCCTCGATCCAGCTGGAAATCGTGTGATGCACGACCCGCTGGTCCGCCGGCAGCGACAGGAGGCCAAAGAAGGAGATCACGGCCAGGACGAACGCCGCACCCACCGCGGCCGAGGCGATGAGGCCGGCGGATTTCTCGTTCAGCCACTTTTGAAACAGGCCCGTGATCAGGAAGCCGGCCAGCGGGAGAAACGGGATGAGCCAGAAGTACTCCATGCGCCCCCGTCAGCCTTTCAGAATGTTGGCGGCCGCCAGATCGACGGTGCCTCGTTTGCGGAAAACATCGATGATGATGGCCAGCCCTACGGACACTTCCGCGGCGGCCACCGCCAGAACGAAGAAGACGATGATCTGGCCGTCCAGCGAGCCCAGGTGCCGGGCAAAGGCGACGAAGGCGATGTTGGTGGCGTTGAGCATCAGTTCGACGCACATGAAGATGACCAGGATGTTGCGCCGGAACAGGACGCCCATCGCCCCGATGGCGAAGAGAACCGCCGCAAGGACCTGGTACCAGGCCACCGGAACGAGCATGGGGAGGACCGATTCGTTCATGGCACCTCCTCGGTCGATTCGTCGCGACCGGGTCCGATCACGAGATGGCGACGCGACAGGGCCACCGCCCCGATGATGGCCACGAGCAGCAGCACCGAGGCCACCTCGAACGGCAGTAGATACTTGCCGTAGAGCAAAAGTCCAATGGCCTGGCTGTGGCCCCCGGCCTGCGCTTCAAGTTCCGCCGCCGGGTGAATCGACTTGAGCAGTGACGGTTTTCCGGTCAGGACCAGGAGGCCGATCTGGAGCATGAGCAGCGCGGCAAGGCCAATACCCAGGATTTGTCCGAGGCCGGTCTTCCGGTGAAGGCTTTCCTCGCCTCCCTCGCCGGCGCGCAGATTGAGCAGCATGATGACGAACACGAACAGCACCATGATGGCGCCGGCGTACACGATCACCTGGATGACGGCCAGGAACTGTGCCCCGAGCGTCAGGAAGATGCCGGCCGTCGCCATCAGCGTGAAGACCAGCATCAACGCCGAGTGAATTGGGTTGGGCAGCAGCACCACCGCCAGGGCCCCGGCCACGACCAGGAGCGCCAGCAGAAAGAAAATCCACATTGTTCGTCAGTCCTCGAAAATCGGTGCGCCCGGACTCAGCGTTGAGTCAGGGCGATGATCAGACCCGTGATCAGGATGTTGGCCAGCCCGATCGGCAGCAGAACCTTCCAGCCAAAACCCATCAGCTGGTCATAACGGAAGCGGGGCAGTGTGCCACGGGTCCAGACCATGAAAAATAGGTGCGGCACGAGCTTGATGGTGAACCAGATCGGCCCGAGCCAGGGATATTGAGTCACGCCCGGCCCGTTCCAGCCGCCCCAGAAGAGCAACACGGCGATGCACGACGTGGTGATGATGTTGGCATATTCGCCCAGGAAGAAGAGACCGAAGCGCATGCCGGAATATTCGGTGTGGAATCCGGCCACGAGTTCGCCCTCGGCTTCCGGCAAATCGAAGGGAATGCGGTTGATCTCGGCCAGACCGGCAATCAGGAACATCAGGTAGCCAACCGGTTGCAACAGCAGGAATGGCATTTTGGCCTGCGCATTCACGATGTCCACCAGGCTGAAGCTGCCGGCCAGCATGATGACGCCCATCACCGACAGCCCCATTCCCAGCTCGTACGAGATCATCTGCGCGCTCGAGCGAAGGCCGCCGTACAGCGAATACTTGTTGTTCGAGGACCAGCCTGCCAGGAAGACACCGTAGATGTTGATCGAAGCCACCGCGAAGATGAACAGCAGGGCCACGTTGATGTCGGCCAGGTACAACGTGATTTCCTGGCCGAACATCGAAAGATTCGGGCCGACCGGGATAACCGCGTACGACAGAAAGGCCGGGGCGGAGGCAAAGACCGGTCCGAGCAGGTACAACACCTTGTCGGCCCCGCGCGGGAAGATCGTCTCCTTGGAGATGAGCTTCAGCGCGTCGGCCAGCGGCTGCAGCAGCCCCATCGGCCCCACGCGGCTCGGCCCGATGCGGCTCTGAATGTGGGCAATCACCTTTCGCTCGAACTGCACCATGTAGGCCACGGCGGTGACGACGATGAAGAAGAATACGAGGCATTTGATGACGACGCCCAGCACGACGTCCATCGGGAGTCCGACTCCCATCAGCCCCGCGCCCCGACCGTGGCGGTCACGTCAAACCCCGGCACATCGGCCATCCGCCCCTTCATGGGCGAACCATGTCGGACCGCATAGTCAAACTCGGGACGAAACTTCTCGATGCAGCTCTTGATCGGGCCCACGGCCGCGTCGGCCAGGGCGCAGATGGTGCGGCCGCCCATGTTGTCGCAGATGTCGAGGAGCAGGTCGATCTCGTGTGGCTCCCCCCCCTCATGTACCAGGCGGTCCAGGATCTTGAAGGCCCAGGCCGTGCCCTCGCGGCAGGGGGTGCACTGTCCACATGACTCCTCATCGTAGAAGCGGGTCAGGCGCGAGGCCACCTGGACCATGCAGGTTGTTTCATCCATGACGATGATGGCCGCCGTGCCGAGCATCGTGCCGGCCGCGGCCAGGCTGTCGTAATCGACGGTGACCTCTTCGCACTCGGCGGCGGTCAAGACCGGCACGGACGAGCCGCCCGGGATGACCGCCTTGAGCTTGCGGTTGTGCCAGACGCCGCCGCAGTAATCGTTGATGATTGTCATGAGCTTTGTTCCCATCGGCAGCTCGACCACGCCCGGGCGGTTCACATGCCCGGAAATGTTCATCAGCTTCGTTCCGGTCGATTTGGGTGTGCCGATTGCCGCAAACCAGGCGGCGCCGTTCTCGATGATGGCCGGAACGTTGGCCAGCGTCTCAACATTATTGATGACCGTCGGCGAGCCATAAAGGCCGACCACGGCCGGAAACGGCGGCTTGATGCGCGGGTGGGCCCGCTTCCCTTCCAGGCTCTCGAGCATGCCGGTCTCTTCGCCGGCAATGTAAGCCCCGGCACCCCGGTACACCATCATGTCGAGCTCGTAGCCGGTACCGTAGATGTTCTTGCCGAGATGCCCGGCCGCGCGCGCCTCCGCGAGGGCGTTCTCCAGGATGATGGCCTCGAGGGCGAACTCACCTCGGATATAAATGAAGGCCAGATGACAATCGATGGCGAAGGCGGCGATGGCCATCCCCTCGATCAGCATGTGGGGATCGCGGGTCATCAGCATCCGGTCCTTGAACGTGCCGGGCTCCGATTCGTCCGCGTTGCAGGCCAGGTATTTCGGCTTCTCGCTCTGGCGCGGCACGAACGACCATTTCAGGCCGCACGGAAAGCCCGCTCCGCCGCGGCCGCGGAGCCCGGAGTCCTTGACGGTCTGGATGACCTGGTCGGGCGTCAATTCCTTGAGCGTCTTCTTCCAGGAATTGTAGCCGCCCGAGGCGGTGTAGGCGGAAAGCCGGTGGCTGTCCGGTCGGGTCATGTTCTTCGTCAGGATGAGCGGGAAATTCGGCGCCATGCGATCAGCCCTTCACAGCCGGAATGGGGGCCTCGGCCAGATCGCCGGCCGTGTGATGCGGATCGTCGGTAAGCGTCGCCAGCCGCCGGTCCAGTTCGGCCAGCGTCAGGTTCTCCCAGTAGCGATGGTCGATCATGAGGCAGGGAGCCGTACCGCACGCGCCGAGGCACTCGGCCCCGCGCAGCGAAAACTTGCCGTCCGTCGTGGTCTGGCCCCGCTTGATCCCCCACTTCTGTTCGAGGTGCTGGAGGACCTCCTCTCCCCCGCGCAGCGCGCAGGAGATGTTGTCGCAAACTTCGACCAGATGCGTGCCGACCGGCTTCGTCTCGAACATGACGTAGAAGGTGGCCACCTCGTGCAACATCCGCACGGGCATCTCGAGCAGGACGGCCACTTCGGCAATCGTTTCCGAGCTCAACCACCGCTGATCCTCCTGCGCCACATATAAGGAGGGGAGGGTGGAGGATCGACGGTCCGGATAGCGGACCTTGATCTCGAGGATTTCCTCTTTGGCCTTGTCGGACAGCATCGGGGACCTTTCCGAACCGATCAGCTACGGGCCTTGAGGCCGACGTCGACCCCGAGGAGCGGAAAGTCCTTCCGCAGCGGATAGCCTTCGAAATCCTCGGGCATCAAGGCCCGGCGCAAGTCCGGGTGATTCGTGAACTTGATGCCGAAAAAGTCGTAGACCTCGCGTTCCTGCCAGTTGGCCACCATCCAGATGTCACTGAGCGTGGGCAGCTCCGGATTTTCACCGTCGGTGAAGACCTCGAACAGGAATTGCGTCTTCTCCTTCATGTGCGTGAGCATGTAGACGACCTTGAATCGCGGTTCGTCGGGGTAGAAGTCCACGCCGCTCATGCTCGAGAGCATTTGATAGCCGAGCGAGTCGCGCAGGTGGAAAGCCACTTCGCGCATCTGCCCGGCATTCACGGTGATCTGCCAGTCGCCCCGGAATTCACGCCAGTTGGACACGGCATCGCCGAACCTGGACTGCAATTCCATGGCCGTGGATTGGCCGTAGCCGGTGCCGTGAGTCATGGCGGCTTTGGTGGGCCGGGTCATGGCGCCCCCTCCACCTTCCGACGGGCCGGCGTTTCCCACTCGTACTCGATCCCGAGCATCCGGGCCCGCGGTCCACCGATGGTGCGATCCGTGGTGTAGGCACGAAGATCGGCCGGCTCGAGCTGTTCGCTCCAGTCCAGCGCCCCTCGCTTCCAGACATACACGTAGCCGACCAGCAGGATGATCATGAACACAGCCATCTCGATCAGCCCGAACATCCCCAGCTTCTTGAAACTGACCGCCCAGGGATAAAGAAAGACCGTCTCCAGATCGAAGACGATGAAAAGCATGGCCACGACATAAAACCGCACCGAGTGACGCAGCCGGGCATCCCCCACCGGATCCACGCCGCACTCATAGGCCGCGTCCTTGATCCGATCCGCCTGCCGTGGCGCCAGCAGAAACGAAATCCCCAGCGTCAGCACCGGAAATCCAGTCGCCAGGACCAGCATGACAAGGATCGGGAGATAGTCGAGTGCCATCGTGTCGTTTGTCGTCTCAAAGGGATCAGGAAAACGCCGGAACGCATTAAGCGGACGGGACCTTACCAGCGCCGGCCATCAAAGGAAAGCCGACGCCCGGGCCACACCGCCCAGACGCCAAGGCGCTTGTGAAAAAAGGTGCAAGGCAGGATACGAAGGGGGGGTGGGGGTGTCAATGCGGGATGGGGAAGTGACTTTCCAAGTCCAATTGCAACCTTAAACCGGAATAAATTGGTTTCAACTCACGAATGCGCCCATCCCAGGTGGGACGGTCACGTCTCTCGTGGAAAACTCCGGTAACCAGGACTTGGCCCTTTTCCACCACGTAGTAGACAACATACGGAAATCGATGAAGTTTGAATCGACGCGTGCGTAGCCCAATGAGTTGATGGACCTCCGGAAAATGCCGAGCCTCTGATATCCCGAATTGAACTGCGGACAGAAATCTCTGCCCGAGCAACGGCTGTCGGTTCTCGTACCAGTACGTGATCTCGTCGAGTTCGTCCTCTGCCTCAGGAATGACACTCACCGGAAACGGCTCAGTTTGCGTTTCAGGCGCTCGATAACATCCTCGATCGTGGAATACGTCCCAGGACTTTCGATGTGGGCGCGCAGCCTCCGTAGCATCTCGTGCCGCTGGGCCGGACTGAGCCCAAGCTCCTCTGGCACTAGATACTCATCGCTCAATTCCTCGCGGGAAGCGAACTTGCCGCTCGAAGACGGTGAGATTTTTGATCTCGGCCTCTTGAGCTCGTCGCTCATTCAATGACCTCCAGAAATCGCTATCGACCCAACGCCACCCTCAATGCGGCCCACCAGAAAACGACCCTAACACCCCGTCCGCCCGACTCCGCAAGTGGAGATTTCACTGCCGCCTCACCCTCCCGGCCCTTTGCCGGTGCTCACGACGGGGCCAGTGGTGGGTGGACCTGGATTGTCGGAACGTTGGAGAAGGTGGTGGGGGGGGTGGCCTAGGGGCCGCGTTGCCTGGCAGGAAAGAACATTAGGCCCGCCCGCGGCGCCCTGCTATGCTCGGCGGTCCATGGCAGATGGTCCAGTTCCCTTCTTGAAAGCCACTTCAAAGGAGCCGCTTCATGAACATCCTTGCTAAGGCAGCCACCCCCCTTCTGACGCTTTCAGCTCTGCTCGTCCTGAACTTGCCGTCGGCGGCCGTCGAAAACATCTCGTTTTTCAGCGGCAACGGTATCATTGGACAACCCGACCCGATCGTCCGGTTCCTGGGTCTTGGAAGCTGCTGTGCCGAGTTTCCGGCGTTTACACCGGCGCACTTTGCGGCGGCGGCCGGCGGCCCACCGGCCACGATCATTGGTCAGGCGCACCCGCTCTGGACTCCAGAGCTGTCATGCGATCCGGCTAGCGATGCGGCAGGCCAATGGGTCGGCGTCGCCCCGGGTGGCCCGCCGGAGACGGCCCTCTATGCCGTGACCTTCAATGTGCGGACTGCCTGCATCCTTTACGCAGAGCTCAACATCTGCTGGATGGTGGACGACGCCCTCGGCAGCCCCAACAACCCCGCCGGTCTCTATCTCAACGGCAATCCGATTCCGGCCGTCGCCGGCGGAAACTTCGGCGCGGCCACCTTCGTCGGGCCGATTCCCGTGGGGGCCATGCTGACCCCCGGCCTGAATACCCTCTATCTCTATAACGCCGATATCGGTTCGGTGGTGAGCGGCGTCAATTTCCGTGTTGGGCTCCTCATCGAGGAGTGCGAACTCCCCGTCGAAGGCCGCACCTGGTCGAACATCAAGTCGCTCTTCTAGTCCGAACTCGCCGCCGGCCCGATATTGGGCTGTCAGTGCCCGGATTGATCCAAGTTTTGCGAGGCTGAATCGCGGCCATGGGCGGTTCAGCCTCGTTTCATACCCGGGAAGCCGCTCGAAACAGGGAGTCGAGGACAGGGAGTCGAGG
>JAWXBZ010000021.1:0-2576 GCA_034440375.1 Candidatus Eiseniibacteriota bacterium
CGTGGCATTTTGCGATGTCGACGATGCGAGAGCAGCGGTTACCTACGACAAGTTCCCCGAAGTGCCCCGCTTCCGGGATTATCGAAAAATGTTCGACCGCCTCGACCGGCAGATCGACGCCGTCCGCATTTCCACTCCGGACCACATGCACTTCCCCGTCGCCATGGCCGCGTTTGCATTGGGAAAACACGTTTATGTCGAAAAGCCGCTTACCCACACAGTGGAGGAGTCCCGACGACTTTTGAAGGCCGCCCGTGAGAAGAAAATCGTCACTCAGATGGGAAATCAAGGTCACTCCAATCAGGGAATTCATATCCTAAAGGAATGGGTCCGCGCGGGAGTGCTCGGTGAGGTGCGTCACGTCCACAGCTGGACGGATCGCCCCCGCTGGCCACAAGGCCTGGAGGCTCCCGATCACAGCAAGCTCATGCCCGTCGTTCCTGAAACCATGGATTGGGACCTGTGGCTCGGGGTCGCACCGAAAAGGGCCTACGATCCTGCCTTCGCGCCGACCCGCTGGAGGGGGTATTGGGATTATGGATGCGGTGCGCTGGGCGACATGGCCTGCCATATCATGGACGGGGCCTATTGGGCTCTCGACCTGTCCGCGCCCGAGTGGATCGAAGCGTCCAGCGCCAAGATAACCAAAATTTCGGCGCCCACCGCCTCGATCGTCACCTATCAGTTCCCGGCACGTGGCAACATGCCTCCAGTTACGTGGAAATGGTACGACGGCGGCCTCAAGCCCGTGCTCCCCAGTTTCATGGAGCCTGACCGCGCGCTTCCTGCCAACCGCAGTCTCTTGATCGGCAGCAAAGCCTCCGTGCTGGCCGACACCTACTATGCAAGCGTACGCATCGTACCGGAGCCGTTGATGCGTGAGTTGGCTTCCTCCCTGCCACGTCCGGCACCATTAGAAGCCGGCATCACCCATTCGGAAAACTGGACCCAAGCCTGCAAGACCGGCTCGGCGGCTATATCGCACTTCGACTACGCAGCGCCCTTCAGCGAAGCGACCCTGCTGGGCAATATCGCCCTCCGCATGGGCCGTCGTCTGTCGTGGGACGCCGCCGCGATGAAGTTCGCCAACTACGACCCGGCAAACCAGCTCTTGAAGAAGGAGTACCGGCCCGGTTTCGGGGTCTGACCTGAGCTCTCCCTTGCCTCCGGCCCTTCCCTCCGTTCCTGCTGGGACGGCGATTGGCTGCTATTTCTGCGGGACCCCAGGCTTCACTGAAGCCACATGTTCTGATATGAGCGCCTTCAATTCCGAAACGATCCGAGGGTGGTCAGCCGCGACGTTGAAACCTTCCCCCGGGTCCGTTTCCACATTGAAGAGCAGGGGCGGATTGTGCTCGGTCACGGGCCAGTTTCCCCACCCGGCAATTTCCGCCGGGCTGACCGTCTTGAGATGCAATTTCCACGGTCCCTTGCGCACTGCCCAAACTTCATCGACGAAGTAATAATACATCAGAGCCTCGCGGCCGGGCTCATTCTGGAACAGCACCGAACCCACATCCACCCCATCGAGTTCGCGATCGCGTGGCAACCGCCCGCCAGCCAGCCGTGCAAACGTCGGGAGCAGGTCCATGGCCGTGGCGAACGCGGTGGTCGTGACTCCGGCCGGAATCATTCCCGGCCATCGGGCGATGAAGGGCACGCGGAATCCGCCCTCCCACGTGCTGACCTTCCCTTCCTTAAACGGCCCCGACGAACCGCCATCGAGTCCCTTTCCGAGCCAGGGGCCGTTGTCAGACGTGAACATAACCAGCGTATTGCGCTCAATGCCGAGTTCCTTGAGTGCCTTGAGTATTTCTCCACACGACGCGTCGATCTCCTCGATCGTGTCGCCATACAGCCCGCGCCGGCTCCGGCCCTTGAACTCCTTGCTCGCAAACAACGGCACGTGCGGCATCGCGTGGGCGAGATAAAGGAAGAACGGCTTGTTCTGCCTCACCTGATCGCGAATGAACCCGATTGACTCGTCCGTGTACTGCCGCGTCAACTGCGTCTGGTCAGGCTCGTGATCCGGATTCGTCACCTCGAAATCGCGAATGAGCGGGTGCGGCGGGTCGCCCTTGAAAGTCGGGTTGTCCGGCTGAGCCCAGGGACTCATGTCGTTTGAATAAGGAATTCCGAAATACCTGTCGAAACCGTGGTTGAGCGGTAACTGCTCGCGTCTGGCGCCAAGATGCCATTTGCCGACGCACATGGTCGCGTAGCCGGCCTCGCGCAGCACCTCCGCCATCGTGACTTCGCTGTCGGGCAGGCCGCCTGAAGACTTGGGAATGAGCACCCGGGCCATCCCGCTGCGAATCGGATAACGCCCTGTCAGAAGGGCCGCGCGGCTCGGAGTGCAGACCGATGAGGCAACATAAAATTGCGTGAGCTTCATCCCCTCGGCGGCCAGCCGATCGAGGTGCGGACTGGCAATGGTGGGATGCCCGTAAGTGCCCAGGTCGCCATAGCCCATGTCGTCGGTAAAAATGAGGACAATGTTCGGCTTTTCCGCCAAGAGGGCCGGCGACCAGGCAAGTAACCAACCCAGGAGAAACGCGGTCGTCAGGGGAAATCGC
>JAWXBZ010000022.1:0-9144 GCA_034440375.1 Candidatus Eiseniibacteriota bacterium
CACCCGGGGGCCGTGATCGCCGTGACCAGGAAGAAGGCGAGGCCCGCCAGGAAGTGCCGCCGAATCGTTATGTTAATGTCGCGAGGTGACAAGAAATTCATGCTCGATTCACGGTTCCAATACAGCGAGGCGAGGCCAGCTCCCGGCTGGAGCCGACCCCGTTCATTGTAACCTCTCGCTCCCCTGCCGGCGCGTGCCGATTCTTCTCTTTCTCCTCCTCCTGCTGGTGCGCCCGGCTCATGGCGCTGATGATCGTCCCGAAGCGGGTCCGGGCGGCGTGTCGCGCGGCCGCCTCACCTTTTATGCCGATGTGGCTGCCCGTCGAGCGGACCCGGGGGGGACGATGCTCGATGTCCTCGTGGAACTGCCGTACACCTCGCTTCGCTTCGCGAAGGGTGGCGGTGGATGGGGGGCGCGCTTCGATGTCACGGTCCTTGTTTATGACCGGAGCGGCAATCAGGTGAACGGCGATCTCTGGACCATTCCCCTCACCACCCCCAACGCCAACCGTGATCAGGCGGCGGGGCTCGCCCTGCGCCGCCACTTTTCCCTCCTGGTCACCGATGGACGCCTCCGCGTCGAGGTGCTGGTATCGCAAACCGGCAGCGGTCGGGAAGGAAACTGGTCGCGAACGCTCGACCTGCCACGGTGGGCCGGCGCCGAACTGGCCCTCTCCCTGCCGATCTTCGGTCGTTCCGACCTAGCCGGTGCCGCGCTGGACAGCGCCTGGGCCGTGCGTGACTCGAACTGGACGAACGGCTTCACACCGGTGGTCCGCCGACGATACGGTGACAGTAATCCGGACCTCAGCATCCGGGGCGAAATTTACGATCAAATGGCCGACGATCTGCCGTGCTACCACCTCGAGTGGGCCCTCCTCGGTGAGGGAAATCTCCCCGGCCCGAGTGGTGCCATGGATGTGCCGAGACAGGATCATCGGGGTAGCTGGCTGGTGCGTCCACCCATTGATTCCCTGGCCCACGGGGCGTGGCGACTTCGCCTGACCGCACGCCTGGCCACCAAGACGGCCACGATCAAGGAGCGCTTTGAAATCGATGAGTCGCGGCTCGATCTGCGGAAGGATGCCACCATGATCCGGGGCGTCCTCGCCTACATCGCTGGAAATGAAGAACTCGTACTGCTGGACGAAATGCCGGCCGACAGCCTGGCGGCTTTCTGGGATTCCTTCTGGACCCGGCGGGATCCCACACCGGGCACGCCACGAAATGAAAATCGCGACGAATTCATGCGCCGCGTGGAACAGGTCAATAACAATTATTCGATCCTGCAACCGGGCTGGAAATCCGACATGGGGCGCATCTACATCCGCTATGGCCCGCCCGATCAGGTGGAAAAGGAGCCGTTTTCGTCGATCGGACCCCCACGCGAAATCTGGTTCTACACGGCCCGAAATCTCCGCTATGTCTTCGTCGACACCGAAGGGTTTGGCCGGTATCGCCTCGTCGGCCAGGAGCGGCCATGAAGCGCCGTCGCCGCGTCCTCATTGGTGTCAGCGTGGCGGCAATTCAAAAGGAACCCGCCCACGCCGCCGAGCGGGTGACCGAGGCGCGAATGGGCGAGCGGCCATGGGTCCTCGATGAGGCCGACGACGGCCGGTGGCTTAAGGTCCGCCTGGAGGACGGCTATGAAGGATGGCTCCGGTCCTGGCTTGCTGAGAAGGATGATGTTTCCTGGCCCGGATCCCGGGTGGCCGAGGTCGATGTCCCGTTTGCCTGGATCCGGGCGAAGGCGGGGCAGGGGGCCGACCCGGTGTCCGATGTCGTGATCGGCACCCGATTGAAGTCGGTGGGCCGCGTCACCGACGGATGGGCCCCCGTGGGCCTTCCGGACGGCCGACGCGGATTCGTGGCCTGTTCTGAGCTCTGGCGCGGCCGACCGGGCAGCGCAATCGCCGCTCGTCGGCCAGCCACGGTGTCGGCCCTCCTCGCCACCGCCCGACGATTTACCGGCGTCCCCTACGTCTGGGGCGGAAAAAGCCCCAAGGGGTTCGACTGTTCGGGCTTGACGCAGTTTGTCCACGAACTTCACGGCCTTCCGCTTCCTCGCGATTCGAAAGATCAGGAAACCTGGCTGAAAAAGCGGAGCAAGGCAATTCACGACCCTCTCGGTGTCCCGTCGGGCGGACTGATTTTCTTCGGCAAACCGGGTCAGCCGGCCTCCCATGTTGGTTTCTCGCTGGGTGGCGGGGCCTTCTGGCACGCGCAGGGTCGGGTGCGGGAACATGGGCTTGATGCATCTAAACATGATTATCACAAAGAGTTAGCCGCTATTTTCCGCGGTGGATTTTCACCTCATCCGGACATTCGAACCAGTCGCTGACGTACCCCGGCAAGAAATCCCCTTCCCTCCCTTCAACTTCCCTGTCTGCCCTGCTAAATTGCTCCCGTTTCTTAAGTGGGGGGTGTGCGACTCCGGGTCTGATCCCGGTGGCGCCGTTTGGACACGTCACAGGGGGCCTGGCCCGGCGTGTTCGAAGGAAGAGGAGGAGGAGAAATCATGAATCGTGCGACGACTGTTTTGATCTGCCTGGTGTCCGGTACCGCATTAAGCGCGCCGGCACGGACAACGGCCTCCGACGCCCGGGTCGAGGCGCTGACCATCCCGGGCTTCTATATCGATGACCAGCAGGGTCGCCTGGCCTTCCCGACCGTGATCGCCCGCGTGTCCAATATGGTCGAGGCCGGCCTCGGCACCTCGGGCACCACCGAAAATGACAACCATTTTGGCGTCATTGCCAGCGGCAATCGTGATGGCTACGGTGTATTCCAAATCTACATGCGCGGCGCAAATCCGTTTCTCGAATCGCTGAGCAGCACCTTCGGCGATGCGGCCGGCCCAAACATCAACATTCCCAGCCAGCAGTTCGACATCGGCTGGGCAAAGCAGTTCGGATCCACCGCCTTCGGCGCCCGTTTCGAGCATGCCCGTTCCAGCCTCACCGTGGGTGACGACGAATCATCGCCGATCTTGAACCCGGGCCAGAACAACTGGAATACGAGTGCCCTGCACCTGGGGGTCAAGTTCGATACCGGCGAACGGAATTTTCTGGAGCTCGGCGGCGAACTCCGTAATCTCTCGTACAAGAACTCGTTCGGTGGCGATGAATTGACCGACGACGCCGGCCTTTCGTATCGGGCTTCGGCGCGCTACTGGTCGAAACTCAACGACAAGACCGATTTTGTTCCGGCCGTCAGCCTGTCCAAAGTTGATGCCACTCAGAGCGGCGCGCAGGACAACCGCACCTACTCCTCGATCCATGCCGGAGCCGCTTTCCTGTTCGACGTGAACCAGGACAACCTGCTCTCGCTCGGCGCGGCCTTCAATTACCGGAAGGATGATGCGAGCGATGTCTCGTCCACTCTCTTCCCGACGCTGTTCGGTTCGCTGGAGTGGGATCTGAAGTCGTGGTTGACCGGTCGGGTGGGCGCCCAGCAGGCCATGCGGATGACCTCGCTTGGCTCGGACACCGACCGGCTGGACTCGGAGTTCAGCTACGGCCTTGGCCTCGGTTTCCACTTCAACAACTTCGACCTCGACACCGTGCTGAACGAGCGGCTGCCGTTCTCGTCGGGCTACCTTGTCAGCGGCGATTCCACCAGCGATCCCTTCCTGCGCGTCACCGGGGTCTACCGATTCTAGGTTCCTTCGCGCCGAGTCTTGCCGGTCAGGGGTCGGGTTCGAAAGAATCCGACCCCGCCGTTTTTGTTTCAAGACCGTCGCCCCATCGAGCGATAACACCCGGGTGTACTACTTCTTCTACATTCCGGTGGGGACCGAACTCCCGGTCAGAAAGCCGGCTCCAGCGGTCATCGGGCTGACCACGCTCAATGTCCTCTGGTTTCTCCTCTTTACCTACTGCCCGCCGCTGGCCGCCCGAATGCCGGCCATGGCGTTCGATGCCTCCCACCCCCTCCTGGTCAACTCCATCACGGCCTGCTTCATCCATGCCGACTGGTTTCATCTCTTCGGGAACATGGTTTTCCTCGCCACGCTGGGCCCGGCGCTGGAAGACCGGGTCGGGAGCGGCCGGTTCCTCCTCCTGTACCTGGCATGCGGCATGATCGGGATGGCGGTCCAGGCCGAGGCCTGGCACCTTGGCATTCTTGGCGCCGGTGAACCGTTGATTCTTGGCGCCTCCGGGGCCATCGCCGGTATTCTCGGCCTCTTCGTGATCCGATGCGGGTTCGCTCGGATCCAGGTGGCACATGTGACGCTCGCACTGGTTCAGGGGCAGGCTCGCGCCGGCACGAGTCCCGTCAATGGCTACCTGGCGGTGGCACTCTGGGGCTTCCTCCAGTGCGTTTATGCCATGGTCTCCCAGGTGCTCGGTGGTTCGCCGACCGCCTACGCGGCCCACCTGGGGGGACTGGGGGCCGGAATTCTTCTGGGCCTCGGCCTCGGACTTCATGCCGAGGCGCGCACTGAGAGTCTCTGGCTACGCGCCCGGCGATACAGCCAGCGGGGGGATTATTTCGCCGCGCTCGGCGACGTCCTCGCCTACCTTACTTGGCAGCCGAAGGAAGCCGACGCCTGGTTGGAGGCCGCCCGGTTGCAGCGTCTGCTCAAGCGCCACCGCGATGCGACCCGCTCCTGGTTCCGCGGTATCGTTCTCTTCTGGATTGAGCGGCGCCGACACGAGGCCGTGCTCGCGGCCCGCGAATTGCGCCGGCACTACCCCGGCGCGCGCCTCCGTCCCTCGATCCTGTATCGGCTTGGACTTTTCCTCGAGCGGCAGGGGGATCTCGGCTGGGCCAGTCACACCTTTGAGGATTACGCCCACTACTATCCAACCCACGACCGGGCTCCGCGCGCCCTGGTGCGTGCCGCCCGACTGGAGGCACGACTTCGGAATGACCTGCCTCGTTCGCGTACCCTCTACGAATTGGTCACCACCAATTATCCGCTGGCTTCCGAGGCCGTCATCGCGGCCGATGAGATCAAACGGATCGATCGGATCACGACCCATCGCAACCGGGTGGCCTGAGAGTTGAAAAACGTTCCAACTGGCCGTCCCACTTCCGTTTGGGACTTGTCGCCCTGTACCGCCTCTGTTAGCGTACCGGCCCGTCCCATCTCGCGTTTCCATGGCGAGCAACTCAACATCATTGAACTGACAACAACTGATTCACGCCGGGTGAGCGAAGCCTGAGTTCGCATGCCCGCCGTTGTACTTTTTCGGAAAGGAAGGTGCCTGGATGTTCGACCGGCTGATGGGCATGTTCTCGAACGACGTGGCCATCGATCTGGGCACGGCGAACACTCTTGTCTACGTGAAGGGGAAGGGAATCGTCCTCAACGAACCCTCCGTCGTCGCGGTTGAGAAAGCCACAGGCCGCGTCGTGGCGGTGGGCAAGGAAGCCAAGACAATGCTTGGCCGCACGCCCGGCGAGATCGAAGCCATCCGGCCGTTGCAGAACGGCGTCATCTCGGACTTCGAGAAGACCGAGGACATGATCCGCGAGTTCATCATGAAGGTGCAGAAGCGGAAATTCCTCGTGCGCCCCAGGATCATCATCTCGGTGCCCTCCGGCATCACCGAAGTGGAAAAGCGTGCCGTGCGCGATTCGGCCGAGCAGGCCGGTGCCCGCGAGGTTCTCCTGGTGTCCGAGCCGATCGCCGCCGCCATCGGCGTGGGACTGCCCGTGGAAAAGCCGGTGGGGAACATGGTCATCGACATCGGCGGCGGCACCACCGAAATCGCGGTCATGACGCTGAACGGCATCGTCAACTCGACGTCGGTTCGCGTCGGTGGCGACAAGATGGACGAAGCGATCATGCAGTACATCAAGCGGGCCTATAACCTGCTCATCGGCGACCAGACCGCCGAGATGATCAAGATCAAGATCGGCTCCGCCTTCCCGCTGGAACATGAAATGGAGATGGAGATCAAGGGGCGCGACCTGATTGGCGGTATCCCGAAGACGATCAAGATCTCCTCGACCGAGGTGCGCGAGGCGCTCCAGGAGCCGATCAACCAGATCGCCGAAGCGCTCCGCTCGAGTCTCGAGCAGACCCCACCGGAACTGGCCAGCGATATCGTCGATCGGGGCATCACGATGACCGGGGGCGGATCTCTTCTCAAGGGGCTCGACACCCTTCTGCGCGAGCACACCAACCTCGAGCTGCGCGTGGCGGATGACGCCCTCCTGTGCGTCGTGCTCGGCTGCGGTCGCATTCTCGACAAGCTCGAGCAATATGAAAAGGTTGTCATGAAGCCGTTCCGCGATTGAAAGAGTCAGGGTAGCCAGGAACGGTTGGTGAGCCCATGTGGAGCCCCGTCGAACTGCTGACCTGGCTGCTCGGTCTGATCGAGCGTCATCGGAATGCCGCCGTCCTCGCCTTTGCGCTTGTCCTCTCGCTCTGGCTTTTCAATGCCGGGCAGGCGGTAGGACCGCCGCTTCGGCGCCTTGCCGACATGGCGCTTGGCCCTGTGCACACCCTCACCTCCAATACGCTTGCACTCCTCAACATCTGGGTCTGGAAGGAAAACAGCGACCTTCAGGAAAAACTCCTGAACGAGCGGATGGATCGACTGGCGCTCGATGAGGCGCGCCTCGAAATCGCCCGCCTCCGCCTGCTTCTCGGCTTTCGTGCGCCCGCCGGCTTTCGCACGATCCCGTGCATGGTCGTGGCGATGGATCCCGAGCCGTTCGGCGCCAGTATCACGATCAATCGTGGCACGTCCGCCGGCCTGGTCGGTGATGAAGCGGTCGTTTCGGTGGATGGCCTCGTCGGCCGGATCGTCGAAATCTATTCCGGCCGCGCCCGGGTTCGTCTTGTCACCCATTATGAATCGCCGGTGGCGGTGCGCCTGCAGCGCAATCGAGTTCTTGGCGTCGTCGAGTGGGATCCGATCACGGCCCGGCTTCACATGCGCAATGTGCCGGCCACCGAGGACGTGGCTGAGGGGGATTCGCTCATCTCCTCCGGAATGGGCCAGCAGTACCCGGAGGGGCTTTACGTCGGGCAGGTCGAAGCCGTTCAGCTTGATCCGATGGGGCTCGTTCAGGACATCGTGGTCCGGCCGGGCGCCCGGTTCAATCGCCTCGAGGAACTCTTTGTTGTCCGGCCACTGGTCCCCTGATGCGACCTCTCCTGGTCATCGGCCTGATTTTGGCGATTCTGTTCGAGCCGACGTTGATGCCGCGCCTCTCGCCGGTGGGTGGACGACCACTGCTTCTGCTTTCGGTCGTGGTCTACTATTCGTGGATGCGGGGGGCCGTGCCGGGCACGCTGTTCGGGCTGGCGATTGGATTGCTGGCCGACCTTTTAGCCCTGAATACACCGGGCTTGCGCATGTTCGGCATGAGCCTGGTTGGCGCGGCCGTCGGCAACATCTGGGGATCGATCTACAAGGACCGGACGCTGGTTCAGTGGCTGGTGTTGGCCCTGGCTGTCTGGCTGTACGAAACGGCCGTTTTTCTCGTCGGCAGCTCGCTCGACCTGGCAGCCTATCCGGCCTGGTTCCTGCGGCAGATTCTCCCATCGGCGGTTCTCACGGCGCTGGTCTTTCCACTTTTGATCGCCGCCTGGGAACAGGTGACGGGGCGCGAGGTTTCCTTCGATGCTGAGCGGGTGGTCGTCCGCCTCTAACGAGCGCCGGCAGCGCGCTCGCCTGATCATATCCATTGCCGGATTCCTGCTGCTGGCGATCGCTGCGCGGCTCTTCGCACTCCAGGTACTGCACGACGACGTGTATCGGAAGCTGGCCGAAAGCAACTATCTCCGCCCCGAAAAAATTCCGGCGATGCGCGGCATGATTCGCGATCGAAACGGCATCCTGCTCGCCTCCAGCACACCGTCATTCACCGCCACCATCGATCCGTGGCACGAGGCGTTCCGGAAGGGGCCGAAAAGCGCTCCGCCGCGCGCCCGGCTCGAGGTGGTCGTGGCTCGTCTCGCCGGCATTCTCGATCTCGATCCTGCCTTGCTGGTCGAGGCGATCGACCGGCAGAAGAAGTCCTCGTACCAACCGGCCCGGATCCGGCGCAATCTCGACATGAGTCAGATAGCCCGCATCGCGGAGGACCGCTCCGCGCTGCCGGGCATCACCGTGGAAATGGAGCCGCTTCGGAACTACCCCCATGGCGAGGTCGGGGCTCATCTGCTGGGCTATATCAACCAGGTCACCGACGTCGAATTGGAAAAACTCCGCGCCCAGGGATACCTGCCCGGCGCCTCGATTGGACGGGCCGGACTCGAGCGTTTCTACGAACCGATGCTGAAGGGTCAGGACGGTCTCCGGCTTGTCGAGGTCAATGCGCTGGGACGACGCAGCAACTACTTCGTGTCGACCCCGCCGATCCTGCCGCGGAAGGGCCGCGACCTCGTCCTGACGATCGACTGGCGTCTGCAACAGGCCGCCGAGGCAGCCCTCGATTCCGCCGGCTGGAACGAAGGGGGCCCCGCACCGGAGGCGCGCGGGTCGGTGGTGGTGGTCGATCCGAGGAACGGCGAAGTGCTGGCCCTGGTCAGTCGCCCGGCCTACAACCCCAATGAATTCGCCGAGGGGCTCACCAGCGCCCGGTGGGCCGATCTCAATCGAGAGGGGCGATTTCCGATGATGAATCGGGCCGTGCAGGCGCGCTACCCCCCCGGTTCGACCTTCAAGCCGGTCACGCTGATGGCTGGACTCAGCACCGGCAAGGTGTCACCCGCCACCTGGCTGCATGGCTGCGCGGGTGGCTACCAGTTCGGTGACCGTTTTTTCCGGTGCTGGAATCACAGCGGACATGGCAGCTCGGACGGCCTTCGCGCCCTCGAGGTGTCGTGCGACGTCTACTTCTACCAGCTCGGCATCATGCTCGGCGTCAACGGGATTCACGCCATGAGCCAGCAGTTGATGATCGCCGAACGAACCGGGATCGATCTCCGTGAGGAGCACGCCGGCCTGGTCCCCGACGTGGCCTGGTACGAGAAGAAGCGCGGCGGGAAGCCGGGCACCGGATCGGCACTCAACCTCTCGATCGGACAGGGTGAAATCCTGATGACACCGGTTGAAATCGCCTCCATGGCCGCGACATTCGCCACGGGCCATGTGCCACGACTTCACCTGGTTCGCTCGATGTCGGAGGAGCCCGGCTTCGAACCGTACGTGGCGGACACGACGGCCCGGGCCCGGGC
>JAWXBZ010000023.1:0-30837 GCA_034440375.1 Candidatus Eiseniibacteriota bacterium
ACCTGGCCGGCATCGAGATCGGCGAACAGCGTGTCGAGCCGGAGGGGCACCTCCACGAAGTCGAGTTCCGTGCCATGCCGTCGGCGATAAAAGCAACGGACGCGGACGCCCGCCAGCCGGGACCGCAGCACCGGATGCTCCGGATGCAGGTTGACGAATTCGAGCGGCTCATTGCCCCTGAGGTAGATGCCGTCCAGGTATTGATCCGGCGGCGCCGCGTTGAAATAGCGCCAGTCGAAGTCGGCGGGGTACCAGGGCCAGCGTTCGGCCAGCCAGGAGGCGTCGAACGTGCCGATCCGGCTCATGCGCTGGGGCCATTCCGGGCTCAACGGACCGAACCCGATCGGCGCGGCATCGTGCAGCGAATCGGAGCCCCGACCTTCGAGGGACTGGATGTTGGGCGCCATGCGAACGGCGCGGCCGTCGACGACGACGTTCTCGTCGATGCCGCGCCCCACCGGATTGCGGGCGAACCCCGGCCCGCCGTAGGCGCGGCTCCACTCCAGGCTCATCGACCGGAACGGGACGGGGTCCGAGAGGCTGGGGCCGACGACGCCGCGACGGATCAGCCGGTCTCCCACGACCACCGCCGGCTTGCGGAAGGCTCCCACGGCAAACGCTACCGGCACGATCGGCTCCGCCCGCCCGCCGGGAGCGTGGCAATGAGCCGCCAGAAGGAGGTCCGTTCCCGGCTTGAACGGCGCGAAGTCCGAGGCCCGGCGCAGGCCGCGCGCGGGGTCGTCGTCCCACGGGGCGTCGCCGTCCAGGTGAGGATGGTCGTCCTCTGGAAGCTTCTCGACGGCGCCGTCGTGCCGGAGGGTAAAGGATCCCTTCACGATGAACGTCGCGGTCAGGGAGTCGGCCAGGACATGATTGGCGATGACGCCGAAGCGCATCGCCGAGTCGTTCACGACGATCGGCATGGAAGGATCAGGCCCACTTGATTTCGCTGCCCTGCATCTCGGCGACCATGTCGCAGACGATGTTGTAGCGGTTTCCGGCGTTGCCGAAGAAGCGATCGGCGCTGATGTCCACAGCGCCGTCCACCAGAAACTTGATGAACGATTCGGAATTCATGGCGTAGTTCTTGGCCTGGACCTTCAGGTCGTCCAGCTTGGCCTCCAGGACGTCCACCTCCTCGGTGCTCTTCTTGAGATTGGCCTGGTAATGCTTGGCGCGGGAGGCGATCGAATCCATGGCCCGCTTCTGCTCTTCGTAGTCCACCTTGAGGGTCTTCCGGAATTCCTCGAGCTTGTCCTTGTACTTCTCGACGATGTCCGTCGCCTTGTGGTTCAGTTCCTTTTCGCACTCCGCCCGCTTCTTCGGATTCTTCCCGTGGTAGAAGGTCGGGTCGAGTTCGACGCGGCTCCCCATGATGGTTTCCGTCACGTCTCCCAGCACGTGCTCCACCTTGATCCCCACGTTGCGTTCCCACCGGTATCCCTTGACGTACCGGGTGTCGTCCATGAAATCGCACTTGAGCTCGATCCCGAACGTTTCGTCCAGCTTGCCGCCCAGCACGACCGACACTTCAGCCGAGACGGTGTGGGTGATCGTGTTTCCCTCCGTGAGCTCGACAAGCTTTCCTTCGATCTTCTGGTAGTCGTCGCCCCCGATCAGGAACTTGTTGAACTCCTTGAAAGCCGTCGTGAAGTTCCCTTCGGTCCACGAATGGATGCCGGGGCCGTTCTCCGGTTGAGCCGGGCATCCGCAGAGGGCCGCTTCCCCGGTCGTCGAGGGATGTTTCGGCGCGTCCGCCGCCTTGGCCGCCGCGGCGGCCTCCGCGATCTCATTCTTGATCGATTCGACCTGCTTCTGGGCCACGTCGGCCAGGGCCGCCTTCATGACGGCAAGGGTCCGCAGACCTTCCGCCTTCGTTTCCGCGGCCTTCGCGGCCTTCTCCAGTTCGTCCGACCTCGTGCGGTCGCTCGTGGCGGCGGCTCGAGCCGTCCCGGCCCTCTCCGCGTCCGCGGTGGCCTGCTTCCTGGCTTTGGCCGCCCGCTCGCAGGCGGACTCTCGCTGTTCTTTCGCCGTGGTCAGCCGGGTCTCAGCCGCCATGACGGCGTTGTCGGCGGCGGCCGTTTCGGCATTGCACTCACCCGGGTTCAACGCCCGGACCTGGGCGGCCTCCTTCTGCTTCTGGGCCAGCTCGCTCTCGGCCTTCGACTGGTTCTCCGTCGCCGATCCGCACGCACCCTCGGCGGCCTTGGCCGTGCCGTCCGAATTCGCGGCCACCTTCTCCATGGACCCGGCAACGCCTTCGGAGCCGTCGGCGACGGCATCCGCCGCCTGGGCATCCCGCGCCGCCGAGCCGGCATCCAGCTTCGCCTGGTCCGCAGCCAGATGGGTCTCCCTGGATTCGGCCGCGGACGTCGCCGCGGTCTTTTCCTGCTCGGCCAGTTTTTCTTCGAGTGTGGACACCTTCTGCTCCCGGGGCTCAGGTCGCCTTGGTGATCGTTGCGGCCAGCTTCACCATGCTGCCGGCCATGAACCGCACCTCGCTCTTAAGATTCTTCTCCACCTTGGCGCTCGAGGTGATCTCATGCGCCGTGGCGGCGATGCTTTTGAAGGTGCCCGAGTACTTGGCCTCGGTGGTCTTGCACTCTTCCTTCAGGTCCTTGATCTTCCCCTGAAACTTGGTCGTCTTCTCGATCCACTTCTCGACTTCCATGTTCGCGTTGTTGACCTCGGTCTCCCGCGTCTTCAGAAGCGCCTCGACCTTGTCGTGCTCCGCGAAGAAATTCTTGATGTCCTGGTCCAGCTTGGTCGACAACTCCCGCTCGATTGCCTGAACGTGCTGCTCGAAGATCTTCATCTTTCGCTCGTGCCGGACGTCGTCGTCCTTGGTCGCCTTGCCGGCCTCGTGAAGCGCCCGGTCCGCGTCATATCGCTCGTATTTTGCCCCGATGACGTACTCGGAGCGGTTTCGCGTTGTCTCCTCGTGACGCCCCTTGCGGATGAAGGCGAAAACTACCCCGAGGTTGAACTTGTTCTCGAACAGGAAGACCACCGACCGGGCGTATCCGAAGGTCGTGTTGTGCGAATGGCCCCGGGTGATCGACGTCGTCAGCGAGCCGACGAACCTCGCGGTGACGCCCAACGTCCGCTTGTACGAACTGAGCTTGAACGCCTCGGACAAGTCCTTGTGGCGCTTGAACCAGTGCCCCGGCGACACGAAGAACGCGCCGCCATCCGCGGGCGGCGCAGGCGGCTGGGCCTTGTCCCCCGGCTCCTTGCCGGGAACGGCGCCGTCACCATCACCCATTTCGGCAACCTCCGGAGGGCACGCTACTCACCCAGCTTGACGAGATCGGCCGTGAACTTGATGACCTGCGCCTTCAGCTTCATCGACTTCTTCTTGGAAGCGCAGTCGGCGCCCTTGATCTTCATCAGGGACGACACCGCTTCCTTCATCGAGCCGGTACGGCGCTCAAACTTGCCGCAGTCCATCTTGATTTCGTCGATGGTCAGGCTCATCTCCTTGACGAGCGTCTGGATCTTCTTTGCCTTGAGCCGCATCTCCTGGCTGACCTGTATCTCCATCAGCCGGATCTTCTCGTCCATGTCCTTGACCTTTTGCTGGCACTTCTTCGCCTTCTCCTCGAGCAGCGATCCGACCTTGGTCGCGAGCTGCTCGATGAGAATTTTCTCCATCACGTGCCGTTCCTGGCTCAGCTTGGCGTTCTTGGAAGTGTACTTGCCCTTCGTCAGGTGCTTGTACGGGCCGAGGAAGCCCTCCTTCTTGTCCCCCATGACGATCTCGGTCTTCTTGCCGAGGATCTCGTACTTGGCCGCGGCCATCTCGCTGGCGAAGATGCCGTACGTCCGGGCGTTCGAATTGGTGGCGACGATTTCGCTGGACGACCCCTGGATGACCGAGTGCTTGGTGCCGACGATGAACTCGAAGTAGCCGAGGGCGCGGAATTCGTTCTTCCCCTCGCCGACGTTGAGCCACGCATTCCCCTCGGTATGGGATACATGGTTCTTGACGTCGACGCAGTGGGCCTTGTCCGAAGTCGCGTTGATGCCGGGCGAGTCGGGAGGCTTGGCCGCCTTCGCGTCATCGGCGACCGCACCGGGGTCCTTCGGATCGACGCCGCAACCGCCGACAGGTCCGCCTGCCATGTCGTCGCTCCTAAGCCGGCTTGTCGCCGATGGAAAAGTAGGTGTTCGCCGTGGGTGAGGTCATCGCGACCCGCTGCCCCCCCGCCGTATCCTCGATGACGATCTTGTTCCCCCCACCCGTATGAATCACCGACTGCGTCTGGTTCGCCCCCGTCACCGGGCTCTTCGTCTCCGGATTCGGTACGCTCCCGACGATGATGGGCCTGTCCGGATCACCATCGAGATGGATCAGAAGCACCTCCGTCCCCTTGTGCAGCGGAAAGTGCATTCCCATGCCGGGGCCGGAATAAGGTTGCGCCATGCGGAAGTAGCCGGATGCCTTGCCGGCGCCGGCATCCGAGAGGTCATACGGCAACCGGCACTTGTACCGGCCGAGATCATCGATCTCCGCGTACTCGCCCGAGCCGCCGGCATCGATCTGGGCCTTCATGTACCCCTTCACCACCGGCCGGGGCGTCACGCGCGGCGGCCGGAACATCGTGGCGGCGGGGATGGCCGTGAAGCTGTTCACGTAGGAGGGCCGCTCCGATTTGCCCCCCGCGGAGGCGCCGACGGCGCCCATCTGGCGGCCGGAATGGTGAACGTCGGTGAGCAGATATTTCTGGTTGTGCCCCTTGATGAAGTGATCTAGGAGTTCGAACGTGGCGCCGGCTCGCAACTGACGCACGGCGCTCTCGCCCAGGTAGATCTTCTCCTTGCAACTCTGCTCCTCGGCCCGCACCTTGGCCAGGCGTTTGCCGTCGTCCGGATCCTTGAAGTGATTGCCGTACTCCATGAAGGTGCCGAAACCGGTCTTGACGACGTCGGATTCGCCTTTGATTTCCAGCGACGGCTTTCGATAGTTGTAATCCTTGAGCAGGATCTCCTTCGAGAGCTGCTGCTGACGGAAGATCAGCAAGCCGACCGCCTCCCCGGCCGTGCTGATGGCCTGGGCGTCGCGGAACGGCACCTTGGGATCGCCCTCGATCGGCAGGTGCGATTCCTTCATGTCGGTGATGATCAGCTTTTCCTGTTCCTCGCCGTGCTCGAAGAAATAGAACATCCCCTCGTGCTCCATCCGGCGGCTGATGAAGTCGAAGTCACTTTCCTGGTACTGGACGACGTACTCGCGTTCAGGGCCCGGTTCCTTGATCTTGATGTCGAAGTCGCGCCCCTTCGACATCCCGTTTTCCTCGAGGACTTCCTTGATGATCACGTCGATCGTCTTGGCCAGGAAGACCTGGCTGGTCTTGGTAAACGTGAGATTGTGAAGGCGCGGCACCAGGGCCACGCGGAAGTAGGAGTACTCCGGCCCTTTGCCCCGCTGCTCAAACTGCGTGACGATGCCGTGGAAGCGGCTGACCTCATCCGCGCGATGAATCAGGAGCACCGCCGACTTGTTCAGGACCGTGGCCGGGTCGATGCTCGGGTCATTGGCCGCGAGGTCGATGTCGAAGCGGTAAAGGCGGGAGATCCCTTCGTCCCCTTCCACGCCGACCGGCGTGAAGGTGGCCGGGTCGAGCCCCAGGACCTGAAATTCAAACAGGATGTCACCCTTCGAGGCCTCACCTGGTTCGCCGGGCTCGGCGGCAGGGGTCGGCGACGGAGAAGTGGCGGGGGACGCGGCCGGCGCTGCGGCGGCCGGCTGGATCGCGGGTGCGGCGGGCGCCGCTGGAGCCGCGGGTGTCGGAGCAGCGGGTGCGGCCGGAGTCGGCGGCGCCGATGGGGCCGCCGGAGGCATGGAGACACTCGCTGCACCCGGAATGCCGGGCACCGATGGCACACCGGGGACCGATGGCACGCCCGGAACCAACGGCACGCCCGGTACTTTCGGGATCTCCGGTACGCCCGGCACCTTGGGAATTTCCGGCACCTTCGGAATCGTCGGCACGCCGGGAATGTCCTGTAGTCCCGGCACCTTCGGCACCTGGGGCACGCCGGGAATAGCCGGGGGCGTCGGCACGCCGGGAATGGCCGGCACACCCGGCACCGGCGGAATACTCGGCGGCTTCGGCACGGGAACAGGCGGTATGCCGGGTGGGTCCGGAATCGGACTCATGACAGATCCTCGATCGACGAAGGTCGACGGCCGTGGCGGTTGAGCCGGGATGGCGAAACCGAAAACGCAGTATAGCCGCCCGGCCTGTGGGCTGCATCGTCGAAATTTCCGCGCGAAAGATTGGCTGCGGGGTGCCGTACGGGACTCGGAGTCGCCCCGCCACCCGTGTATGATCCATGGCACCTTGAACAGAGTAAATGTCCCCGCCGGTGGGAGTCCGAATGCCTGACGAGTTGCCCCCAGATCCCGACGCCACCGTCGCCCATACCCCATCCTCCGGCCGTTCGTCCGGTCCGGAATTGCCGATCGTTCATGCGAAGTCCGGCGAGGAGTTGCCCGAGACCGCGGCCAGCCAGCTCAAGGCCGGACAGATCCTCTTCAGCCGATACGCATTGAAACGAGTGTTGGGCCGGGGCGGCTTTGGCGTGGTCTGGCTGGCGGACGACCGTGAACTCGACATCGAGGTGGCGCTCAAGTTCCTGGCCGACCACATCGCTTCCAGCCACGATTCGGTTCAGGACTTGAAGGGGGAGGCCCGACGCAGCCTGCGGCTCACGCACCCGAACATCGTCCGGATCTTCAACTTCATCCAGGAAGGCTCGCTGGTCGGCATCAGCATGGAGTATGTGTCTGGGGGGTCGCTGCCGCAGATCCGTGCGGCGCGGGGGCTCCGCGCCTTTCCGCTCGCCGATCTTTTGCCGCTGGTCGGCCAGCTGTGCGATGCCCTCGAATATGCCCACACCAAGCCGCGCATCGTTCATCGCGATCTGAAACCGGCAAACCTGATGCTCGATTCTCACGGCGAACTCAAAATCGCCGATTTCGGCATCTCCCGCAGCATCTCCGATTCGCATACGCGCCTCACCTCCCCTGGCGACTCCTCCGGCACGCTGGCCTACATGAGTCCGCAGCAGATGATGGGCGAATCACCGCGCCCTTCGGACGATGTGTACTCGCTCGGGGCCACGATCTTTGACCTGGTGACCGGCAAACCCCCCTTTCACTCGGGCGATGTCGTGCGGCAGGCGCTGAACCTGACACCATCCTCCATGGCCACGCGGCGCATCGAACTGGGCACCGAGGGGGAGTCGATTCCGCCGGAGTGGGAGGAGGTCGTGGCGGCCTGCCTCTCCAAGGAACCGCTGGAGCGACCGATCGGCGCCCTGGCCGTTGCCGAGCGGCTGGGACTGCGGACTGTCTCGGCTTCCGGATCGTCGGTCAGCGGGCGACCCTCCTCTTCGGCCCCTCCCGATGATGCAACGATGGTGCTCGGTTCGATTCCGGCGGGCGCAAAGGTGACGCGAACCCCGTCAGCCGAGTCGGCACGGACCGTGACGGCGCCAACCCGGACACAGGAACAAGGCTCGATTGCCGTGCCGGTTGCGCCCTCGCGACGCGGCATGAGCCCGTTGCTGCTTGCCGGTGCGCTGGGCGGCATCTTGCTCGTCGTGGCAGGCATTCTCTTCGTGCCGCGCTGGCTGCGCCCGAAGTCTCCGTCAACCGTCGCGGTCAACCCCCCGATGACGCAGCCGGCAGACGACGTGCCGATTGAGCCCCCCCCGGTTCCTGCGGCGCCTTTTGATTCTGGACGCGCGGTGAGCCGCGTCGAACCTGACCCGACCGACCGCGCTCGCGAAGCAGCCCTTGAGGCGCGTCGCCGCGAGCGGGACGTTGAGTCGGCCCGCCGCGAGGCCGAGGATCGGGCGCGCCGGCTCGAATCCGAACTGGCCGAGGCGCGGCGTGTCCGCGAATCGAGGCCGCCGGCGGAGACGCGCGTGATTACCCCGGCCTCGCCACCGGGCGATCCGCCCGCACGCACGCCGCCGACTGGTACCACGGATCGCGCCGCAACCGAGCGGGCCGATGCCGAACGGGCCGCGAATGATCTCGTCCATCGCTACGAAGCCGCGATCGAGGCCCTCGACATCGGCGCCTACGCCGCCCTCTGGCAGCGATTGCCCGACGCCTCGCGGAAGGCGCTGGCAAGTTCCTTCCGTGACACCGAAAGCCTGTCACTCGAAATTACCAACATGCGCATCGAGCCGGAAGGCGAGAGGACCGTGGTTCGCTTCCGCGAGAATCGCTCGATCCAGCCGAAAGCGGGGCCGAAGCAGTCGGTGGGGCGCGATGTCCGCATGACACTGATCCGTCCGGCGGGCGGCGACTGGCAGATTGGCGAGCTGACCGGCTCCTGATGGGCCGTGTGATTAAAAGGGCGCCCCTCCCGGCCGGCATCCCCCTGGATTCAGCCACCTCCCCTCGAACGAAACACGGGTCTGGCAGTCGGATCGACAGGCATAGGGATCGGCGGGATCCACCTTGTAGATTCCGAAAAGGAGGAAGTGCTCCGGATTGACCACATCGAGGGTACCGTCAAATCGAATTTGAGAGGGACAATTCTCCCAGAGTACTTCCGCGAGACAATCGAAGTGGCCGTCTTCAGCGTCCGGCGTGAAGGGACAGCTCTCGATTCCGGCGAGTCCGAGAATGTCCGGTGGAATGCAAATCGTGTCAGCGAAGATGAACCCACCGGAGTTGAAACAACCCGATGAGCCCTGGATGTCGATGAACCGGACTCGAACGTCAAAAACGCCGGGCCGAAGCTGCGGCGGCGTGTCATCATCCTCGCTCTGACAGCCTGCCGCGATGGCGGCCACCAGGAGCAGAGGAAGCAGGAGCCGCCCGACCAAGGGAATGGCCTGGAGAGTCGATCGATTCATGAGCCCGCCTGATTTCACGGGTGACTCCTACGGCCGAAGCCCCTGCTGAATCCAGGTCAGAACCGTGTTGTAGTCCGTCTGGCCGGTCTGGAAATTGGCGAAACTGCCGCCGCTGTGGTCGCCGGTCGGGGCGCCCGGCCTGGTCAGGATCGGGCTGGCCGGCGGGTTGCCGGTGTTGCCATAGGGCGTGGCATTGCTGTAGATGGTGAGATCGACCACCGCGACGCCGTCGTGACAGCCAAGGTTGTTACAACCGCTGGCGATGAGGATCGGCCGGACGGAACTCGCGAAGCCGGCCGCGCCCGTGCCGGTGGCCTGAACGTCGATCGCGCAGGCAGTGCCGAGGTCGATGGCGCAGTTCTGGGCCCCAAATGTCGTCGGACTGAAGCGGATGGTCACGATCCGTGAATTGCCGGACATCAGGCCGAACCCTCCCGCCCCGGCGATGATCGTGTAGGCCTGGCACGACTCAGTGACGCTTCCCGACAGTGTGCCGCCGCCGCCGTTCGTGATCGTGAAGCTCTGGTCAACCGACTGGCCGGTCGTGACCAGGCCGTACGTCAGACTCGTCGTCGAGAGGTTGCAAACCGGCTGGGTTTCGCCGGTGCCGGTGGCCATGATGTCGGCGCAAAGCGCCGATCCCGTCTCGATCGAGCAATTTTTGGCGCCGACGCTGGTGGGCTGGAATCGGACGATGACCGTGTGCGATTGCCCCGCTGTCAGGCCATAAGGGATGCCGCCCCCCACGATCGTGAAGTCGGGGCAATTGATCGACGGGATGCCGGCCAGCGTGCCACCGCCGGTATTGGTGATGTCGAAAGAGCTCTCAGCGGTCAGGTTGATGCCAACGCTGCCGAAGGCGAGGTCAGGCGGCGAGATGCGGCACTCGGGGGGCGGATCCCCCTGCCCCTGTGCCGGCAGATCGGCGCATCGTGTCGTGCCGGTCTCGATCGTGCAGAAACGATTGCCCGCGGCGGCGGGCGTGAATCGGACGGTTATCGGTCGGACAACCCCGGCGGCGAGAGAGTAGCTGCCGCCCCCCGATACGATCGTGAACTCCGCACAGGGGGAGCTGATCGTGCCATCGAGCATGCCGCCGCCGGTATTCGAAAGGGTGAAGCTGATTTCCGACGAGGCGCCCACCGGCGTCAGCGGAAAACTGAGCAGCGTCGTCGACAATCCGCAGGCTGGCATGGGGTCAGCCACGCCGCTCAATGTGATCGTTCCGCAGCGCTCGCTGCCGGTGACCAGGGGGCACAACTTGGTGCCGGCCGTGAGCGGACGGAATCGAATCGTGGCCGTGCGCGTCAGCCCGGCCGGCAGGCTGAACGACCCACCGCCGGTCACGATTTGAAAATCATTGCAGTCCTCGATCAGGGTGCCGGTCAGCGTACCACCGCCGCTGTTGGTAATGGTCAGCATCCGATCCACCGACCCGCCGACCGTGACGGTGCCGAAGTCGATGGCGGTGGCCGACAGCTGGCAGGCTGGCTCGACATCTCCGAAGGCTGACGCGGGAATCGGTGGACAGTCACTGGTGCCCGTATCGATGTCGCAGAGCCTGGAGCCGGTGCCCGACGGGGTGAATCTAACCGTGACCATCATCCCCACTCCGGGAGCCAGGGTGAATGGGCCACCGCCGGAGATTATCGTGAAATCAGCGCACATCTCGGCGAGCACTCCGCTGATGGTCGTTCCGCCCAGGTTTGTCAGGGTAAAGCTTCGGTCGGCCGATTGACCGATGAACACCGTGCCGAAATCAAGACTGGTCGGCAGGACGCGGCAGAGGCTGGCGGCAGTGCCGTTTCCCGAGGCCGCCACATTGTTGCAGTTGACGCTGCCGAGCCCGATGCCGCAGGTGCGGAGGGCCTGAAGGGTGGGTCGGAAGCGGACGGTGACCTTCAGACTCTCCCCCCCGCTCAGACCGTAGGGGCCGGTCCCTTCGATGACCTCGAAATCGTTGCAATTTTCGGAGATGGTGCCGGAAAGCACGCCACCGCCGATATTGGTGACGACAAAGGACTTTTCGGCAGACGTATTGACCGTAACGCCGCCGAACTGGAGCACGGACGGCGAGAGCGAGCAAAGCGGCAGGGCATCACCGACGCCGGCGAGCGTGATTCCGGGGCAATCCGTGCTCCCCAGGCTGAGCAGGCAGCTGCGCTCCCCCGCGTTCGGCGGCAGGAAGCGGACCGTGACCGTTCGCGACACCCCCGCAGCGAGCGAGTAGGGTCCGCTGTTATTGGTCACGGTGAAGGCATTGCAACCAGTGGCCACACTTCCGGAGAGGACCCCGCCGCCATCGTTTCGAATCGTGAATTGGAGTGTCCGACTCTGGTTCGGTGTCACGGTGCCGAAATCGAGGAGTTCCGGGGTGATCACGCAGACCGGCACGGCGAATCCCCGGCCAGCCAGTGACAGCGGTGCGCAGCCGCCGCCGATATCGAGGGAGCACGACACGGAGCCGGCGGTGTTTGGCGTGAAACGAACGCGGACCACCCGCGACTCACCGCTGGGAAGCGTCCAGGCGCCGCCCCCTTCGATCACTTCAAATGTCTGGCAGCCAGCCGATACGAAGCCCGAAGCCGTGCCGCAGCCGGCGTTGTTGATTGAAAACGCGGCAGTGGCCGACTCCCCCTGCGGCACCGAGCCCAAGTCAAGCAGCGAGGTGCTGAGTTGACACACGACCGGCGTCCCGGCCTCCCCCGACAGCCCGACCGGCGCACAGGTCGTGATGCCAAACGACAACGTGCCGCTCCCGCTTCCCTGAGCCAGGGGCGCGTAACGCACCATCACCATGCGGGTCTCGTTGGCGCCAAGCGTATACGGACCGGCCCCCGCCGTCAGCGTGAAATCAGCCCCGCTCACGGCAACGCTGCCCGAGAAAGCGGTCGTCCCCGGATTGCGGAGGGTCACCGACCGCTCGGTGCCCGCACCGGGGCAGACGGAACCAAAGGTGAGCATGGCCGGCACGACCTCGCAGACGGCCGGATTGGTGGCCAGGCCAACCGCCGTGACATCGAGACAGGCCGCGGCGCCGGTCTCGATCAGACAGGTTTCATTCCCGGCTCCGGTCGGAGCAAAGCGGACCCTGACCTCGCGGCTCTGGCTGGGGGCCAGCGTGTAGAGGCCCCCGCCCGACACAATATTGAAGGAGCCGCACGGGGCCTCGACGAAACCGGAGTACGCTGTCGGGCCGGTGTTCGTCATCGTGAATGTCCGTTCAACGGCGGTGCCACCGACCTCGACCGTTCCGAAGTCGAGTGTCCCGGGCGAGACAAGGCAGGCATCACCGGGGGTGGCACGGCCGGTGAGTGCGACAAAGCGGCAGGCGGTGCCGAGTCGGATTTGAGCGGCGTGATCACCCGGAGTTCCCGGGCGGAAACGGACACCCACCCGCCGGAGCTGACCCGGGGCCAGTGAAAAGGCCCCACCTCCCGAAACGATTTCGAAGGCGCCGGCGTCGAGGGCCACCTGGCCGCCGAGCGTCCCGCCGCCCGTGTTGCGGATAAAGAATGTCTTTTCGGTCGACGTCTGGCCGACTGTCATGGCGTCGAAGTCGATGGCGGCCTCCCGAACCTGGCAGGTCGGCTCGGCATCCGATGACGTCGGACCGAACACGTCGTTCTCGCAGGCAGCCAGAACAATCAGCAACAGGAGCGCCATTGCGGCAAGCAGCCGGGAGGCAATGCGAGGAAGGGGGTTCACGGCGCCAGTATCAGGAGGGGACGGCGGATTGTCAACGAATTCGAAGCACTTCATTTGACGGCCGGGAAGGCAAGTGCCAAGATGCGCCGTCCATTTAGAAAATTTTGCCACAGGCTTCCAACGGAGGCGTCATGCGGTCAATATTTCTCGGCTCCCTGCTCGGTTTCGGGCTCCTTCTCTCCCCCACCTCTGCCCGGGCCCAGAGCCTCAATCTCCGTGATCTCCTGCCGGACTTCCTGCGGCGAGGGGTTTCGCTGGCCCCACCCGCGGTGGGAACCGATCACTCGGCCCACTTCAACTCGGGGGTTGATCAGTTCGACGCCGTCGACCAGATCAATTCGGAAATCGCCTACCAGCTTTCGGCCTTTCCCCTCTCCTCCTCCGCCGGCGGATTCGCGTACGAGTACGACGCCAACCTGGGCGTATTCAACCGGCCCACGCGCAGCTTCGGCCCGGTGTACACCGAGCGCGCCTTCAATGTAGGCCAGGGAAAGATCAACTTCGGCGTCAATTACAGTCGATTCACCTTCGACGAAATCGATGAAATTGACCTGCGGGGCGACGGTCTCCAGTTCGTCTTCCAACATCTCGACTCGAACAACGACGGCAACAACACACAGTTCTTCTTCGAGGGGGATGTCGTCGCCGCCGATGTCTTCGTGAACATCGAGAGCAGCGTCACGGCGCTCGTCACCACCTTCGGCGTCACCGACCGCTTCGACGTAGGTCTCGTGGTCCCGGCGGTCGACGTCAGCATGGACGTCCGGGTCGACAGCCATGTCGAGCGTCTGGCCACCGGCGGTACCGCGCCCGACACCCACGCCTTTCCCAACGGTACGGGTGTCCAGACCACCCAGACCGGCGCCAGCGCAAACGGTGTCGGCGACATCCAGATCCGGGCCAAGTACCGCCTGACCGACGGCCGGGCACTGGCGGCGCTCCTGGGGGAGGTTCGCCTCCCCACCGGCGACGAGGACAATCTGCTGGGTGTCGGAGCGCTCGGTGGGCGGGTGACCTTCGTCGGCACGCTGAACAGCGACGTCCTGGCGCCCCACGTGAACCTGGGCTACCAGGCCAACGGGAAGGGACTCCCGGACGAACTGACCTACCGGCTCGGCGCCGACCTGGTGCTCGATCCCAAGATCACTCTTTCCGGTGAAATTCTGGGACTCACCCAGTCCGATGTCCGGAGCGTCGCGGTCGAGGAAGTCACCCTTTCGGCCAACACCAGCCCCACGGGGCCGCCGAACATCGTGGAAGGAACCTTCGAGCGGACCACGTACACCCCCGGGGAGAGCCGATCCACGCTGGACGCGGCCATCGGGATCAAGATCAACCTGGCCCGGACGCTGCTCATCTCCCTGAACGGCGTTTTCCCCCTGACCAGTGACGGGCTTACGGACGAATTTACCCCCCTGATCGGATTTGACTACAGCTTTTGAGGCGGCCGGCCGGGGGCGCCGTACGCCCGGCCACACGTCCGACCGATTCAATTGACACGCTAGTCGAATCAGCTTAAGTTCCGATCGCCGGGTCCATCCAAACCGTTGCAACCCCGGCAACGTCGAACCTGAAATGCTCAGGGCGCACGGTAACAAAGACTCCCGCACCGTGAGGAGCCAGCATGCCAAACCCAATTTATATCTGGTACACAGGCGTCACTCAGGGGAAAATGGAAGGATTCGGCTCGTGGGCCGGTGAGGACGATCAGGCCGGCAAGGAAGGCTCAAGCCTGGTCCTGTCACTCACGCACGAGGTCACCAGCCCACGTGACCAGGCCACCGGCCTTGCCAGCGGCCGCCGCATCCACCTGCCCCTCACCATCACCAAGCGCATCGACAAGGCATCGCCGAAGCTGTACATGGCGCTGACCAAGAACGAGCAGCTGAGCGATGTCACCGTGAAGTGGTTCCGCGTCGTGCAGGCCGGCGGCGGCGGTCAGGAACACTACTTCACGACCAAGCTGGAAGGTGCCGTCGTGTCGAGCATCCGGCAGTGGTTTCCGATCATCAGTGATCCGACCAAGCGTGAATACTCCCATCTCGAGGATGTCTCGTTCAGCTACAACAAGATCACCTGGACCTGGGAAGATGGCGGTATCACGCACACCGATGATTGGCGCGCGGGCTGAGTCAAGAGAATCGCAATTGGGCCGTCCTGGGGGTTGAACTCGGCACCCCGGACGGCCCGCTGCGCGGTCAGGTCCGAATCGATACCGGCCCGATGTCGCTGGCCGAAATGGTCCCCTCGGCGCTCGAGCTCACCAGCGTCCTGGCCGGCCGGGCCAATCAGAAGTCGGCCCGATTGGGAAAGCCGGTCTCGTGCTGCAAGGGGTGCGGCGCCTGCTGCCGCCAGTTGGTTCCCCTGTCGATCCCCGAGGTCTTCTACCTCATGGACCGGGTCGATGGGCAGGATCCGATCCGACGGGCCGCCACCATCAGCCGCTTTACGGCCATCGACTCGACTCTCGACGGGCGCGGGATGGTCGAGCCGCTGCTCGACATGCGTGTTGGCGGCGATCCCTTCCGCTCCCTGAATCAGGCCTACTTCGAGATGCAGATGGCCTGTCCCTTCCTCATCGACGAATCGTGTTCCATCCACCCCGAGCGCCCGGTGGCCTGTCGCGAGTACAGTGTCACGTCGGATCGGCGTCTCTGCGATAACCCCTTTGCCGCCGGGATCGACAAGGTGCCGATGCCGCTGCCGCTCTCGGCCAGCCTGTCCTGGCTGACCTCCGAGCTGCTCGGCGAACCGCCTATCCTGGTTCCGCTGCCGCTGGCGCCACGTTTCGCGGCGGAGCATGAGGAGTGGCGCGAACAGCGCTGGCCTGGCCTCGAAATATTTCAGCATTTCATGCGGATCGCAGGCGGGCCACCACCCGACTGGGCCATGAACACGCCGAACGACCCGCCGCCCGCCGGCATCTCGCCGGTGGCCTCCGCCCCGCCCGCCCCGCCATCCGAAGCCTGACTCGCCCTAGCGCAGCGGCAGCTGAACTTCGAACTCGAGCGGCTTTTCCTGGATCTTGAACGTCGGCGTGATCTTGACCGCGGCCGCCACGCGCCCGTCGGGCAGCTGGATTGGCGTGGCCAGTACATGCGTACCCGGGGCATCGCCGACGAAGGGTGACAGCTCGGCGAACAGCTGGTGCTCGAGCCATCGACAGACCTCGGTCGGGTCCCCGGCCGGCAGGCGCCCGGACAAATCCAGCAGCCGGTGCGATACCTGTCCGGCATAGAGCTGGTAGGTCAGTGCCTGGTCCAGCGTCACGCTTCCGGGGGCGTGGCGGTAAGTGGTGGCGAGGAATGGGAAATAGGCGATATCGCCGTTCTGTTGCCCAACCAGCGGCGTGAAGCCGGCCCGGCAAAGATCCCACGCCTTTTCGTCCGGCAGGATGACCTCCGTCGGCACCACAACCCTGGTCATTGGCCCCTGCTGCAGTTCACGGGTCGGCAGATCGCGGTGCCCGCCGGTGCCGGACAGGCCGTCGGCCGCAGCGCAATGGCCGTGCTGGGAATAGCTGGCGGCCAGGCTCACGCCGAGTGCCCAGATGGGGCTTCCCCACGCCAGCCACTCGGGATGGGCCGGATCGACGGTTTCATTGTAGAAGGCGTCGGATCCTCCGCCACCGTAGGGCGCGCGGAGGAGGAACCGGTTGACCGAAAGGCTTACCCAGCGCGCGGCGTTCTCGCGCTGAAAGAGATTCCAGCCGGCCCACGGGCCGCCAAACGTCTTGGTAGCCAGGTCGGGAAGCGACGGCAGGTGCGCCAGGTTCTTGAGGCCGAACATGGCCGGGCCGACCGAGGCCGCTACCGGCGTCTGGATCGCCGCGGCAAGTTCGCCGAGGAGATGAAGCCGCTCGATGGAGGCCATCTGATGATCAAATTCCTGGTCGATCAGCAGGGCCGAGGCGGCCACATCCGATGTCCCCTCGTAATCCGGATCAAAGATCTGGGCACGATAGCGATCCGCCCACTCCTCGCCGATTCCCGTGACCAGGGCATCCAGTTGCAGCGGCACCAGCCGGCCAATGCCGGCCTCGCCCCGTTTGGCCAGGTAGGCGAGCCCCAACCATGCGGATTCGAGCTTCGCGAAATCCGGATGATGAACGATGGCATCGAGCAACGGCGTGCAGAGCGCTCGATCATCCGGCGACCCCTTGAGGGCGCCTCCCGCCGTGAGCTGTGGCGCCGCCTGGGCCCAGATCTCCTTCGGTTCGAAATCCCGCCGCTTCCGGAATTCCAGCGAGAGCGGGGCGCCGGCAATCTTGATCGACAGGCTCGGGGCCACCCGCTCGACGGCGCCGTCCAGATCGTCCGCCGCGACACGCATCGGCCCCCCGGGACGTGCGGGGTTATGCCCGGCCAGTGGCGCCACGACGACCAGTCGCAGCGGCGTCCAGGATAGTTCGTCGCCGGACGGACTCTTGGTTTCGTCATTCATGGCTGAAGGACTCCTTCCCATCGAGATAATCGGACAGCCGGGCATCCGGGCGCGTCACCCGGCGCGCCATGGCCGGTGACAGCTGCTCGCGGGTGAACCCGGGATACGTTCGCTTCAGGACGCTCAGTGATTCCAGTTCGACATCGGGGTCGATCAGCGCCGCCCACTGCGGACCCGAAGGCTGGCTGAAGAAGACCAGCACTTCGGCCGCCGGTCCTTCGCTGCCGGCCCGCCAGAAGATGGCGCCCGATTCCAGCGGCCGTCCCAGCTCGCGATTCAGCATGTCCAGCCAGAAGGCGGCGGCCGGGGTGGTCGTGACGGACGGCGTGGTGGTCGCTCCCGCCCCTTCCGCTCGATTCGCAACAGCAACCGGCAGTGGCATGGCGAGTCCGTAGCGGGTACCGGAAGGATCGCGGCCACGAAGCGGCGCCGTCGACTCCTCGAGATTCGACAGCACCACTCGCCCGCGCGCGGCGTCGGTTCCCCCGAAAACAGCGCCCCAAAAATCCTCGGCGCGCGTGGATTGCAGCCAGCGATTCAAGGCGGCCTCGCTCACTTGCTCGTCGGGCGACGGCGGGGCAGGCTCCCGGCGTACGGCTTCCAGGGCCCCGGCCGGCGTGCCGGCCTCGCGGCACGTCTGGAGCAGCCGTTCCATGATCGGTGTCAGATCATCCAGCGCGAGAAGCGTGGCGCCGGTCAATGGCCCGAGCGACTCGCACCAGGCCAGGATCGTGAAGGGATGACGGCGGCCGGCGCCATCCTCACCGGCCACCATGAGACCGTGGAGCCATTTGTGCGAGCGACCGCAATTCCAGAGGAAGCGCCAGGCCGGAAATTCCGCCACCAATCGATCGGCGCGGGGGCCGAAGCGGGCCTTGGCCAGCCCAAGCCCCTCCCCGACCCAGCGATCAAATCCCGACTCCGACAGGCGACGCGGATCGTCAACCAGGAATTCGCGGCTGACCGGGAGCTTGCCGAAACACCCGAAGCGCTCGATGCGGAGAGCCATGGCGTTTTCGCTACGGCCCGGAGAGGATGTTGTCGGGGAGAGCCCCCGGGAGCTTGCGGAACGACGAGCCGCGAACGAACGGACACTCGGCGCCGCCGCGCATCGACACCTCGAACTGGACTTCCAGTCCCGATTCCGGCAACTGCCAGGTGACGACGGTTGCTCCGCCCCCCCCGCCGGTTTTCCCCTTGTCAAACAGCTCCGCGATGGCCCATGGGGAGTCGAAGCGGAGCGCGTCGACGGTCTGGTTCTTCCGGGTGTACTTGAGTTCAATCCCGCAATCGGTTGAGGTGGCACTGCTTGACCATTCGATCGTGGCCTCATCGCCGTCGGACTGGAAGCTCTGCTTCGCGCCGCTGACGATGACATCGACCTGGTCGACCCGGGAGAGGTTGGCCTCACCCGTGTCGTTCCCTTCGACGGCCGTGACCGAGAGGCGCTTCCAGGTCATCACCGACTTGAGCTCGTCGCCGGTCATCCGCACACCGGTGCGAACCTTGGAAAGCCGGGAGAGGAACGAGTCCATCGCTCCACTGAGTGTCTGCCCGGACCGCCGGGCCTCGGCTGCCGCCGACTCAATGAGGCCGTCCGGTTTGAGGAGACTGAGGACGTCGTCAAAAACGGCCGGGTTTTCAGGACTGCCGCCGAAGGGGTAACGATTGGCCAGCCGTTCCTTGACCGGTTCGGCAGCCTCGGCGTCGAACTTCCCCTTGGCGTCCTTGGCGACCGCATCGATGAAGGAGCCCTTCAGGACGCCCGCCGAGACGTTGGTCGGCGCGTACAGTAGCGCGGCCATGCCGGTTGCCACCGCATTGGCCCGTTCGCGATCGGAGAACTGGTCCACCCAGTCCTGGGCGTCCTTCAGCGCCCCCTTGGCCGTCTCCTTCGCCGGGTCCTCCGCGCATGCCTGGACATCGCGATAGAGGTCGCCCAGGAGGTCCGCATACTCATCAGCCGGCGAGGGCTTGTCCTTTTCGGCCACGGCGAAGGTGATCAAGGGCTCCATGGCGTCGTTGATCTTCCGAACGCGCCCCGGGAAGACGCTCTCGGACAGCTTCTCGTCGAGCTTCGCCGCGGCGGCCGCCGATTCCAGGAGGCCGATCAGCGCCGATCCGTTGCGCTGGCGCAACTTCTTGAGCAGGGGCTCGAACTCGGCGCAGTCGTTCACCGCCGGGAGTCGAACGACCTCGATGAAGTCGGCCCATTCGCGCGGGTACTCCTCCGTGTAGAGGTCAAAGACCTGGTCGGTGGATGGCGGTGGTCCGCTCGTAGCCACGCCGATCCGAGTCAGCATCTTCCGATCCTTCTCGAGCGTGCTCTTGAGATCCTTCAGGCTGGTGCTCACGCACCCCTCGAATCCGGCCTTGGTGAACGCCGCACGGATTCGCGCCGATTCCGGTGCCGAAAGCACGCGACCGTTGTTCGACAGGTCTTCCAGGCGGAGATCCTTGCAGCCGCGGCTGGCCGCGGCGATGAGACCATCGAGCATCGCGTCCGGGCGGTGCGTCTCGGCCAGGCGGCGCCCGCCGGTCACGAGATCGTTGCGCCGGCTTTCGAAACTGCGCAACGGCTGTTTCGAACCGAGGTATTCCTCGACGATGCCGGTGAGCGGTCCCATGGCCTTCGCCTCGTTCCCGGTGAAGCCGTAGTCGGCCAGGATGGCGGCCAGTTCCTCCGGTGTGCCGAATTCTTTTGCATTGTCCGGATCGAGGAGCATCAGTTCCGCAGTCAGCGCCCGGCGGACGCGGTCGGCATCGAGATCGAAGGGCGTGGCCAGGTCCCGGGCGATGTCCTGCTCGATCGGGACGAGCACCTGGTTCCGTGACACGCGCGAGTAGACCGACAAGGCCGAATCCCGCACGCTGTTGGCCACGACAAGGGGAAAGGCCTGCCACCCGCGGCGGGCCGACACGCGGATCCCGTCGAGCCGAACGAGGAGGTCGGCATCGGCGGCCCCACCACCGGCCGGCAGCGCGGTCACGGCATTTTTGGTGGCTCCCATCCGCCCTCCCAGGCGAACGCACGAGCCGACGATCCAGGCGCTCGACAGGAGCGAGAGTGCCAACAGGCCGGTCGACGCGGCAAACGAGAACCGGTGGTACTTGCGCCGGGCGGCATCCGTCTTGCCGATCAGCTCCCGATCCCCCTTCAGGACCTTTGTGAAGAGGTCGCGCACGAAGAAGGCGTCTTCCTTCTCCGGCTGCACTTCGGCCACGACGCGGGAACCGCCGAGCATCGACTGGATCTGGCTGATGATCATGTCGAACGGGCGTCCCATCTGGCGGCCGCTCGAAAAGTAGACGCCGCGGAAGATCGGCATGTCCTTCTTGAACGGGTTCACCTCGAAGAGCGTTTCGATGAAGAGGTGGGCCCGGTTTTCGAGCGCCGCGAACTCCTCGGGAAAGAGGAAGGCGCGCCCCCAGGAATCCCCCTGCTCGAGGCGCCCCATGCGCCGGATGCGGTACTCCCGGAGCCGGCGCACCAGGGCCGCGAAGCCGGCCCGAAACCGATCACCGACCGGCTGCCCCGCCGGCCCCTCGACCGCGTAGGCGGTGCCCCAGACCTGTTGCCGTTCGGCCGGCGAGAGGCTGGAGAAGAATTCGACGAAGCCGGAGATCAGGTCGCACTTGGTAAAGAGGACATAGACCGGGAACGACCAGTGAAGCTTCTCCATCATCTCGTCGAGACGCTGGCGCAGCTCGCGCGCCTCGTGAACGAGCTGGTTCTCGTCCAGCTGCCCCAGCGATTCCGCGCTGTAGCCGAGGATCAAGCCGTTGATCGGACCCTTCGGCCGGTTCTTGCGCAATAGCTCGAGGCAGCCGAACCATTCGGATTCAGCCTCGGTCCGGTCTTCACTCAGCGCGTAGCGGCCGGCCGTGTCGAGCAGGATGGCGTCGGTGGAAAACCAGAAATCCCACTGGCGCGTGCCGCCGGTTCCGCGCATCCGCTTGGCCGCGGTGAGGCCTGGAAAGTTGAGCCCCGAGTTGACGATCAGCGTCGTCTTGCCGATGCCGGGTGGTCCGATGACCAGGTACCAGGGGAGGTCGTAGAGCGCCCGCTTCCCCTGGGGCGAATTGTTCAGCGTGGCCATCGCCTCGAGGAGGCTCTTCCGGATTTCCTCCAGGTCGCCGCGGCGGGCGGGCGCGGCGTTCTCGACGCCCCACTGCGCCTGCTTCAGCAACCCCTGCTCGATCGCCTTCGCGCGGCGCCGCGCCGCCAGCCAGCTCCAGAGGATGACAATGGCCCAGATCAGCAGCAGCCCGAGGACGAGAACCCAGAAAATCCAGGGTGGCAATTTGGCGAGGAAGGGGACCCGCGGTCGGGCCAGGAAAAAAACCGACAGGATCAGAACGATCGGCAGGCCGAACGGCAGCAGGGTTCGCATGACCAGGCTCATGAACATGTTCAGTGCCCCGCCAGCGCGTTCAGGATGCTGTCGCGATTCCGGTCGATGACCCCGTAGGCCAGGAGCATCACGAGGAGCGGCAGGAAAATCGCGGTGATCACGACGGCCGGCCAGGGGAATGCGCGGAGCCGGTTCACGGCCCCTTCGCTCTCGGCCAGCTGTCCTTCCGGCGAGAGGATCTTGATCGGGGCCGACAACTCCGGCGCCAGGTCCTCCACCAGCTTGTGCAACTGGGCGGGCTCCTCGACCAACTTTCCCTGGAAACCGGCAACAAGGCAGTAATAGAACACTTCGAGCGCTTCGGGACGCGCCGTTCCGCCTCTCCGGATCTGGTTCAGCTTGTCGAAGAAGCCGATGCCCACGAATTCATCCTGGCACCAGGTCCTGGCCAGGGTGTCGCGCTCCCAGGCGTCGCGGCCGGCAAATCGTGCGTTGAGGAGAATCTCATCGATGGTGGCGGCGAGGGCATAGGTGGCGTCATCCACATCGGTACCCGAGGCGCCCTGGTCGCGCGCCCTGGCACGAAAATCGCCGATCAGCCGCTCCACGGTCAGGCGGAGTTCCTTGAACTGATCCAGATCCGTCGATCGACGCAGCAGCAGAATCAGGGAGAGGAGTGACCCGGCGGCGTCGGCCAGGCGCGGTGCCACCTCGAGGCGGGCTGCCCTTGGCGCCGCCGGAACGGCCGGGGCTTTCTTCTTCGCCAGAAGCGCCGTCATGAACGGGCCTCAAGGCCGAGCAACTCGATCTGCGCCGCCTGCAGTTCGGTGGGAATATCAATGGCCAGGTTCAGGGCCGCCCGAATCGCCTCCCAGTCGGCGCCGCGGGAATCAAGCTGGAAGTACCAGGTGTTGCGCCGCCTGGGAATGGCCGGCGGCGGCACCGGCAGCGGGTGGAGCGCGAGGCCCGGCAGGCGATTGTTGAGCTTCTGCTGGATCTTGTCCTGCGAGGCCACCACCAGTCGGCGCACGCCTCCGGAAACGTCGGCCTCGCCGAGACTCTCCCCGCCGACCGTCAGGATCAACGCGGCTCCCGGCTCGAAGAACGTGGCACGCGGAATGCGGGCATTGACGCGGCCTTCACCTGCCGGCACCAGCGGAATCACCTCGTAACCCTGCGACACCTCGAGTTCCAGGAGGTCGAGCAGGATCCGTTCGAGCGTCTTCATCACCGGGCCTGGCTCGAAGTGGTCGTAGTCGGGCAGGTCGCGCGGATGAAGGCGCCGGGCGTTGAACGTGGCCAACTGACCGGCCAGCGCGGCCAGGAATCGGTGCAGCGTTTCCGGATGCACCAATGGAGCGCTGCGGAAGTGTGCCAGGGGCGGTATGGCCCCGTTGACGACAAAGAAATTCATGAAGGCCCGGAGATTGGCGTTGGTGACATCGCGGGCATCGGAGCCGGCTTCCGTGAAGCGGGCACCCAGTTCGGAGGAACGCGCCGACAGCCGTTCCACGAGGCCGCGGACCATTTCGGTCACCACCGCGGACGCCTTGATGTTCAGCAGCGGCGGCACGAAGTCCGCGTGGAGCTGGTACCCGCCGGAGGAACTCCGGACGATTCGCGCCAGCGGCAGGGTCTCAAAATTGTCTCGCTGATCGCTCGACTGAAGTAACCGGAGGTTCTGGTCCGCGCGCAGGATCGGCCGATCGTTCTTTCCGCTGTTCTCATCCGGAACGGTGACCGGCCGGGCCACATAACGGACCTCGCCGGCGGCATCGCCCGACTCGCCGGGCAGCAGGCAGTTGGCCCAGCCGTTTCGGCGCAACGGCAGTCCAAGGAAGATATCCATCGACTCGGCGCGACCGTCGAAGGTGTCCTTGAACGAAATCGAGGCCGGCAACGGATCGATGTCGGGGGCTTCGATGCGCGCACCGCCCGGCAGCATTGCTGACAGCGTGAGGAGCCGAAAGGTGCCCCGCGCCAGCATCTCGCTGTCCAGGGACAGGTCGTGAATTCCCCACGGCCACACCTGCGTCAATCGCCGGGCACCGGCATTCTCCGACTCCTGAAACAGATCCCATTGCTGAAAGTGCTGGGGCAGCAGGAATTGCCCCTCACTCCAGAGAATGCGGTGAAAACGGCTCATTGATCCTTCCTCAATCCTTCTTGATGACGAGGCACGACTCCTCGACTGTCACCTTGAGTTTCAGCGTCTGCCCCTTCTTGACCGGCAGCTTCTGGCGCGTGCAGGCGCCGCCTTTCAGGTTGGCCACCAGCACGATCCAGCGGATCGACTCATCAGGGGCCTCCTTGAGAATCACGACCGGCTCGTCGGGATAGACCGGGTTGATCTCCTTCATGACGATGCCGGCCACGCCGGCCAGCTTTTCCTCGGCCTTGCTGCGACTGACCAGGTCGCTCGCTTCGAAGGCGTCGATGGCCGATTCCTGGCTCAGGTAGTAGATGCCGACCCATGCCGGCTGCTTCTGGTCCGCGCCTCGTTCCAGATCCGCGCGGATGTAGGAATCGCCGCCACATCCGAAACAGCCGGAGAGCAGGAGGGTCATGAGCCCCATGCCAGCCGACAGCAACCAGGAAGCCGCCGAACGTTGCCAAAAGGAAATTCTCACGATCGTCCCTCCATTTTTTCCACGTAGATGCGTCGGAACACATCGCGATAGTAGTGTTCCACATTCTTGTCAAGTTCATCCCAGAACTGTTCATAGCGTCGGCGCTGCTCCTTGAGCACCGCCGCCTCGCGGAGGCCCGGAAGGCGTTTCGGCACCGCGGCTTCGATCTTTCGGGGATCGAGTTCTTCGAGGACCCCCTGTGTGCCGGCCTTCCATGATTGCGCGAGGCCGGCCAGCAGGGCGGCCGGGAGCCTCGTCATCGCGCCGAGCCGCCGCTCCAGCTCGGCGACCACCGTCTCGGGGCTCCCCTCCCCTTTCGCCAGCTTCCGGAGAAGATCGGCCACGGAAGGCACGGCACCGGCCGCGCGACCCAGCGTTTCGTCGACACCGGTCATGGCCGTTTCCTGAGCCTGGACGAACGCCATCAGCCGGACGATGGCCGGCGTCAGCCGCCGAATGCCGTCGGCATCCATCAGGGTGCCGAGGAGTCCGTCGGCCGCCGCCCCCTTCGACCCACCCGTGTTGTCGAGGATACCCGCCAGCAGCACCTCGGCGGCGCGCATGCGGGCTTTCAGATTGTCGCGTTCCATGGCAAGGCTCTCGGCCCGCGCCTCAAGTTCCTTGCGGCTCGATTCCGATTCGAGGAGGCGGTTCGTCGCCTCATAGACGCGGTCTGGAAAGCGGGCTCGGAGTTCATCCACGTAAACGCGGGCCGCCAACGCGTCGAGTCCAGCCACCGATTCGTGCAGGATCTTGCGCAGCGATGCCTTTCGCTGATTCTCGGTCCGGTATTCCGGCGAGACCAGCGCCACGCGCAGCCTCCGTGCGGTTTCGGCCGGGCCGACACGGGCGCCGCGGAAAACTCGATTCCGCCGGGTCTCGCTCCCCGTGCTCACGACTTCTTCCTCATTACAGCCACCACGGTCCGATCGTTACCCTCGTCCGCGGAACCGCCGCTCACGGTGCGCGCCTCCTCGAGATCGACGAGGAAGTCGTCGCACACCTGCTGCAGCAGGCCGTTGCGGCCGCCCGACCCGATCAGCGCCCCCCGGGCCCGCTCGGCCAGGATCGCCAGTTCTTCCAGAACCCCGTCGAGCGGCGCGGACAGTCGAGCGGGATCCCACTCGTCCAGCCGGTCGCAGATGCTGAACCCGGGGCGATTGCTCCCCATGCGCAGCGCGAGGACCAGCGCATCCTGCCAGAGGGATGGCGGCGTGGCGGCGGGTGCCAGCGCCCGATCGGCGGCACGATAAAGCACCTGGTCCGCCCCGGCCTGGATCGACTCGCCGGCCACCGCGCGGGCCAACCGCGTGCGGTACTGCCGATCGGCATCCACGGGCGCCCGGTTCTCCGGGCGGTCGTCTCCGGCCACCTGCGCGGCGAGCCGTTCGAGCGCCGACCGGTCCAGCGCGGCCACATCCTGCTGGTCGTTCGCCAGGAGGAATCGAAAGAGCAGGATGCCGAGGCTCACCACGTCCACCGGCGCCGAGAAGACGGCATGGATCCCGACCTCCGCGGCCCCTGCCCTAAGGCCTTCGAGCGATTTCGCGACGGCGTCCGGGAGTGGTGCGCTCTTCCCCTCGAAGCTGAAGCCGCCCGGGATCGATTCGAGGCGCCGACCGGCGAGGAGCAGTCGTCCCCCGTCCACCGCCGACGATTCGATCGACAGGCGGACCAGGTCGTGGCGCCCGCCATCCCCGTCGGCATGACTGTCGGAAACGAGGTCGGCGCGGAGCGCGAGCACGGTCCCCGCCGCGGTTTTCTCCAGCGTCACGCCCTTCGGCGTCATCCGCATGAACAGCGTGGATGACGGGATCCGCTGCATTGCCTCCGGCAGGTAGGCCTCGGCCAGCGGGAACGGGAGGGAGTGAACCACCGGTTCCGACCCGAGGCGTTCGGCCTCGATCGATTCGAGCGGCGCCGTCGTGATGAGGTCGGCCAGGTCCAGCGTCAACCGCCAGCGGGCCGGCAAGGGTGCCCCGTCGGCCGGCGACAACTGCCCGCTGATCCGCTCCGGTGACAGGTTCAGGTACGGGCGCCCCGCGTTGGCATGCAGCGATCGGACGCCACGCACCAGCCCGCCGAATGCCGCCAGCTTGAGATAGAAGACTTCGAGCGACAACAGGCCGGTGGCATCCCCCGCGAAGAGAAACTGTTCCCGCTCGGCCAGGAGGCCGGCCAGCGTGGCCCAGTGCTGCGGCCCGGCCAGGCCGGCGGCCGATTCCACCATGGCATCGCCGAAGTCGTCCGCCGTCGCGCCGCCGATCAGCGCCGCCGCTTCGGCGAATCCAAACGGGCGAGCCGAAACCGGGATGAACGGCGTGTCGTGGTAGAAGAGCGGCACGAGGAGATCCTCGGCTGGCACCCGATCCACGACCTGCCGCCCCGGCGGATAGCAGCTCTCCCGATGCACGCAGCTGAAACAGGGATGAGGCGATGCCGGCGCGCTGGTTCCGGTCGTGATGCGGGGTGCCATGTCGCGATACAGCTCGGAGCGACGTCGAATCCGGACGCCGGGCGCCACCGTGTCGGGAGGCCGGAGCGAAAAGGTGTAAAAGACCGGCGTACCTCCCAAACCGGCACAGCAGGCGCAGTAGAGGAACCGATGCAGCGTCTCCGCCCAACCCGGCAGGCCGGCCGCCCGCAGGCGCGCCTCGTCGCGGCAGACGACCAGGGGGCCAAAGCACTCGGGACAGACCGGCTCGAAGTAGTCGCCGGTCTTCGTGCAGAAGGTGACCGGTGCATGGCGCGGCATCCGGCCGGCATCGGGGAGCAGTCGGCGTTCGAGTTCGACCACACCGTCGTCACCGGTCAGCTCCCAGGAGCGGAAGGCCTCCTGCCAGACTGCCTCGATCTGCCGATTGTTGGCGCCGGGCGCTGCGGAAGCGGACTTTGCCCCGGGGTATTCGTCGGGCAGGACCAGGATCGTGACGTACGGCAGCAGCAACTGGTCGCCGACGGCTCCCCCCATGAGAAAGGAGCGATACGGCAACGAGCCGGACGCATTCCCGATGAAGGGCATGCCATGGTCGGCACGGCCCGCCTCCTCGGCTCGCCGATAGGGACGCAGCCGGATGCCCGGCCCCGGAATGCCGATGAACCGCGCCTCACCGGCCGGAACCGTCAAGGCGTCACCTGTTGGATCGTGTTGCATCAGCCTCGGCGACGTCGTCTCCGTCGGCACGGGATGCCGATCGGACTGGAGTAAGGCCGCGGGGACCGACGCTTGGGGCCGGCGCCCTAAAGGAAAGTCCTGTCTGGACTTCGACGGGATTGCACCACGTTCGACGGCAAGCGTCAATGGCCGAATGGGCCCTGCGCAGCGCTACCGGCCGGTCGTCACGATTTTTAACGAGGCCCGGTACTCCGCCACGCGAGCCTCCATAAAGTAGACACCGACGGCCGGTCGATGTCCGCTGTCATCGCGACCGTCCCAGGAAAGGCTGTTCATCCCGGCCTGTACGGCCACACCGGTCATCGAGCGAACGATGGACCCCTGCACATCGAACACGCGCACGTCGGCCGCTCCCGACACTGGTGACGTCAGCTCGATCTGAACCGGAGCATCCCCCCCACCCGACGCCACCAGCCGCAATTCCAACAAGGCCGGCCGGGGAAGCACCCGGGTTGACACCGGCTCCGACACCCGCGAACGGCGATTGGCAAGAATCAGATCCACCTGGTAGTCATACTCGAGCCCATCCGATACGGATGTATCCGTGAAGGCGTACCGCTCCGCCCGAAAGTCGGACGCCCGGGCGATCGTCGCCACCGAATCAAAGGCGGCCCCACCCGCAGGCCGCCTGCGAACGACACAATGCGACATGACTTCCGGCTCCACGACCCGCCACGACAGTTCCACCCGCCCCACGGCCGGCTCCGCGACCAGATCCAGCACCCCCGCCCCCGTCGGCACGTCCACTCCCCGCACATGAATGTCGTGCTGATTCTTGTCCCCAAGCCACTCCGGCGTCGTGAACGTCCAGGCCCCGATGACTCCTTCCTCCGTTCCCACCAACCCCATGCGATCGCCGAGTCGGTTGCTTTCGTAGGGGCGCGTGATTACCGCCTGCGTTTCACTCAGGCGCCGCGACGGCAGAAACGTCGCCCCGCCGTCGGTCGAGGTGGCGAAGTAGACGTGATAGTTGATCCCGTACTCCGGGTCATCCCGCCGGTCGTACCAGGAGACGTGAACCCGCCCGAGACCATCGACCGCCACTTCCGGAAGGTAGTTTTCGAACCCGATCGGGTCATCATTCACCAACCGCTTCTCCGACCAGCTCCTTCCCCCGTCGGAGGACACCACCATCACCAGGTCCCGGTGATCGCGCGCCACGCTCGTCGGCGAGGGCACCAGCCGCTGGAGATAGCCGCGGTAGCTGATATTGTGCCGATCGCCGGAGGACATGCTCGTGAAGTATCGGCCGTCCTTCGGCAACGTGAGGAGCAGCGGTGGATTCCTCCGACCACCCTGGTCATAGGCACCGCAGCCGACGATCCCCAGGTAATCCCCGGGAACAAGTCCCCCGTAGCCCAGGAGAAGGCTCGTGCCACAGTAGGAGTAGGGAGAATAGGGCGACACCCCGGTTATCTCTCCGGTCATCTGGATGTTGTCACCACTCCGACCTTCGAAATAAAAATTATCGGAATCATCGGAGATGTCGGGAGATATCGCGTTACCCGAAAAGGACTGACCATAGGCGACGCGCGTTGCCGATGCCTGGTTCTCATTCGGCTCCCGCTCGGTCACCCCTCCGATGATCGGCTCGAGCGTCCCGACGACACCCTCCGGCCACACCGCATACATCCATCCGCGGCGCGGACCATCGCTCCTGTCCACGGCCAGCGACGGAAACGCCAGTGCCAGATCGCCATTGCAGTAAAGACAGCGAGAAATTGGCATTGATGTCGGCCAAAACGATAGTTTCGCCAAACGTCCGACCCCGATCCTCCGAGCGCCGACCCACGATCTGCCGCCCCTCCATGTCATGCCAGACGACGAACACGACTCCATCGTCACAGACAACGACCCGCGCCCCCTCGCCCGCCGGGCCGCTCAGCGATTGGGGATTGGTCCAAGCTCCATCGATCTTGCTCGTGATCACGATCCGGGCTGTAGTGACCGACGATCCGCGGACCCTCTCACCACGAGTATGGATTATGTGAACGTCGTTGCTAGACACATCAACCGCCATTGCCGGCCACTCAGGGAAACGCATGGTATCAGTCACGCCGCCCACAAAAGGCATCGAGAACTCGGGGCCTGACCATCTGAACGCACTGTCAGTTGGAGTGGCATGGTACAAGGCGGTGACGGCTATAGGTCGCCTGACATAGGGAACCGCAGCAATAAATCCCCCCCTCCCGTCGCTGACGACCGAGGGTGATCCTCGTACGTAATCTTCCCCAACAACTTCACTTTCACTCTCAAACAGGGCGGGTTCACTCCACGTTCTGCCCCCATCGCCGGACACGACCCATGCGGACTGTTTAAACCCGCTTTGAAGCTCCGAGACCGCTATGATTGCATCTTTGCCAAGCGCAATCTGTGGACTAGAGTCCAGCATCTGGTGACCCTGATAATATGGTGGTGTTGGCTTGCTGATTGCGATCTCACTGTACGCCTCGACAAGCGGTGCGGATTGGCAAATTTCTTCACTTGTCGTGGAAGTTGCCAGGGTCAGCACAACCTGGACTACCGATCGCACGCGGGATCGTTTTCCAACGCGAGCAGTCACTCCACTCCCCCTGGATCACCACCTGCCGTGATGAGAAGCCCTCCGCCCAGTCCGACCAAAAGGTCTGACAAGTTGGCGTAGTCCGATAGAACGACGAGGGAGATGGTGCCTGTCCGGCCCGATGAAAAGACACTGGCCGGAAGGTAGAGTCGAACGTAGTCGCCGAGACCATTCTCATGATCCATCGGCGTGATTTCCCAGTACGAGACGACCGGCAGCGTTGACACATCGACGACGTCGCCCGTCAGGGTCCCGGACAAAAAGACCGTAAATGTGGTGGCCCTGTCCGTCGGAAGCTTGTCGACCAGGAACTCAATGAACGAGTCGTCCAACGTTGCAGTGGCAGGCTGGCTTTCTGCCATGGAGAGGGTCATGGCTACGCCCTGTTGACCATCCCTTGTCACAACTGCTCTGACGGCTGATACAGGATGATCTCGCGGGCCTCCGTCGTGACGGAGCCGGTGAGCGAGGCCAACGCGATCGCGACTAGGATTCGGTGGCTGGTCATCGTTTGGACCCACTTTCCAACAGAATGAGCCGGGTTGCCTGCGACTCCGTCCGTCCGTTCCAGAGTCTGGCAAAGTAAATCCCCTTTGCCAGCTGAGCGCCTCGCGAATCGAGCGGGCTCCATCGGACCAGCTCAGAGCCGTAGCGATTTCCCGCCAGGGGAATCGTCGTTCGTCTTCGACCAATGACATCGTAGATCCTTATCTCACGCCAGACTTGCGAATCCGGCGCTACTTCGAATTCGGCGACCGACCTCACGATGTTTCCGGAACGAAGAATAAGCGGGGCTCCGTCCTGATGCGCGACTTCCGTCCTGATTTCACGGCCGCCGGAGGTCCGGTTGCGGATCAGGGCGATGGTGCTCTTGATCGACCCCATAGTCAACGAAAAGCCGGGTTGCCCCATTTTGAGGCCGGCCCGGACCGATGCCACCGGCGTTCGTGCGACTCACTGGCCGAAAGTCGCATCCCCGGGGTAGACTCGCGACCTATGGCACGTCACACTGAGCCCATCGGGGGTAGTCCCGACAACGTTACCCGTCCGGTCTCCGCCCGCCCGGCCCCCCGGCCCGCC
>JAWXBZ010000024.1:0-21606 GCA_034440375.1 Candidatus Eiseniibacteriota bacterium
CATTCGTCCCGCCACGGACAGGATGTCAATTCGATTCCGACCGGGCAGACTTCGGGCAATCTCGATCCAGGTCGGGCCCCCGGAAGGGTTGGGCCCGACGGCGAGGCGAAGGGCCGTGGGAGCCGCCGCCACCTTTGCCCGAATCGGCGCCGACGAGGTCAGGCGGCCATGCCGGTCGATGGCGTCGATCCGATACCATGGAGTTGCTTCGGATGGGTGACGGTCGCGGTAATCGTGCCAATCGCCAATTATCTCAATCGGGCCGTTCAGGTGATCCCAGTGACCGGATGACGTAGCGGCGCGCGCCACCCGGAAACCGGCGTGGTCGGCATCCGCTGCGGCCCGCCAGCGCAAACGAATTGCACCCTCGTCCAGTACGGCAGCCAGCTCAAGCCAGGTGACGGCTGTCGCGGGCAATCGGGCCGCGAATATTTCGCGGCTGCCGTCAGGGTTCAGCGTGTCAACACCGGTCATCAGGAACGCCACGGTCTGGCCATTGGCCGAGAGAGCCGGGATCGCCGACGGCAATGATTGGGAGTGATCGAGGAGGCCGTCGGTCGAGGGCGGCGCGCCGCGGTCAATCCGGTAGATGTCTCCCGAGTGAAAGCCGGATCCGCTGCCGAGTGAAACGAACGACACCCGTGATCCGTCCAGACTCACCGAGGGGTAGCCGGCGGCGACGCCCGGCAACGACATGACCGTGTCGACCTCCCCGCCGGCCCAGGAGAGAAGGACGATCTGGCCGGCCGCGTCGGCTGCGGCGAACCAGGCACCGTCGCCGGAGAAGCCCAGGCCCTGTGCCTGGATGCCGCCGGGTACATTGATGGCGCGCAACAGCGTTCCGTCGGTAGCCGCCGCAAAAATGCGAATGGCATGCGAGGGATTGCGCCCGTCCATTGATGCATTCGAGAGGAGGGCGACGCGCGTCCCATCGTGACTGAAGTAGAGGGCGTCGATCGCCCGGTCCGAGGTGGGGGTGAGGAGCTGGAAAACGCCGGTCGCCTCCCGCCAGAAGGCGACGCGCCCCTGTCCCATGCTGGCGCCGGAAAGGAGGTCGGCCGTCGAGAGGAAAATCATCCGGCGTCCGTCCGTGCTCATCCGCGGGCAACGATTGGCGCCGTCGACGGTGTCGGTGATCTGAGTGAGATCAGTGCCGTCGAAACGGATGCGAAAAATTTCCTCGTTGCCATCGGAATTCGAGCCTGGCAACAGGTCGGCATCACTGGAAAAGGCGACCCACTGACCGTCCGGGCTGACAGCAGGCTCACGACAGAATTCGGGTGCCTGCGTCGTGCTCAATCGGACAAGACCGGCACCATTGGCGTTGATGCCCCAGATTTCCCCGCTACCGTCAGGGTTGCCGCCATCCAGGTTTCCGGTGGCCGAGAAGACAATCCGCAGGCCGTCGGCCGCCACATCCGGATCGTCAGCGGTGGCCCCCGCGTACCGGCTGTGTTGTCGGAGATCCTGGCCCGACGGAGTTGCCGAAAAGATCTCGATCGAGCCGTCACCATTGTCACCGACCGAATCGTGATCGGCGACGAAAACGATCCGGGACCCGTCGATGGCCATGACCGGCTGCCAGCCGCTGGCGAGGCGCCGGATCGGCGGCCCTGATCCCAGGACGTAGACGCGACGGGTGCCGGTTGGTTCACCGATTTGCAGCGGGGCGGCCGACTCGAACGTCACCAGGTTGCCTCCCGAATCGGTGCCGGGATGAACGGCACCGCTGTTGGTGGCCTGGGTCAGTTGCTGCAAGGTTCCGCCGTCGATGTCCGCCCGAAATATCTGCGGCGTCCGTCCACCGCCGAAACCGAGGTACTCGGCATCCGAACTCATGATGATCCGCTGACCAATCAGCGAGAAGACGCCTTCGATTTCGTCTGCACCCACCGGTGGTCCGACCGGCTCCGCCTGCCCGGTTGCCACCGTAAGGATGAAGGGGCGAAGGGCGCGCTGCCCCCCCATGTCGGGGTCCCGGGCAACGAAGGCCACCAGGGCGTTATCGGCCGAGATACCCATGAGCTCCGCCTCGCGGGATGGGTGAAAACCCGGGTCCGAGCGCCGGGTGATCAAGCCGGCATTGTCCACGTGATAGAAGACGCGTCGGCCGCCGTTCAGGTTCAGTCCCTCGTTCAGAAGGTCGCTGCCAACCGCAAACCAGGCGCCGCCCCCTCCGATCGGGATGGCGCGGGCGATCGCATCGCCTGCAATCCCTCCGCGATCCGTGAGACGCAGGACGGGACCGCCGGCCGCGGGGGCACGGAAGAGTTCCCGAATCGGAGGAGTGCCGATCTCCGCCGTGAAGTAAATCGCCTGGCCATCGATCGTGAAGGCCGGAGATTCCGGACGTGCCATGTAATCGGTCGAGATCTGGACACGATTGGATCCACTCAAGTCCTCGGCGAACAGGCGCGCCCGTCCGGTCGGATTCATGCCGACGGGATCAAAGCCATGGACATACGCGATGCGTGTCCCGTTGGCATTGACCGCCGGGTGTCCCAGCCGGGATACCTCGGTCGCCGGAATGGACACGCCGGGAGAGAGCGCTACCAGTTCCGGCCGGGCGAAGACCTCGGGCGCCCCGCCCAGGAGCAGGGCGAGCGTGACCAGCCCGCGCGCGGTCAGCTGATCCGTCGCGAGATGCACTTGGCCTGCAGGAATAGGAGCAGGTAGTCCCGCCCGCCGGCTTTCGAGTCGGTGCCGCTCATGTTGAAACCGCCGAAGGGATGCACGCCAACCAGCGCCCCCGTGCACTTCCGGTTGAGGTACAGATTGCCGACGTGGAATTCGTCCCGCGCCCGGGCCAGCTTCGCCTCGTCGTCGGAGAAGATGGCGCCGGTGAGACCGAATTCCGTATTGTTGGCGATGCCGAGCGCATCCTCGAAATCACGCGCCCGGATAATGGCGAGGACCGGTCCGAAGATCTCCTCGAGCGAGATCCGGGCCCGCGGCGCCACATCCGCGATGACGGTCGGCTGGATGAAAAAACCGTCGGCGTCGCTTCCCGTTCCGCCGGCCAGGAGCTTTCCTTCACCCTTGCCGATCTCGATGTATTGCATGATCGATCGATAGGCATTGGCACTGGCCACGGGCCCCACGTTGTTGCCGGGATCATCCGTGGGGCCGACCGACAGTGCCGCCACGTTCGGCAGCAGCTTTTCGATGAACCGGTCATAGACGGCATCGTCCACGATAACCCGGCTGCAGGCCGAGCATTTCTGCCCCTGGAACCCGAAGGCGGCGGCCGACACCGCGGCGGCCGCGACGTCAAGATTGGTTTCTCGGTCGATGATCATGCCGTCCTTGCCGCCCATCTCGGCCACCACCCGCTTGATCCATATCTGGCCGGGTTGTGTTTCGGCGGCCTGCCGGTTGATGTGAAGGCCGGTTTCCTTCGAACCGGTGAACGTGATGAACCGGACCCGGGGATGGGTCACGAGCGCGTTGCCGACCGATCCACCCGAGCCGGTGACGAAGTTGAGCACCCCGGGCGGCAGGCCAACCTGCTCCATGACCTCGAAGAACATCCAGGCCACCCACGGCGTGTCGCTGGAAGGCTTCAGGACCACGGTATTTCCGGCCACGATGGCCGCCGTCGACATGCCGACCATGATCGCCAGTGGAAAATTCCAGGGCGGAATGACCACGCCCACACCCAGAGGCACGTACACGAGTTCGTTCTTCTCACCGGGAACACGGGTCAGCGGCTGGTCGCCGGCATAACGGATCATCTCCCGCGCATAGAACTCCATGAAGTCGATCGCCTCGGCCGTGTCCGCATCCGCCTCGGCCCACGACTTGCCGACCTCGTACACCATGGCCGCGGAGAACTCGTGCTTTCGCTCACGCAGAATCCGCGCGGCCTCAAAGAGGTACCCGGCCCGCGTGTCGGCCCGCACCTTCGACCAGGTGGCAAAGGCGGTTTCCGCGACGAGGACGGCCTTGGCCGCCAGTTCCGGCGTGGCGGCCTGGAATGTGCCGAGCACCTCGGTTTTTCGTGCCGGATTGATCGACCGAATCTTGTCGGGAAGGATGAAGCGCTCACCGCCAATGACCAGCGGATGTTCCATCCCCTTCTTCGCGGCAATGACACTCAGGGCACCCTCGAACGCGGTCTTGTTCTGTGCCTGCGTAAAGTCGGTGAACGGTTCATTCTGGAATTCGGGGCGCATGGTGAAGCGTGCCTCCGGAAAGGGTTTGCACAAAGTCGGGCGGCTTGAATTGTAGAACACCACCGGCCGATTCCCAATCGGTCGGCGAGTCTTTCAGGATTGTTTGAGGCGCGACGCGAGGGCCTCCACGAATTCGGCTGTCGTGGCCGGGTGGTTCGTCTCGAGATCGGCGGTCAGTCGGTCACGGGCGGCGAACGTGGCCGCCACGGCGGCCCGGATCTTCGCCGCCGCGTCCTCTTCACCAAGATGGTCGAGCATCAGGCAGGCCGACAGAATGAGCGAGGTGGGGTTTGCAATCCCCTTGCCGGCAATGTCCGGCGCCGACCCGTGCACCGCCTCGAATACCGCAGACGTCGCGCCGATGTTGGCGGAAGGCGCGATGCCGAGGCCCCCGGTCAGACCCGCGGTCAGATCAGACAGGATGTCGCCGAAAAGATTCGTGGTGACGATCACATCAAACTGCCGCGGGTCGCGTACCAGCTGCAGGCACATGTTGTCGATGATCCGATCGTCAAAGGCAATGTCGGGATACTGCGCCGCAATGGTCCTGGCCGTTTCCAGAAACATCCCGTTGGTCAGCTTGAGGATGTTGGCTTTGTGCACCGCCGTAACCCGGCGCCGCCCGTTCTTTCTGGCATGCTCGAATGCGAAACGGCAGATTCGTTCCAGTGCCGGCCTGGTGAATACGCCGATAACTTCGGCCGCGTCCTTTTTCCGACCGACCCAGTGCTCGACGCCCGAATAGAGCCCCTCGGTGTTTTCGCGCACGACGACGAGGTCGGTGTCCGGCCAGTGTCCTGGAATTCCCTCCCAGTTCCTGGCGGGGCGGAGATTGGCATAGAGGTCGAATTCCTGTCGGATGGCCACGTTGACGCTGCGGAACCCGCCGCCGACCGGTGTTGTCAGCGGGCCCTTCAAGGCGATGCGACACTCCCGGATCGCCTCCAGGGTTTCGTCGGGAATCGGGTTCCCGACGGCATCGACGGCGGCGACGCCCGCCAGCCGCCGGACCCATTCGATCGAGACGCCTGTCAGCGAGATTACCTGTAATGTGGCCGCCGCGATTTCAGGGCCGATACCATCGCCGGGGATGAGAACGACGCGGTGAGACTGGGGCATGGGGCGCAAATTCTCCTGAGCCGGGTATGACCAAAGGGGATGGATGATACGGCCTCGGGTGCCGACCACCAAATGCAGTTTTGACCCCCCTGTCCCCCTGTCAATTGGCCCTCAAACCGACCCGGGGGCCACGAGCAACTTATGTGTCGATTTTGACACGGTGGTGGTGATTCGACACAGCCCAACGGCGGCAGGCAAATTGGTTGATCGTTGCCCGGTAATAAGTTAGGATGGCGAGGTAGCTGGCACGAATCCTGTTTCTCTCATCACATTGCGCGCGGGCATTTCCGCGGCACGATGTTGATGACAGCGGGCCTCGACGAGTCGGAATCTCCGGCATCGACGGGTCCGCCATGAAAGGAGAACAGACCCAATGAAGTTCAATCGGACGAACGCCCTCCTGGCCACCGCCCTGCTTGCCACGACGCTGATGGTAACTGCTTGTGCCAAGGTGCCCCAGGATCAGCTGACCGCTGCCCAGGCCGCCCTCGACAATGCGCGGACGGCCGAGGCCGAGAGGTACGCGCCGGAAGTTTGGCGCGCCGCCAGCGACTCGCTGGCCGCTGCCAATGCCGAGATCCAGGCCCAGGCCAGCAAGTTCGCCCTTTTCCGCAAGTATGACCGCACCAATGCCCTGATCGCGGCCTCCTCGACGGCGGCCGCCAAGGCTTCTCAGGATGCTGTCGTGAACAAGGAAGCCGCCAAGAATGCGGCCAACGAAGCCCTGGCGACGGCCGTTGCCATGGTCGACAGTGCCAAGGTCGTCCTGGCCTCCGCCCCGGTCGGCAAGGACAACCGCGCCGACGTCGAGATGATGAAGGCCGACCTGACCGGTGCCGAAACCAATCTGGAGCAGGTTCGTACGGCCATCACCAACGCGGACTACTTCGGTGCCCGCTCACAGGCCGAAGCGATCACCGCGAAGTCAAACGAGATCATCAATTCGGTTGCGATGGCCAGGGAGAAGATGATGGGCGGTCGGAGGTAACGACTCCGGCGTTCGTCTTGAGGTGACACGCTGATCAGAAATTGGTTCAACCGCCAGAATCGGCGGGGAATATCCCGGAGCCGGCCCCCCTCACGTGAGAGGGGCCGGCTTCCGATTGCCTACCTCTGGGTCCCAGGGTCGCAGGTGCTGCAGCCGCGCCAGCCGCGCCGTCGCCGCTGGCCCTGGGTTTTCGGCACGATTCTCCTGATCGGAGGCACCGTGACGGCGGTCGTTCGCGCCGATCGGCCGCCGACGCTCCTGATGGAGACGGCCCGAAAGGCCATTTCGACCACGCATGCCGTCGAAGCCGGCGAGTGGGCTCCCGATTATGTGAAGGCGGCACAGGAAACACTGCTGGCCGCCTCTCGCGAAATCGACAGGGAGAATGCCCGGTTCTTCGTGATACGCGACTATGACGCCGCGCGGACGGGGGCATTGGCGGCGGATCGGATCGCGCGCGAAACGATCGGAATCTCGATTGCCCGGCGCGATTCGGTTCAGAAGGTTGCGCTTGAGGGGATCAAGGAGGCGGGCACCATGCTGGCCGAAACCCGCGAGATGCTCGAGTACGTTCCGGTCGACCGGATAAGTCGCGGGAAGATGGTGCGGCTGGACCTGGCCCGGCAGCAGGCCAAAAGGGCTGCGGACGAGGGGCTCTACCGCAGGTCAATCGAGCTGACCGAGGAGGTCATTTCGGGCACCGAAGGGGTCAAGGTGGCCGTGACCATACTCCTCGACAAGTATCATGACCCGATCTGGAAGAAATGGGCTCGGGACACCATCGAATGGTCGCGACAGAATCGCAGCCACGCCATCATCGTCCGCAAGCTCGAACACCGTTGCGACGTCTACTTCGCCGGTCAGCTCAAGACATCATTCCCGGCCGAGCTCGGACTGCGCTGGATGGGACAGAAGGTTCGTGCCGGAGATCATGTCACTCCCGAGGGACGATACCAGGTGATCAACAAGAAGAATGGCTCCCGCTACCACCGGGCCCTCGAGATCAACTACCCCAATTCCGAGGATGAGGTACGCTTCCGGCTGGGTAAGAAGACGGGCCACATTCCACGCCAGGCTTCCATCGGAGGCCTCATCGAGATTCACGGCAACGGCGGCAAGGGGAAGGATTGGACCCAGGGGTGCGTGGCCCTGACCAATGGAAACATGGACAAGCTCTTTGCGATGGCCAATGTCGGCACGCCGGTCACCATCGTCGGGTCCTACGACCCGGACGGAACCGGTTCGCTGTCCGCGCGGTAGGTCGGGCCCGGAGCGGAGGGGAAATTAGATCATGAACAGCCGGGCTGGTTATACGATCGAGGGAGTCGGAACAGCGACGCGCCCACGCCGGCCCGCGTCCCGGGGCATGCGCTGGCCAATACTGTTTCTCGGGGCGGTCGCGGTACTGGTTATCGGCCTCAATGTCTATCTCTGGATGGCCGGATCCAGCCGGGCCACGGCCGCCGTCAAGCAGATCGAGAAAGACGCGGTCGTCTGGCGCGAGAACTGGATTGCCCGCGACGCTACGGCCGCTCCCGCCAAGGGCAAGAAGGGGAGCAAGGGGAAGAACTCGAAGTCGTCCAGGACTCCGGGCGCCCTGGCCGTCGGGCCACTTCCCGCCGGCGACTCGCCACTGGCCGAGCTCGAGGGCCAGAGCCGGGATCTCGAATCCAGGCTCGCCACGTTTCAGCCGGAAGGCATATTCATCGTTATCGACACGGCCAACAACCGGCTGTTGATGCGCGATGGCGTCGACACGCTGCTCAATGTAAGTTGCTCAACCGGCTCCTACGCCAGGCTCGAGGCCGAGGACGGCCGGAGCTGGTTCTTCCACACGCCCCGGGGCCAGTTCAAGGTCCGGAACAAGAAGGAAAAGCCGGTCTGGGTGAAGCCGGATTGGGCCTTTGTCGAGGACAAGGAACCGATCCCGGGGGCGCGCGCGAACGAGCGCTTCGAACCCTACGTGATGGGTGACTACGCGCTGGGTTTCGGGAATGGTTACTACATCCACGGAACCCTTTACGATCGATTGATCGGACAGAGCGTCACCCACGGCTGCGTGCGCCTGCGAGATGCCCCACTCGAGCAGGTCTACCGCACGGCTCCGATCGGGACGCCGATCTTCATCTATTGAGCGCCGTCCACGCCAGAGACACCCGTCGTGCCCGGCGAAGCCGCGGAAGCATCGATGGCCGCCGCTATGTTATCCCGGCGGCCCTTGCCCTGATGGTCATCCTCGGCCTTTCCGCCCTTGATGCGCGCTTGAAGGGGCCGGTGGCCGGTTCGAGGCGCCTGGAGGGAATGCGCGATAAAAAGGGAGAGGCGCTGGCCGGAAGAGCATTTCTCAACTCACAGCTGGCACTGGCCTCCAGTGATTCGATCAACATCGTCCTCGATGCCCGCAGCAACAATTTATGGATCGTCATGAGGGGCGTCCAGCTTCGGGAATGCAAGCTTTCCGATGTCCAGTTCGATGCGAACATCGTCGAGATAGTATCCGGCGACAGAGAGGCTCTCTGGCTCGAGCGCCCGTTCATCCTGATCGAACGGCGGGGCAATCTGCCAGATCCATGGAAGCCGATTGCCGAGGGGCCGGTTGATACCCTGAAGGGGGGCGTGGCAGCCAAAGACCAGCCGATGAGCGGCGCCCTCATCTTCGACCGCGAGTTGATCCTCCACATCCGGACACCACCAACCGCGGCCGACTCGATGGCGTATCGTGGCTTCAACGGTTTCAAGCGGCGCCTCGATGAGCGAATCACGGAGGCCCGCGACGCCTGGCGCGAAATTGCCGGTGGCCCGGCCACCATGGATATCTACCTGCACATCTCCCGCGAGGACGCCGCCGCGATCCTGAGGGCTCTCGCCGTTGGTGGCGGGATGGCGCTCCGCCTCTAACGTTTCACGCTCCATGCTCACCGGCCCCATCCCACGTATCCACGAGGCCATCATCATCGGCGGCGGTTGCTACGGCTCATATCACGCCCGCCAACTCATCCGCGCCGCCGACAAGGGCGCCTTGCACCTCCAGGGGCTTGTCATCGTCGACCGCGATCCCGACTGTGCCGCCCGTCGCGAGTACGCCGGACACGCCTCCCTGCGCTTCATCACCGCCGACTGGATCGATTTTCTCGAGTCATATCTCGATGCGGCGCCCGTAGAGAGCGACGACGTCATGGTGCCGACGCCGGTGGGCCCGCATCTCATGTTTGAATGGTTGCGGCGACGCGCCTCCCGGCTGGGCGCCGAGCGCCACATACCGCTGCCGGAACTCCCGGCCACGCCCTATGCCTCCCGCTCGCCGGAAGGAACTGGCTATCAATCCTTTGCCACCTGGACCTGTCCGGTTACGTGCGTCGAGCCGGCAATCTGCCCGGTGACGAAAGGGCCAAAGGACTGGGAGATGGACGAGGCCGTCTTTGCCTTCGCGCGGAACGAAGCCGGCGCGGGTCGGTCGTTCGATGATGTGCAGGTCTTCCGTTGCCGGCCGCTGGCCTTCGGAATTGCGGCGTGGCCGACGCGGCAGGCGGTGGTGGCGCGGGGGCGGTTGGAAGGGCTGTTGGCGGCGGCGGCCGGGAACTTGCGTACCCGTCGGATGCTGGTGGCTACGACGAGTTCGTGTCATGGGGTGGTGGATTTGCTGGAGGTTGGTGGAACGCCGGGGGTTGTCTGAGTTTGTAAAGCCAAACTCAGACTGCTTTGACTGATTAAGTCGACCGGAGGAGTCGCATGTAGCTGACGATCTCTCCCCGCACGTCGGGGCGGACGTCGGAAGTCGGCTTGGCCAGCCGATCGAGATCAACGCGGGAAATGTATCGCACATTGATGATCGACTTGAGGCTCTGAACCGGTACCCGGGTCGGGTTGGTCAGGATGAGTCGTGGCACTTCCTTGTTGGCGGGGCCGGTCAGGAGGCTGCGCGACGTCAGGATCTTGTCGAGCACCCGAACGCTGCGCGTCTGCATCGCGATCATCGGCACGATGCCGGGCATTCCGGTGATGCGCGAATTTTCGAGAATGCCTACCAGGAAGGCATCGTTTCCCAGCTGCCGTTGGATCAGCTGTCGTACCGTGGTCGGGGCCTCCGGGCGCGCCCCCGCCCGCTCGGGAAGGCTTGGCGTGCCGTCCGGCAGGACAAAGTTGCCGGCCCACTCCTCCCGGTAAGTCAGGACGAAGATGTCGGGCAGGAGGTGCACGAATCCCCAGTCCTTGATGACCGGGAAAAGGCTTTTCGCCAGCTCCGGCTCGATGACCACATGCAACCGGGGTTCATCCCGGACCGTGTCGAGGATTCCGAACAGGATCGACAGGATATCCGGCGTCGGCTCGTCGGGCATGGCCTCGTGACGGAGGAGTGCCACCTGGTAGACCGCCGATGTGAGGAACGCCAGTTCGCGGTCGAGCATGGGATTTTCGCGCACCGCGGTGATGATGCGTGCGACGGCGTGGCCGAAAACCTCCTTGAGCAGATGTTTCTGGAGCTTGTCCATTTCGCTGGCGGATAGGACATGCTCCATCGTGAGCAACCGGTCGTAAAAGGGTTTGTACGTCGAGAGGCGCGCGACGACGTTTTTCAGATGTTCGATGTCCTGGTCGTAAAAGGAAAGTATCGGCATCAGCCGGCTGATCGAACGTCCGTCGTACGGATCGACGCGGCTGGCCAGGTGCGAGACGCGGCGCTCCATCAGGTTGATTTCAAGCATGCAGAGTTGCGTCAGGAAGTGCATTTCACTGTCCTGGATCGGTTCGCCCCGCTCGAGCGTTTTCGCCACCCCGCGAAACCAGGATTTCATCTGACGATTCGAGGCACGCAGGATATCGGGATCGCGCGGCATCTTGCCGCCCCCCACCTCGATCACCCCGCAACGGGAGGCCTCGCCGAACATCTCGTTGATCGGATGGACGGCGTCGGCGCCGGTCGAATCCCCCTCCTTCCAGGTGCCCAGAAGAATTCGGAGTGAGACACGCTCGAGGCTGGCCAGCGCATTCAGTTGCCGGAGAACTTCCACGCCGGGCCGCTTGACCTCGAGGAACGTGAAAAGGAGCCGCAGGCCCGCGGCCTGGTGTTCGAGCGCCAACCGCCCGCCGGCCCGCAGGACCTGGGCCATTTCCCGTGTCTCGAAGTTGCGAAAGGACTCGGAAAGGACGGACATCCGCCGTCGCGGCGATTCCTCCGCCGTCAGGGCGTCGAGCGTCTTCCGCTCGTCCGAGAGGATGGGGGACTTGAGTAGTTTTTCGACCGGCTTCTGAAGCGCCGGAGGCGCCATCAGGTCGATGACCGGGATGTGCTGTTCCTGCGGGTTCATGGCCATTACCCAGGGTTATCGGCCCCCGAGGCCACTACTGAAGGCTGATCTGGGCGTTTTGCCCCCGTCCGGGGTTCCGGTGGTGCAGGGGAGGGTCCTAAAGGAGGATCAGGACCTCGCCGCAGTGTCCCTCGACCTTTACCTTCGGAAAGATCTTCTGGATCTTTCCATTCTCGTCGATCAGGAAGGTGGTCCGTTCGATCCCCATGTACTTCCGGCCGTACATCGACTTTTCGACCCAGACGCCGTACTTCTCGCAGACGTCGCCGTCCTTATCGGAGAGGAGTCGATAGTTCAGCCCCTCCTTCTCCTTGAACTTCCTGTGGGAGGCCACGGAGTCCTTGCTGACCCCCAGGATGACCGCTCCCTTTCGGGTAAACCGGGCCAGTTCAGCCTGAAACCCCCGGGCCTCCACCGTACAGCCGGAGGTCATGTCCTTCGGGTAGAAGAACAGAACCACCTTCTTTCCCTTGAGATCCTTGAGCGCGACACTCGTTCCGTCGTCCGCCGGCAGGTTGAACACCGGCGCCTTCGATCCTTCCTTCAGCATGCGTGCCATCTCCCGGTAGAACATTGTGGACTCAAGGAATCCCGCTGGTTACGGGGTTTCGACGAGGCTGGTCTGGGGCTCGGTGAGGACATCCACACCGGTTTCCGTGATCAGGATGTCGTCCTCGATTCGGACGCCGAACCGGCCGGGGAGGTAGATGCCCGGCTCAATGGTTACGACCTGCCCCGGTTCGAGCAACGACCGGTTTCCCTCCACAAGGAAGGGGGATTCGTGGATGTCGAGGCCAAGGCCGTGCCCGGTCCGGTGAGTGAAAAACTCACCGTAACCTGCGCGGGTGATGACCTGGCGAGCGGCACGATCGACATCCTGACAGGCGACACCCGGGCCGGCCGCGTTGATGGCAGCCTGCTGCGCCTCAAGCACGATGGCATACACGTTCTTCATCTCGGGCGTGGCATCGCCATAGGTGGTCATTCGGGTGATGTCCGAGAGGTAGCCGCCAACGAGGCCCGACAGGTCGAACAGGACCATGTCGCCCCGTTCCAGTAAACGATGGCCGGCGGCCGCATGCGGGATGGCTGAATTCGGCCCGAACTGGACCAGCGGCTCGTGAAAACCTTCCTCGGTTTTCACCGAGTCAATCAAGATGCCGGCGGCTTCGAGCTCGGTCATTCCCAGACGGAGGTGGAGTCGCGCCACGTGGACGGCGGCCTCGGCCATATCCCCGGCCCGCCGAATCTGATCGACCTCGCCGGGTGATTTCCTCGATCGGAACTTGTCGAGGAGCGGTCCGGCATCGATCAACCGGGCTCCTTCCGGCAGCGCGTCGCGCATCCGCTCGGCCATCCAGAACCAGGTCGTCGGCTCGAGGCCGACCCGCACCCCGGGTCCGAACTGGCTGACGAGACGGTCGGCCAACAGCCGGTAGGGGTCAACGCTTTCGTCCCAGGGGATCAATGCTCCCTCGGTCATGACCCGCCGGATGTTCGATTCCTCGAAGGCCGGGGCGATGAGCGCTGGCTCCCCCGCCCCCGGAAGGACATGGGCGCAAAGCCGCAACATCCGATGGATGGTGAGGCCGGTCAGGTAGCGGAGATTGGTGCCGGGAGTCGAGACGAGGGCATCGCAGCCATGTTCCGGGAGGGCCCGCGCGACGGCCGACTGGCGGTCGTGATATTCACGCCGGGTTGGGGTTGACTCGTTCATGGGGCCTCCAGCCGCCGTGGGATTTCCAGGTGATTCCCGGGGCGCAAATGATAATCCGTTTCGCCGCCGGGTGGCAGCGGCTAATATCGCGTCATGAAAGTGGCTTTCATCGGGTCCCACGGCGTGGGAAAGACAGCGCTCTGTTACGGCCTTGCGGCGCACCTGAAGAGGATCGACATCTCGGTCGGCCTTGTCCAGGAAGTGGCCCGCGATTGTCCGATGCCGATCAACAGGGAGACGACGCTGGCAGCCCAGTCCTGGATCCTGCACACCCAGATCGCCCGCGAGATCGCCGCAGCCGAGAAGAACCAGGCCGTGGTATGCGACAGGTCGGTCCTGGACAATTACGCCTACCTGGTCCACCGGGTCGGCCGCCGCAAATCGCTCGACCCGATGGTCGAGGAGTGGCTGGCGGGCTATTCACTGCTCGTCAAGGTTCCTATCTGGCAACGCCCCCGCTTTGACGGCGTCCGGGCGACCGATGTCGACTTTCAGCGCGAGATCGACGGGGAGGTGGACCGTTTGGTGAGCGCCTTCGGCGCCGACTGTTTTCGTCTGAATCCCCGCGAGCCGGACGCCTGGATCGGCAGGATTATCAAACATCTCGAGCTACCCAGCGAACCACCACAGCAGGAACTGTTTCCGGAGGATGCGTGAATCGGCGAATCGGAGTGGCGGCGTGAAGGTGATGGGGATCGACCCGGGAAGCCAGGTGACCGGCTGGGGTTGTGTCATGGGGTCCGGAAACCGCTACCAGTCGACAGCCGCGGGGGAGATTCGTGCGCCACATGGAGAGGAATTGATCGACCGTCTGTGCCGGATGCACCGGTGCGTCGTGGAATTGCTGGCTCGTGAATGCCCGGACGCCGTGGCCCTGGAGACACCGTTTTTCGCCCGCTCGGTCCACGCCACGCTTGTCCTGGGCCAGGTGCGCGGCGTCATACTGCTGGCCGTCCGCGACTCGAGAATCGAGATTCATGAATATGCCCCGCGCGAGGTGAAGAGTTCCGTCGTCGGTCGAGGCGGCGCCACCAAGGAACAGGTTCAATTCATGGTCACCCGGCTTCTCGGACTGGCGGCGCCACCGCCGCTGGATGAATCCGATGCGCTGGCCGTGGCCATCTGCCACCATCACCGGGCCCGGCGGCCGGTCCTTTCCCGATGACGATTCGGAGCGGCAGATGATTGCCCGGCTGTCCGGCAAGATCGTCGACAAGCTCGCCGACCGGATTGTCCTCGACGTGAACGGCGTCGGTTACGAGGTTTTTCTGCCGGCCTCGTCGTTGGCCCGCCTCGGCCCGGCGGGTGCCTCGCTGGTTGTCCACACGGTGACGCATGTGCGCGAGGATGCCCTCCTGCTGTTCGGCTTCCTGGCGGTCGACGACAAACATCTCTTCGAGACGCTGATCGGTATCAGCGGTGTGGGGCCGAAGCTGGCGCTGGCGCTTCTTTCAGGTCTGTCGCCGAAGGCGCTGCGCCAGGCGGTGGCCCAGCGCGATCTGGCGGCCCTGACCGCCATCAGCGGCATCGGACGCAAGACGGCCGAGCGGCTCCTGGTCGAGTTGCGCGATCGGGTGGGGGATGCCGATGAGAGCGCATCGGGACCGGGCGGCGAGGCGTCACCGTTCCAGGACGCGGTGACGGCGCTGATCACGCTCGGTTATGCGCGTCCTCAGGCCGTGTCGGCGGTCCGTGAGGCGGCGGGTGGGCTTCCGCCGGACGCCGCGCCGGAACAACTCGTCCGACGGGCGCTGGGGAGATTGGTCAGTTCCCGAAGCGGGACTTGACGTTCGTCCAGGTGGTCGTCGCCACGGGAACCGGCGTGCAGCTCGGTCCGATGGTCGTGCCATGTTCGATCAGGGTGGCGCCCTTGGCGGCCCAGCTGACACCCATCAGGTTTTCCTGCCCGGGTGACACGAACGAGAAGGTGTCGTACTCGTTGGCCTTGTCGAGCTGATTGCCACCCCCCGAGTTCCATTTGACCCCGGACTGACCGGTCGGCGGGTCGACACCGACGGCGGTGGTGTACGTGCTGGTCGTGCCGTTGGCCGGATCACTGCTGTCCACACTGCTTGTCGAGATATTGAAGACAGAGCCCCAGTAGTTCTGGCACAGCCCGAGCACCCAGTGCGAGAGGCCGCGGTTAATGCAGGTTTCACCGATGACCTTGTAGTTCCATGTCCAGTACTGGACGCCGCTGATGAGGCCGTAGTAGGTGCGGCCAAGATACTCGACGCGCACATCGAAGCAGGGTTCGGCGGCCTTTGCTGGATTGGCGGAAATGAGAAGGGCGGCGCCGATCAGGGCGGCACGAACTGACTGTCGCAGGGTCATTGTCGTAATTCCTCAGATTCGGAGGTTGTCGGCTCAAAGGATGTCTGGCAGTTCCGACTATCTGGTGCGTTTTATACTATGGAGTATCATAAAGTGCACTCGGTAGGGCCGTCAATAAAAAAACTCGTCGTGAGTCGTGGAAACCCTTGATTTTACTGGGCTTTCTGGGCGAAGTCTGTTGGAATGTCAGACAGTTTCCAACACCTGAAACATGCTACTTAGGTGTGTCATCTAACCCGGTTCGCGCGGACAAGGTGCTCCCGGCTCCAAAATTCATGAAGTCCCCCCCGGGCGTCCTGGAGTTGCCGATGAAAGTCGCGCTGGGTGACGTGGGCCAGGCAGGCCGATTCCTTCCGAACGGTGTGGCACGAGACGTCCATTATCTCGTCAATCGCATCGTCAGAAACCGTGCGCATTTCCCGAAAATGGGCCACCGCCAGCGCCTTGGATTCCGGCAGGGCGTAGTGCCAGTGGTCCGCTGTCGTCCAGGCGGCGCCCAGCCCGGGCCCGAAAGCCGGGTCGGCGGCGGCTCGCTCCGCGGAGATCGCCAGCGCGGTTATTGCAATGTGATCGGGGTGCCCCGACAGGCCGTTCGGATGAAAAGTCAGCAGGGAATCGGGGCGGAACCGGCGAATTTCGCGAACGAGCGTGGCCACTCCCAGATCGGGATCGACGGCACTCACCCCCTTGTCGGGCCATCCGAGAATGATGGCCTCGACGCCCAGGATTGCGGCGGCGTCAAGCAATTCTCCCTGTCGAATCCGGGCCAGCTCATGCGGTTCATACTGCTTCGAGATACCGAGCGAGCCGGCATCGCCCCGGGTGGCGATGACAACCCGAACGGCGTGCCCGCTGCTGACGGCCTCGACGAGTGTTCCGGCGGGGCCGTACGATTCATCGTCCGGATGGGCAAAGATGGCGAGGAGGCGACCGAGCATGATGAAAAAGGATAGCAGACCGACCCTCGCTCCTTCCGGAACATCACCATGGATCCGCTTTGAACCACCGCTCCTGCCGCAGCGGGGAACACTTGACCGACTCCTGGCAACGGCACTTCCGGGAACAACGGCCCGCCACATCGAATTCCTGGAGCGGGGTGTCGTCAACTCGAATTATCGGGTTGATCTCATCCCGGCCTCCACCGATCAACCGAAGCAGGTCCGGCTGCGTTTGACGCGAAGACCGGAAGCCACCGGCCGGGAAGCCGCCCTGACGACGCGCCTGCTGGCAGCTCACCCCGGCCTCGTGGCGCGGCCGTTGGCATTCGAGTCCTGCGTGGAACCCGAAGCGCACATCGCTTCGCTCTGGACCTGGATCGAGGGGGCCACGCTCGAGGAGATGTCACTCGACGCCGGCGCAGAGGAGTCTCTGGGGGATGAACTGGCCGCGGCGCTTCACGATGTCCACGGCGAAACCGTCGAAGGATTCGGCCGGCTCAAGGCGGACCTCCGCGTGGCCGACGCTCCGGGCTTTGATCGACCAGCGCTTCGCTGGCTCGACGATCTGGCCCGGCGAATCGCGGTGCGGCTCGAGAACCCGGCGCACGGCCTCGCCCCGGATGCGCTGTCACCCCTGAAACTCGCAGTGGCCCGGGCCATGGCGCCGCTCTGGTCAGTGCCATCCACATCGGGTTCCCTTGTCCATGGTGACCTGTCGGCAGGAAACATCCTCGTCTCCCTTCAGGATGGCCGACCGCGCCTCGCCGGCCTCATCGACTGGGAGATGTGCCGTTCGGCCGACCCAGCCGTCGATGCCGCGTCGGCCGAGTTCGAACTCTCGACCCGCTGGCCGATTCTCGCCAAACGGCTCAGCGAAAATCTACGTGCACAGACACCCGACAACTGGGATCGCCGCTTCGACCTCGCCGCCGTCCCGCTACTTCTTGACGCCCGCATGGTGGCCCTCGTTCGCCATTCCGCGCCTCTCACGGAACGGGTCGACGCACGCCTCGCCGCAATGGCCACTCGTTGGTCGAACTGACAACTCCAGTATCATCCACCGGCATGTGGCGACGCGTGGGACTTGTGGTTCTGGTCAGCACTCTGGTGCGCGCGTTCTGCCTCTGGCTGGTGAACCAGCGGCTGCCATTCCTGACCGACCCGGTCGGGGATGCCGGTTTCTGGATGGCCACGGCCCGCCTGCCAATTTCACCGGATGCTTTTGTCAACCCGCCCGGTGCCTTTCTCTGGCTCAGGCTCGCACCGACTGGCACCGGCTCGGCCATTCTTCTGCTATTCGTCAACTCGATCTCGATCTTTCTGGCCGCCGCACTGGCTTACCGCCTGTTCGGCCCCCGCGAAGCGCTCCGCGCGACAATTCTGCTGGCCCTGGCCGCCGCGCTCCCGTTTTTCGACACGCAGCTCCTCGAAGCCGGTCCATCGGCCCTGCTGGTCACGGGCGTCGCCCTCCTGATCGTTCTCGCCGACCGGACCAGTCCCCATCCGATGACAAAGGACGCCGCGCGCCAGCTCGAACTGGAAATTGCCGATGGCCGTCGTCCGGAACTCCCGCCGCTATCGCATCGGGTCGCCATGGCCTTCGCGGGGCTCGGAGCTGGCATCCTGGTGGCATTCATCCCCGGCTTCCTTTTGGCCGGTGTCGCGATCGCCCTCTGGCTGCTCACGTCCGCCCTGGGGCAGAAACGGCACCGCTCGCTCGTGGCCGGCTACGCCATCGGCCTGTTTCTCGGTCTGGCCCCTGTCCTCTGGCACAACACGCGGGTCGGCGTCCCCGTCGCCTGGCCCGCCGGTGCCGGCGTTCGTATCTACCAGGCCAATCATCCCGGTGGCGATGGCCTCCCGGGCCCGATCCCGCCCGAATTCTCGGGCGCCCGCGCTCTCCAGCCTGCCGAGTCCGATTCCTTCGAGATTTCGGCGCTCGGCCGAATCCTCGAGGATGGCCCCGCCCTTGGTTACTGGACCGCCATCGCCGTCAGCCGGGTCTTTAGCGATATCGGCGGCTGGGTCCGGCTTGAGGGGCGCAAGATAGCGCTGCTGGTCACACGAATCGATGAGGAACCGGGCGCCTCATCGGCATTGGAACTTCAGCACGTTCCGCACCGGCTCCTGATGCCCATTCCGACAAACGTCCTCTTGATCATCGGCGCCATCGGAGTGTTCCTCGCCGCCGGAAGCCGCCGATGGCCTCGCGGCGCCCGGGGAAGCCTGGCTGCCGTCGCCGCACTCCTCATCGCCGTTGTCGTGTCGGCTCTGGTCGAGTGGCCGCTCGGTCGACTGCGATTCGCCGTTTTGCCGCTCCTGTCAGTCTTCGCCGCTCATGCCATGGTCCGTGCCGACGACGCGTGGCAGGCTGGACGCCGCCGGGCTGTCCTCGTGACCATCCTGGTCGCCATGATGCTCGTCGCCATCACCTGGCGCTCGCCCGCCGGCCCCTGGCGCCGCCCCAATCACGAAGCCAGCCTGCTGGTGGCCGCCGGCGTCAGCCGCGAAGCCCGCGGCGACACCACCTTTGCCGAAGCCCTCTTTGCCGAAGCCCTGAAGCTCGATGAAACCCACCTCGAAGCCAGGATGCGCCGCAGCGAACGGGCCATGCAGAAGCGGGATCTCGGGCAGGCCATCGTCGAACTCGAAGCCGCCCGGAAAGGCGCGCGGGACGACTTTTCCCTGCGCAATAACCTCGGCATCCTTTACGTCCAGGCCCAGCGATTCACCGAGGCGGAAGCCGAACTCGAAACCGCCACTCACCTGAACCCCGAATCCCCCGGCCCCTGGTACTGGCGCGGCCAGGTAGCCCGCCTGGCGGGAGACACCACCGCCGCCATCAGCCACTACCGCGAAGCCATCAAACTGAACCCCCATTACACCCAGGCCTGGTCCCGCCTGATCGACACGCTTCTCAGGTTCGGGCGCGCCGAGGAGGCGCGGCAGGAGGCGGACCGTGCCACCGAGGCGGCAGTGGCATTGCCGGCGGACATCGTGCGGCGGATACCAGGTGGCGTGGGGGGGAAGTGAGGGCCACGGCTTTTTCGGACGCGAGGCCGCCCGTCAGTTGATGAGCAGGGCCTTGATGCCGCTCCAACTCGAGGCTCGTCGTGCCAGCGCGGCGTGCCCGCCCGAAGACACCCCCTGATCCCGCCATTCGACGATGTACAGGAGCGTATCCCCCGGACCGGTTGGGGGGTAAGTGCGACCGTGGCGGAAGTAGAACCGCTGCTGCTGCTCCTCTACGCGAAATGTGGTGACTTCCTGCCCCACGGGGGCGAAGCCAACATCAAGAAAAACGTCCGTGATGAAGAGTTTCGTCCAACCCTCAAGGGGCGGCCGGAATCCGTCGTTCATCGCGGAACCCCTTGGCCAGTCGAGGTTGAGGATAATTCTCCCGACTTCCGGTGAGTCAAATAATTGCTCGGTGCGCAGCGAGTCCTCCGATCGAGTCCAGAACTCGATGCCAAGTTGATTCCGCACGATCGGGTCGAAGTAAAACTGGAAGTCGGCGGCCAGCAACCGCGCGTAGGCGGTGGCGTCACGTGTTCGATAAGCCCGCTGGAAGTTCTCGAGAACGTTGTCTTCGGATGTCTGGGGGAGGTAGGAATGTTCGGGAGTCGGGTGGAAGCAGATTGACTTGATGCCTCCCCAGGTCACCCTCTCGCTTGCGGCCAACCCGACACCGAGAGAGTTCGTAGCGCCTTTGTCCTGCCACTCGACGATATACACAAGCGTGTCAGCCGGACCCGATGGGGGATTGGTGCGGCCACGGCGAAAATAGAAGCGTTGTTGTTGCTGCTCGACACGGAAGGTCGTGGTCTCCTGATCCTCGGGCTTGATGTCGATGTCCAGAAAGACATCGCTGAGGAAGAGCTTCGTCCAGTTCACGCGCGGTGGAAGGAACCCTGCGTCCATCGCGGATCCCGCCGGCCAGCCGAGTTCAATTTCGATCCTCTTGACCTCGGGGCAACTGAAGAGAGCGGCGGTGGCCAGCGAATCTTCCGTCCGGGTCCAGAACTCGATGCCGAGTTGTTCCCGGGTGACCGGGTCGAAATACCACTGGTAGTCAGCCGCCAGCAACTGCATGAAGGCATTGATGTCCCGCATCCGGTAGGCCCGCTGCAAGTTCTCGATAACGTTGTCTTCGGATGTCTGGGGGAGGTAGAGATCGGCAGGTGGCTCCTCTTCGTCATCGCCACAGGAGATAACGGAGACGCTTAAGGCCAGCAGCATGATTGTCAGCAGTCGTCGGATCACGTTGAGCGCTCCCCTGTGTGTGCTGGTCCGGTATCTGGTCCGGTGGAGTACCGCCGATCGGCTCAACGGTAGCATGTCACCATGATCAACTCGCACCGGTGCCAGTTGTGTTAGCGATGGCTAACTTAACTCGGTCCAGGCCGAGTTGAGAGACCCTGATAACGAAACAGTATCCGGGGTTTACGAATCACGCCGACGAACATCTCGATCTTGATCATGGTCATCCGGCTCGCACCGGCGCTGTCGACAGGCCCGTTCGCGTGCAGGTTGGAGATTCTGGTCCGCCTGGATGTAAATTGGCCCACCTGTCGTATCTCATTGGGGCACAATCACAAAGCTTGGGATCAGGCAACCGGGGGCCGAAACCACGCCCCCGACTCAAAGCTTGACTCAGCCCGTCAACATCAGTACAGTCAGGCGCTTCCTGAACTAATCCAAGGATTGTGAGATCCGGCCCTGGCGCCAGCCCGGCTGGTGCGTTAACCAGGAAAGGTGATGACGGAATGGGTAGTCTGATCAAGAAGCGGCGGAAGAAGATTCGCAAGCACAAGCTGAAGAAGCGCCGCCGCGCGAACCGCCACAAGAAGCGGGAACGCTACAAGGTTTAAGTTTTCGTCACCAGTTGATATTCAAAACCCCCGGTGGATTTCCACCGGGGGTTTTGTCATTGGTGTGCCCGGCATGGGCGTGATACGGAGGTGCAAGTCCTCTGAGGAAGCTGGTCGCAGCGACCTCGAGTGAACCGCAAGGCGGCCAGCCGCGAGGG
>JAWXBZ010000025.1:0-23926 GCA_034440375.1 Candidatus Eiseniibacteriota bacterium
CCTCGGCGGCCAGTGGCTCACCTGGCTGGGGATCCTGGCAATCTTCTTCGGCACGGCATTCTTCCTGGCCTATGACCTGCGTGGGAGCGCGCTGGCCGGCACCGGGCAGGTGCTGGTCGGACTCATGGTCGGCGCCCTGTTCATCGTGGGGGGGCGGACACTGGCGCCGCGGCTGGGGGCATTCCTGGCGCGGGGGCTGCTCGGTGGCGGCGTTGGACTTCTGTATTTGAGCGCCTATGCCGCGCACGCATTTCATCAGCTCGTGCCGGCTCTCGTGGTCTTCCCATTTCTGCTTGGCGTGGCGATTGTCGGCACGATGCTCGCGTTGGGTGAGAACTCGCTCATGGTGGCCGCACTGACGCAGACCGGCGCCCTGCTGACTCCCTATTTCCTGCCCGCGGCACGCGGGCAGGATCCGACACCGCTGTTTGCGTACCTGGCGGCCGTGAATCTGGGCTCGGTGCTGGTCGCGCGGCAGAGACGGTGGCCAGTCCTGCCGTTGACCGGCTTCTTTGGCACGGCGCTCCTCATCCTCTGGTGGTGGGCTCGCAGCTACACGGTGGATCTGCGCGTCATCACCGCGTTCGGTGTGGCGGTCATCTGGCTGCTCCAGGCCGTGGCGCCGCTGACGGCGGCGCAGGCAACCCGCTGGTGGGGTGTCGCCCGGGCGCTCGTCCTGGTCGCCAACGGCTTTCTATTCGAACTGGCTCTGTACGATTTGCTCAGGCCCGGCTTTCATCCCCTCCGCGGGCTGGCCACGGCGCTGTTGTCGCTGCTCTACGTGGCGATGGCACGGGCCTTCGCCAACAGATTGGCTGCGGGTGTGGATGACGCGGCGGTTCGCATGACGCGGCTGACGGGTCTCGGGCTGGCGGCACTGGCCATTCCGATCCAGTTTGATCTGACGGCAGTGACGCTTGGCTGGTCGATCCTGGCGCTGGTTCTGTTGTACGGCGGGTTCCGTTCGTCCGGACTCGGGGAGCGGCTCCTGGCCTATCTCGTCCTCCTGCTGGCCGTCGGTCATGCACTCTTGTGGGACAGCCTGACGGCACTGCAAGATTTGTCGACCTACCGCCCATGGCTGAACGGCAATTTTCTCGTGGGCATGGTGTCAGCGGGAGCGCTGGGGTTCGCGGCACATCTCATCTCCCGGCGGCGCGCGATGCTGACCCGCTTCGAGCGGCACCTGGTAACGCCGCTGGTCCTGGTGGCGGGCATCGTGCTGCTGGTGCGGATCACCGTCGAGACGATCGCCGGCTTCGAGATCCGCGCCAGCCTGACCCGCGGCGATCTCGACCTGGCCATGCTGCTGACACTGAGCCTCATCTGGGCGGTTTACGCCGGGCTGCTCATTCTCGGCGGGTTCGTCTTCCGCTATCGTCCCATTCGCTTCCTTGGAATCGCCGTGCTGGCGCTCCTGATCGTCAAGGTATTCATCTTTGACTTGCAGGAGTTGGATCGCGGCTATCGCATCGCCTCGTTTGTCGGAGTGGGGCTTCTGCTGCTCATGATCTCGATCCTGTACCAGAGGGAGAGGAAAACGGCATGAAAAAACTCGTGGCGGCGGGCGCGATCCTGTTCGGCGCCTGGGCGATACCGGCCATGGCCGCCGTTTCGGCCGACATTCAACATCTCCCGTTCCGGCGATCGGTGAAGCTTCTCGCCGAAGGACGACCGACGCGGGCCATCGTCGAGGAGGATTCGATCCTGGCGGCGGGGGCCGCCGCGGATTTCGCCGATGTCCGGTTGATGAACGAATCCGGCGAGGCACTGGCACTGGTTCGCGAGCCGCTCCGCCGCGTGGATGAGATATTCACCTACTGGCGATCGGTCTCGCTTCGATCTCGGGAGGGATCAACAGGCTGGCGGGAGGGATCAACAGGGGGGCGGGAGGGTTCGAACAGCTCTCGCTGGATGGTAATCGACCTGGGCGAAAACGCCCCCCGCGAAGTCGTTCTGTCCTTCCAGGGGCCGGTGGCCAATCAATCGATCACGGTGGAAGGAAGCGCTGATTCAACCGAGTGGTCGACGCTGACGCAACGATACGATGTCAACATGCCGCCGCCGAAAGACCAACGGTTCAACAGCCAGCGAATCGCACTGGCCGAGACGCGGCGCTGGCTCCGGATCCGGCAGGATTCCCCCTTCAACGCGCCATCGGTGGATGACCGGCTCGACCTGATGCAGCGTTTCGAGCGGTCGACGCCGCGGGTGTCGGTTGGTTATCAGGCCCACTCCGGCTACGAACGGTCCGACGGACAGCGCTGGGAGGCCATCCTGAGGCTGACCGGCCCGCCGCGCGCCGTCACCCGCATCGATCTGGTTGCGTCCGACGCGGTGCGCTCGCAGCTCGGCTTCGAGGTGATGGCCCGGCTGCCGAAGGGTGGGTGGCAATACGTCAACATCGAGAAATTTCCCGATTGGAGCGGCGGATCGCGCGATTCGGTGATGTTCCAGCCGGTCCGAACCAGCGAGCTGAAATTCGTTGTCACCGGCGGTGATGCGCCGAACGCACCGATCGAACTTCATGCGTTGTGGGCGACGCCCGAACGCTGGATCTTCGAAACCGGCTCGGCCTCTTCCTGGTGGCTGGCCTGGGGCGACCCGTTCCTGGCGCCGGCGGAGGCCCACATCAATGAATCGGTGCCGGCCCGCCCGCCACCCCCCCCGGGCTTCAATTCACCGGGGGGCACGGGATCGGCGTCCTCGGGGGACGCAGCTCAAACTCGCCTCGGCCCGCCGGAACCCAATCCGTTCCACCGGGAGCCCGGCTTCGGCCTTGAGTGGCTTCGTCGGCGGCCGATCGTCCTGTCCGTCGCGATGATCGCGATCCTGGCGCTCGTGGCCCTGGTGGCGCGGCGGCCGTCCACCGCGCGCGGCTGACGGGACGCTCGGCTGAAGAGACGCGCGGCTGAAGAGACGCGAAATTCAGAGGGAAACAGGCTCGGGGTCGTAACGTATGCTGCCGCAGCCTGTCGGGTCGTAACCGGGAATGCGGGCCAGCGACCGCTGAAAAGCGGCGGACTGCGTGAGATCGCAGAGGCGGACGATCAGCGGCCCACCGAGATGGTGTGCCCGCACCAGGAGGCCGTAGGACTCGGTGGCCGAGGCAACGAATCCAAGCCCCAGCCGCGACGCCCAGGCGCGTGTGGTGAAGCCGGCATCGGCGTCTCCCCGAACGATGGCTTCGACGACCAGCTGGTGCGAATCATGGCACGGAGCGCCGGCCAGGAACGACGCCGCGTCGAGCCCCGTGGCACTCAGCCACTCGAGCAGATGAATGTGGATGCCGGCGGTGGAAGGGCGCGCCGCAAATCGATTCGGTGACAGCTGCAGCAGTCGGGTCCGATCGAAACCATCACGATAGGCCAGTCCGATTTCGCGCTCCACCAGGTGGAGACGCACCAGCCGCCCGGCTGACAGACGCGTCGGCGGCTCGGAACCGTGACAGCCGGCCGCGGCCACACGTCCCTGTTCCAGCCATTCGATTGCCGTGGCGCGATCGGCGCGCACGAATCCGACCATTTCCCGTGCGGAGGCGTTGAGCGCGGCGAGGAGGATTTCGATCACCAGGTCACCGTTGGCGGCCAGCAGTGGTGGTGGATCGGTTGGTGCGCCGGGTCGGGCCTCCCACGGTTCGAGGTTCCGCGGGAGTTGCAGGGCGGCGGGTTGGGCCGGGGGACCTGATGGCGTCGAGCGCCCGTCCATCCACGCAATGACATCGTCCGAAACGAATCGCCACCCACGGCCCAGCCGGCGAGCCGGCAGCCCCTGGCGCAGCAGGCGGTAGACCTGCTTCGGATGGACCTTCAGGAGCCCGGCTACCTCCACCGTTGTCAGGAGAGCGGATGACGTAGGCACCCATGTAGGGTAACATAGGATCACTTTAAGTAACTTTAGGGAGGTTCAAGTAACATGAAACCAGTGATCGCGCTCTTGTTGATCACGCTCATGGCCTTCGGATGTCAGCGGCCCGACAAGTCACCGGAGCGCCCTCTTCTGGTGATGGGCGCCGCGAGCCTGACGGAAGTTCTGCCGAAAGTGGGCGCGGCCTGGGCCGAACAGGGGCATCCCCTGCCAGGCTTCACCTTCGACGCCTCATCGCGACTGGCCCGGCAGATCGAGGCTGGCGCACCGGCGGATCTCTTCGTGGCGGCGGATACCGCCTGGATGAACGATCTGGCCCGGAAGGGGTTGGTCGCAGAGCCGACGCGGGTCGATCTCCTTGGCAATCGACTGGTTGTGGTCGTCCCGGAAAGCAGCCGTCGATCGATCACCAACCTTGCCGACATTGCTCACCCCGCCTACCGACGACTTGCCCTCGCCGGAGAGGCCGTTCCAGCGGGTCGCTATGCGCGGTCGGCGCTTGAATCGGCGGGCGTGCTCAATACCGTCCGGGACCGGATCATCAATGGCGATAACGTCCGTGTCGCGTTGGCCTGGGTGGCCGGCGGTGATGCCGACGCGGCCATCGTCTATGCCACCGATGCGCGCATCGAGCCCAGGATACGTGTCGCCCTGGAGATCCCAGCCGGATTGAGCCCCGAGATCATCTATCCCGCAGGCGTCATCGCTCGATCCACGGCCCGGAAGGAGGCGGAGGACTTTCTCCGGTTTTGTCGCGGCAACGAGGCCCGGACACTTTTCGAGGCCGCGGGCTTTCGTCATGCCGCATCCTTCCGCGATGCCGAGCACTTCCCCCACCGGGGAGCCACCGGGTCATGACGACGCTCGATCCCGGTCGCGCCATCCTGCTCTCCCTGCAGGTTGGCCTGGCCTGCATGCTGCTCGGCCTGCCGTTTGCCATTGCGTTCGGCTGGCTCCTGGCCCGACGACGCCTGCCGATGCGTTCGCTGATCAGCACCCTGTTGATGATCCCACTCGTGCTGCCGCCGGTCGTAACTGGCCTGCTCCTCTTGCGCGGTTTCGGGCGCGGATCATGGATGGGCCCGGCTCTGGAGAGCCTTGGTCTGTCGCTCACCTTCAACCTGGCGGCCGCCATCCTGGCCGCGCTGGTTGTCGGTTTGCCGCTCTACATTCTCGTGGCCCGGGGTGCCTTCGAGGCCGTCGATCCCCGCTATGAAGAAGTTTCCCTGACGCTCGGCCATTCGCCCTTCCGAACCTTTCGCCGTGTCACGCTGCCGCTGGCGCTCCCCGGCCTCGCGGCCGGCGCCGTCCTCGTTTTCGCGCGTGCCCTGGGTGAGTTTGGGGCCACGGCTGTGGTGGCCGGAAACATCGAGGGGAAGACGCGGACCATCTCGCTGGCCGTGTACAGCCTCCTCGAGATGCCCGGCGGTGACGCGATGGTAGGCCGCCTGGTCATGGCCAGTGTCGTTCTGTCGCTGGCCGGCCTCCTTGCCTACGAGTTCCTTCTCCGCTGGCAGCGCCGGCGGTTGGAACTCCCGTTGCTCTTCCTCGTCCTGGGACTTTCGGTACTCCTGCCCGGCGCCAGCCTGGCCCGGCGGATCGATATCGTCGGCGTTGGGGAACTCGCCGGTGAAAATGCGCGCGTGCTCGACATGTTCGGACGCCTGAAATTGTCATCCATGGAGATCATCGCCGGCTACGCCAAGACGCCGTTGTTCATCAGCGGGCGCAACGAGGGTGAGGATTTGACACCGATCCCCGAGCGTTCCCAGGTGGCCAATGCGCTCTGGCCCAATCGGGACCTGGGTGTCGAGCTGCGCTGGGCGCCGAAGGAATCACCAGTCGAGGGGACGCTCTGGTTCGGCAACGGCACGTCGAATTATCGGGCCAACGACAACTCGTTGCTGGCCGCCGCCGCGCGCGCCGACCTGCTCTATGGTCGCGCGAAGCCCGGCCGTGGGAAGGAGGCCATGGGCCTGCGCAGCGGCCTCTGTGCCTACCTGGCCAACGTGGCGCCACGGTCGGGTCTTTCCGGGCGCACGATTTCCGGATCGCCCTGGTATGCGGCGCCGCGCATCAACGGACAACGCCTGCTCCTCGAAACCCATCACGCGATTTACCTGAATTCGGTCTACGTGCTGGCCGAGGCCGGCTGGGCGCGGGAGGAACGGGAGGCGATCCCGGCATCGGCGTTGGCGCCGGCGGTTCCGTCCGGCGAGTCGATCGACTCGTGGGGATACGGGATCACCGTCGCCTGGACGTTGCGCGGCGAACCACGCGGGCCGGCGCGCCCCCCGAAGGGGCCGGACACGCTCCTCCCGTGGAACTGGAGCGGCGGCGCGGTCGAACTGGCCGTGCGCTACGACGACCTGGCGCTCGGGCATGGCGCGGCTGATGTCGCCGGGGGAGGCGCACGGGGCGGCGCCATCGCGGCCACCTGGTGGCTGATCGACGAGTGGGCCCTCTCGCTGGCCGGCTACCATCTCGAATTCCGCGAACCTGTCGTCACAAGGTCAAACGATGAGGCATCGGATGTCCTGCTGGCCCGAACGACGTATCGCTGGAAGTAGGTGTGCAAATCGTCGCGCCGGGTCGTTCGCCCGGCAACTCCGGTATCAATCTGTCGGTCCGCCTCCATCTCGGGCGCCTGCCGCTCGCCTTCGATCTGACTTCCACCGCCCGGCGCATCGCAATCGTCGGACCCTCCGGCTCGGGAAAGTCGACGCTGCTGCGGATCCTGGCCGGCCTCGAACGACGCGCCCGGGGGCGCCTGGCGTTCGATGGCGAGGACTGGCAGGACGACGAGCGGCGCCTCCATCGCCCGCCATGGCAACGCCGGGTCGGCTGGGTGCCGCAGGATTCGATCCTGTTCCCTCACGCCGACGTGCGCGCCAATCTTGCCTGGACCAATCCAACCGCGGAACGGCTGCAGCATGTGGCCGGCGTTCTCGAGATCGCGGCCCTGCTCGATCGCCGCCCCCGCAATCTCTCCGGAGGCGAGCGTCAACGGGTGGCGCTGGGACGGGCCATCCTGTCAGCGCCGAAGCTCCTGCTCCTGGACGAACCATTCGCCGCCGTCGATCGGCGACTGCGCGGTCGGCTGGCCGAGGAACTGCGCCAGCTCAGTCACGAATCGGATCTTCCGTTCGTCCTCGTGTCGCACGACGACGGCGATGTCGCGTCACTGGCCGATGAGGTGTGGCGGATCGAGTCCGGGCGCCTGGATCGAGTGGATTCCTGAGGGACGCCGGACGGCCAGGGACGCCGGCCCTACTCCCCCATCTCCACCTGCACCAGCTCCACACGGCTCGGCTCGAGCAGCCACGCCATCCGATCGAGCTTGTACGGCTTTTCGAAACAGATGCGCTGGATTCCGGTGTTCAGGAGCACCTTGAGGCAGTGCATGCAGGGGCTGTGCGTGATGTAGATGTCCCCGCCGTCGATCGACACCCCATTCTTGGCTGCCTGGGCGATGGCGTTTATCTCGGCGTGGATCGTGCGGATGCAATTCTCTTCATCCACGCCGTCCGAATTTCGACTGGTGACCACCAGGCACCCGATGTCGGTGCAATGGGGGTGTCCGGACGGCGACCCGTTGTAGCCGGTCGTCAGGATCATCCGATGGCGCACGATGACCGCTCCAACCCTGGCCCGGGTGCAGGTGGACCGCTCCGCCACCACCCGGCAGATCTTGAGAAAATAGCGGTCCCATTCAAGGCGTTTTGTCTGCTTCACATCACCCCGCCTGCGTTCCCTCACCGGAAATCGTCATCTCGTCGATGAGGAGATGCGGTGAATTGGTACCTCCCTGGATATTCAGGTCGTTGCCGACCTTCACGATGCCGGCAAGCATCTGAAGGGTATTTCCGGCCACGGTGATGCCGTCGACGGCGTGGACGACCTGGCCGTTCTCGATCCACAGGCCGGCGGCCTGGTACGAATAGTCGCCGGTGGTCGGGGTGTAACCGAAGGCGCCCTGATCGCGCATGTAGAAGAGCGCGGGGTAGGCCTTCAGCATCTCCTCGATCGTTGACGTGCCGTTCAGGATGTGGAGATTGCGGGTGCCGATGCCGGGCGTCGTGTCGTAGCCCCGCTGCGCGTTGCCGGTCGACCGCGTGCCGGCCTTCCGCGCGATGTAGGCGTCGTACAGAAAGGTCTTGACGACCCCGGCGTCGAGAAGCACGTTGCGCTGCGTCGGCAGACCGTCGCCGTCGAACGGGGCGGTGGCCGGGCCGCGCTTCATGACGCCGTCATCGACGAGCGAGACGAGGTCCGATCCGATCTTCTGCCCCATTTTCTCGGTGAGATACGAGGCCTTCTTGAAGATCTGCTCACCGTTGAAGGCACCCGAGAAGGCGCCGAGCCAGGCGGCGGCGATATCCGAGTGCATGAGAATCGGCACCTTGCGCGTGGAGATCGGGACCGGCCCGAGCATGACCACCGCCGCCCTGGCGGCCTCGGTGCCAACCTTTTCCGGCGATTCCAGCTCCTTGAGAAATCGACGCGACGTACCGTAGCCGCCCGAACGCTGCTTGCCACCGGAGTCATCGCAGAGAGCCAGGGTAAAGAGGTTTGCCGATGTGGCGCGATATTGATCCAGGCGACCCGCGGAATTGGCCAGGGTGATGGTGGCCAGCGTGTCGGAAAATGTCGTGCCGTCGACCTGCGTCACCCGCTTGTCGTGATCACGCGCGGCGGCTTCGGCGTCCCGGGCCATTTTGAGTTTCCTGTCGGTGGCGAGGCCGGCCAGTTCGGAATCGAAAAGATCGAGTGAATCGGCCGCATTCGACGCACCGGAAGCTTCCGGGATGCCGGCGTGCGGATCCATCTCGCCAATCGTAGCCAGGGCCACGGCGCGATCGACCAGCATCGCGATGCTGTCCGGACGCAGGTCCGAACTGGATACGAAACCGGTGCGGCCGCCCACGAAGGCGCGCAGGCCAAGCCCCCGTCGGGTGGCCTGCTTGATCAGGTCGGTCTTGCCGTCCCGCACACGGCCGGTGAAAACGCGGCTGTATTCGACCAGGACGTCGGCCTGATCGGCGCCGGCTTTTCGGGCCATCTCGACGGTCTCGTGCGCGAGATCGCGAAGTTCCTTGTCGCTGATCATGCCACACCTCCCACCGTGATCTCGGAGAACTTGAGGGTTGGCTGGCCGACGCCGACCGGCTTCCATTGCCCCTCCTTGCCGCAGTTCCCGGACACCCGGTCAATTTGCAGGTCGTTTCCGACCATGACGATCTTCATCATCGCGTCGGTGGCGTTGCCGGTGAGGGTGGTGTTCGTGACGGCGCCCACGATCTCACCCTTCTCGAGCTGATATCCCTCGGTGACGAAGAATGAAAAGTTGCCGCTGGCCGGATCGACCGAGCCGCCGCCCAGGTCCTTGCAATAGAGCCCGTTGGCGACCGACTTGATGATCTCCTCGGGTGTCGAGCTGCCGCCGGCGATGTACGTGTTGGTCATGCGCGGAATCGGGTAGTCACGGTAGGAGTTCCGGCGCCCGTTGCCACTCGAGTTGTTGCCGGTGAGCCGGGCGTTTAGAAAGTCCCAGAGGTACCCCCTCAAAATTCCCTTGTCGACCACGTGCGATTTCTGTGAGGAAGTGCCCTCATCGTCCACCTTGAACGATCCGCGGCCATTGGGCACGGTCGAGTCGTCGTAGATATCGACGATGGTGGCGGCCACCTGCTGGCCGAGCTGAGTGGCCCGAACCGAAGTCTTCTGGCGAATGCCGTCCCCCTCAAGGCTGTGACCGAAACACTCGTGGGCCAGCACGCCCCCCCAGCCATTGCCGATGACGACTTCATACTTGCCGGCCCTGGCCGGTTTGGCGGCCAACTTGCCGACGGCGGCCGTCGCCGCGCGGACGCCGATCTGTTCCGGCGGGTTGGTCTCGAAAAAATTGGCCTCGACCTGGCCGCCGAGACGTCCCGTGCCCGACTGGCGGTTCGCACCGTCGAGCGCCTGCGCCTGGCAGGTCAGGCGGGAGAGATACTGTTCGTCCTCGGCCCAGGTGCCGAGGCTGTTGGCCACCAGGAATCGCTTGGCCTGATCCCCCCAGACGACTGTGACCTGCGAGATCTTTGCGTCGTGGCCCCGGGCCGCCCCATCAACCCGCCGGCAGAGCTCCAGCTTGGCCTGCTCGGCCAGGTTGACCGGAAGCGGTGACATCAGTGTAAACGGGGCCTTCGCCTTCGACACCTGGAACGGTTTCGGGGAACCACCCGCCCCCTTTTTGGCGATGGCGCCGGCCACGCGCGCCGCTTCGCGCAACTCGGTCATATCGTAACTGTCGGCGTAGGCATAGCCGACCTGTTCCCCGTCAATCACGCGGATGCCGACGCCCGAAAGGATGTTGTAGTCGATCGACTTGACCTTCTTCTCGTCCAGCCGGATGCCGGTATTGATGGTGTACTCGGCGTATACCTCGGCGAACTCACCGCCGGCCGAAAGGGCCGCTTTCAGGATGTCGGCCACCTGGTCCCGGCTGAGGAATTTCGTCAGCTCCGGCAACTGGTTGCCGCCGGCCGCGCCGGATTCGCGCGCCGTCAGCGCATCCCAGGTGAGCCCGGCCGCCGCCGCGCCAACACCGGCCATGAGACTACGGCCAAGAAATTCGCGCCGCGAAAGGGGCCCGGAGGAAATGTCGAAGAGTGGGTCGGACAGCATGACGCCTCCCAAGAAGCAGGTTGGATACCGGGCGTGACAGTTATTGCGGGGACCGAACGGTAGCCCGGGAAGAATAGCCGCCCCACCGCCCCCGGGCAAGGCAGTCGCCGTGCCCGTAGTGATAAAGTGCCCTTCGGATCCGCATGATTCTTGACAGAGTTCGATGCCGGCATCGACATGGCCGGCGACCGATTGGAGGAGTCAATGCTCAAGGAATTCAAGGAATTTGCGTTGAAAGGAAACGTGCTCGATCTCGCCATCGGCGTCATCATCGGCGGGGCCTTCGGGGCGGTGATCAGTTCGTTGGTCAACAACGTGATGATGCCCCCGATCGGGGTTCTGACGGGCGGCGTCGATTTCTCCCAGATGGGGATAACCCTGAAACCAGCCGCCGGTGACCAGCCGGCCAGCATCCTCCAGTACGGTGTCTTCATCAATTCGCTGATCACGTTTCTGATCACCGCGTTGTCGGTCTTCCTGCTGGTTAAGAACCTCAACCGCTTCCGGAAACAGGAGGCTGCGGCCCCCGTTCCCCCGCCTTTGCCCACGGCCGACGTCAGGCTCCTGACCGAGATCCGCGACATTCTGAAGATGGGGCGTGCGTGATGGGCCGGTTGCGATTTCGCGGGGTGACCCTGCTCCTGGCCACGGCCTTCCTGCTTGGGGCGACACCCGACGCCCGGGCCCGGGATGGGGCGGTGCCGCCGGCCATCGGACTCCCCGGCACATCGGAATTCATCCCGTTGGCCGAAGAGGCGGAGTTGCGGGCTGAGGCGGATGCCGCCCGGGCGCTGGAACTGCAGACAAAGGATGCGCTGGTGGTGCAGCGCGACCTGGAGGGGGATGCCAAATCACGCCTCTCGGCTCGAAAGGCCATTCTGGATGCCCTGAAAAAACAGATCGACCTGGCGAGCAAGGACAAGCGGGAGGCCGACAAGAAGTCGCTGGAGGCGGAGCGGAAGAACGAAGAGGCGGCCCGAAATTTCTTCGAGCGCCTCCTGGCCCTCCGGGAGGCCGAGTCGGAGTACTTGAGCGTCATGATGGAAACTCATCGCTCCAGGGCCGTCGCCTGTGACCGGGGCCTGGAACTCGTCGCTCGCCGACAGAAGACCAGCGACACGAAATCGGTCACATCGAGCGCCCAGCTCTCGTCACTGGACAGCAACCTGGCCTCGGCCGAAAAGCAGTACCTCGAAGCCACGCGCACCTGGATGGAGCGGGCCGCGAATGCTGCCGACAAGAACAAGACGGTGGCTGAGCGGCGGTTGCAGACCTGGGAGACGTTGCGAATTGTGCGGCGGTAGATCCGGCGCGGGGCCGAGGTGACCCCGGTGGCCTACTTGCCCGGGTAGGGCAGCATGCCGCGGGTCAGGTAATCCTGAAGGATGAACGTGAAGAGGATCAGCAGCCAGACGACGCTGGCCAGGATGGTCAGCTTGGTGAGCTGTGACGAATGCCGGGCATGCATGAAGAACATGACGACCAGGGTGGCCTTCGTCACGGCGATGCCAAGCATCACCAGATTGTTCAGGATGCCCAGATCCTGGAATGCCACGTAGACGGTGACGGCCGTCCCGACCATCAGCGCCAGGAAGATGCTGAAGTAGACGCTCTTCTTTTCGATATGTTCGGACATGTTGTCCTCTTAACCGCCGTGGTAGTGGCGGCCGATGAGATAGAGCAGCGGAAACAGGAAAATCCAGACGATATCCACGAAGTGCCAGTAAAGGCCCATCGTTTCCACGCGCCCCTTGAAACGGGCCGGGAACGTTGTCCTCCGCCCCTGAATCAGGATGACCGTCAGCAGTCCAAGCCCGATGACCATGTGGATGGCATGAAGGCCGGTCATCATGAAATAGAGAGAGAAGAACTGTTCGGCGCCATGCGCCTGGCCCAGATTCGCCCACTGAAACTTCGGACCCGGCACCAGGTGGTGCGTGAACTTCTCGGAGTACTCGAAGTACTTCACGACAAGAAAGCCGGTGCCGAGGATCATCGTCATGATCAGATTCAGGAGGTAGCCACGGCGATCCTTGAGAGCCGCCTGCCGCACGGCAAAGGCCATCGTCAGCGAACTGACGATGAGTAGAATCGTGTTGAGGCCGCCCAGCGTCAGATCCAGGTGATGGCTGGCCGCCGCGAACGGCACCGGCGCCTTCATCCGGTAAATCATGTAGGCGGTGAGGACCCCGCCGAAGAACATGATTTCCGTGGCCAGAAAGACCCACATGCCAAGCTGGGTGGCCTCGGTCTGCTGCTCCTCCGAATCAAAGTGATGGGCCAGGTGCGGGTTGTCGTGATGCCCGTCCGGGTCCGTTCCCACAGGACCGCCGTGCCCGGCGTGCGTCACCGCACCAACGGTATCAGCGGACAACGGCCACCTCCTTCTCCGGCAACGAATAATCGAAGGTGTCATCGTCCACCACCGGAGTAACGGTGAAATTCTCGGTGATCGGCGGTGAATCAATCTGCCATTCCAGGCCGCGCGCTCCGAACGGATTCTTCGGGGCATCCGGGCCGTACTTGAGCGACCAGAGCAGGTAGAAACCCGGCAGGAGATAGCCCAGCGCCAGGATCGAGGCGCCCGCCGTCGACAGGACATTCAGCACCTGGAATTCCGGCGGGTAGGCGTGATACCGACGCGGCATCCCCAGGTAGCCGAGGATGAACTGCGGGAAGAAGGTCAGGTTGAATCCGGCAAATACCAGGATGGCTGACATCCGTGCCCACGCTTCCGGGTACATCTTGCCGGAGATCTTCGGCCACCAGAAATGCAGGCCTCCCAGGTAGGACATCATCGCGCCGCCCACCATGATGTAGTGGAAATGGGCCACGATGAAATAGGTGTCATGGACGTGGATATCGAACCCGAGCGTTGCGAGGAAGAGCCCGGTCAGCCCGCCGATGGTGAAGAGGCCGAGGAAACCAAGGGCGTACAGCATCGGTGTCTCGAACGACACCGACCCCTTGTACATGGTCGAGGCCCAGTTGAACGTCTTGATTGCCGATGGAATCCCCACCAGGAAGGTGATGATCGAGAATGCCATCCCGGCGTAGACCGACTGGCTGGTGGTAAACATGTGGTGGCCCCAGACCAGGAAGCCGAGAACGGCAATGGCGATCGAGGAGGCCGCCACGAAGTTGTAGCCGAAGATGTTCTTGCGGGAAAAGCAGGCGATGATCTCGGAGATCACGCCCATGCCCGGCAGGATCATGATGTAGACGGCCGGATGACTGTAGAACCAGAAAAGATGCTGGAACAGGACCGGATCGCCGCCGAGCTTGGGATCGAAGATGCCGAGGCCAAAGGCCCGCTCGGCGCCGACAAGCAGAATGGTGATGGCGATGACCGGCGTGCCCAGGATCATGATCAGGCTGGTGGCATAGTGCGCCCATACGAACAGCGGCAGCCGGCTCCAGGTCAGGCCCGGCGCCCGCATCCGGTGAATCGTCACGATGAAGTTGAGGCCGGTCAGGATCGAACTGAATCCACTGATGAAGATGCCGAGGGCCGCGGCCATTACCTTGGTATTTGAGTAGACCGTGCTGTAGGGCGTGTAGAAGGTCCAGCCGGTGTCGACGCCGCCGGTAACGATCGCCCAGAGGGTGAAGCCACCGCCGACGACATAGATATACCAGGAGAGCAGGTTGATCCGCGGGAAGGCCAGATCCTTGGCCCCGACCATGATCGGTATCAAAAAGTTTCCCAGCACCGCCGGGATCGAGGGGATCAGGAAGAAAAAGACCATCAGGATGCCATGCATCGTGAAGACCTTGTTGTAGGTCTCGGACTGAAGCAGGTCTCCCGCCGGGGTCAGCAGCTCATAGCGGATCAGAATCGCCATGATGCCACCGAGGATGAAGAAGAACGTGATCGAGAGGAGGTAAAGCAGGGCGATCCGCTTGTGATCCTTGGTCAACAGCCACGACATCAGGCCATAACCATTGTTCAGGTAGTTTTTCTGGCCCGGAGCGGGTACGGCGTGATACGACATGGTCAATGACCCTTGCTTTCCGCTGCCGGAGCCGCCGGTGCGGCAGCCGGTGCGACGACGTTGTCCGGCGTGACGGGCAGCGCCTTGATGTAAGTGATGAGCGCCTGAAGCGCTTCCTCGGTAACCAGTCCCTGAAATACCGGCATGATCGGGTCGTAACCGGCCTTGACCCGGGCCGTCGGATTCAGAATCGACTCACGGAGATAATTGTCGTCGGCGACCGCCGAGCCCCCGCCCGCCAGTTGAACCGGCTTCCCGGCCAGCCCCGCCAGCGCCGGGCCTCGCTGGGTCGGGCCCGCCTGATGGCAGGTCACGCAGGCCAGCTCCGTGAAAAGCTTTTCTCCCTGGCTGGCCAGATCCCCCTTTGGTCCGCCGGCCAGCCACTCCTGGTAATCGGCCGGCTCCATGACGACAATCTCGCCGCGCATGCCGGAGTGCTTGGTGCCGCAGTATTCGGCGCAGAACAGGTGATATCGGCCCGGTTTGGTGGCCTCGAACCACATGGTCGTATACCGTCCGGGAACGACGTCCATCTTGACCCGGAAGGCCGGAACGTAGAACGAATGGATGACGTCCTCGGTGGCCAGCGTCAGCCGAATCGGGCGGCCCACGGGCACGTGCAGCTCATTGATCTCCCGGACCCCTTCCAGGTGCTGGGCTTTCCACATCCACTGCTTGCCGACGATCCAGATATCCATGGTGTTGTCGGGGGGACGGGAGAGCTCGAAGTAGACCTTGGCACCCCAGTAAAAGGTGACCAGCGACAGCAGCAGCGGAATGACTGTCCAGACGAGTTCCAGCTGGAGATTCCCGTGGATCCTGGGGGGGCGATCATCCGGCGAACGCCGACGATACTTGACGGCAAAAACAACGACCATGGCCGCCACGAGCAGCGTGAAGAATGCCGCCAGCGCCAGAAGAAAAAAGTAGAGCTCGTCGACCATGGCCGCATTGGTCGAAGCCTGCTCGGGAAACAGCGGAAGGGTCTTGTTGCTTGCGCTCATCGTCCACCAACCGGCCGCGCCAGGAGATCCGAGGCGCGGTGCCCCCGCTCACGACGCAGCAGGATGAAAAGGAGGCCGGCCAACCCCAGGATCGTGAGGAGAGCGGCCAGCCGGAGAATGTTCATGATCGCGGCGCCGTACTGTCCGGTCGCCGGATCGTAGTGAAAGCAGAACAGGAGCACCTGGTCGACCACGTTGCCGATCTTGTTGTCGGAGGCCTCGATCAGGGCCAGCTTGAGATCGCGCGGAGCGAACTCCATGCCGAAGAGATAGCGGGAAACAAGTCCTTCCGGCGTCAGGACCATGATGGCGCTGGCGTGGGCGAACTGCTTTGTCTCATCATCCCACTCATATCGAAAGCCGACGGCGTCGGTCAGCGCTGCGATGGGCGCTCCCTTGCCGGTCAGAAAATGCCAGGTCTTCTCGATGCCGGGACGGTCGACCAGCTCCACATAGTTGGCCCGCTTGGCGGCGGCCAACGCGGTCGTCTCGGTGGAATCGAAACTGACGGTAATCATCTCAAAATCGGTGCCCGGAACCAGACCGACTCCCTTGAGACTCGACGCCAGTCCGTTGAGGACCTGGGTGCAGAGCATCGGACAACTGTAGTACGCCAGCGACAGGATCACGGGCTTGCCCTGTGTCATGTAGTCCCGGAGGGTCACGGCGGCGCCGGTCTCGTCAGTGAACTCAAGATCAAGCGGCACCGGGTTGTTCAGACGCTGATCGATGCCAACCCCGACGAGCGCGGCCGGGCGACCATCGTTGTAGGACGGCTCCGTATCGTCCTTCGGTGTGCCGCCACCGTGGAGCGCTCCCGAGAATCCGGGGAAGCCGGAGCGCTGCGCCATGGCTGAAGGCAGGAAAGCCAACATGGTCAACAGGAGGCCCGACAGGGCGATTGCGCCTGTGCGGCTAAAACCGTCGCGTCTCAGCGGTGGCCTCCCCCATCGGTGCCATGTACCGGTTCCGTGGTGCTTGGTGGCGGCTTCATCTGCATTCCGCCCGGGGGAGCCATGCGTCCGCCAACTTCCGACGACGGATCCAGGTCACCTGCCGGGGGCGGTGGCATCACACCGGGACGCTGCGGCAGCCCCCGCTCCAGAACGATCTCCATGGCCCGGCCGATCGGCAGCCGGACAATGAGGCTCTCCTTGTCGACCCAGCTGTAGTGTTCCAGGAGCCGGTCCTGATTCATCTTGTAGGCGTCCCAGTCACCCCACGCGTCCGTCTGGAGCCGGGGTTCGGGTGCCTGACGCGTGGCGCCTGCCGCGATCATCGGACTTGGGCGTGCGCTCTTCCGGCTGGCATCACCGGCCAGGAACTTGAAGAGCACGACCACGATCACGAACGAGAGGGCTGAAAACAGGATGATCCCGACCAGAAAAGTGATGATCGGCTTCGGATGAACCTCGCTGACCTCGTGTCCGGCCGACAGGGACTCGCGCGAGGCCGGGGGGCCCGAATCGTGCTGGCTATCCGACATGCGGCGCCTTCCCCTCGAGGAGATGACTGGTGGTTCGGAGATTGAGATGACTGTTGACGGACAATCCGAGGTGGTTGATTCCGGGCACATGCCCCCGCCCCTTCAGCTGGTGCAGGAACGCGGCCAGCCAGAGACCGCCGAGTCCGATCGGGGCGGTCAGATCGAGCCAGTGCACGGAAAATGGCACCATCTCGTGGTGGGCCGGCGCCACGGTGAAAAAAATCTCGACGAGGCGCATGACAAGGATCAGGAGCGCCACCCGCGAGAGGGTTACTGGATTCCGCTTGACGTATCGGTTGATCAACATCAGGAACGGCACCACGAAGTGGAACAGGATGATGCCGATGCCAAGCACCCCCCACCCGTCGTGGAAACGTCTCACAAAGTATGGAATTTCCTCGGGAAGATTGCCGGCCCAGATGATCAGCAGCTGGGAAAAGGCCAGATAGGCCCAGAACATCGTGAATGCCAGGAGGAGGTTGCCAAGGTCGTAGACCGACTGCTTCGTTTCGGCGTCCTGCACCACCCTGTCGCCACCGAGCCAGACCACGACACTGATCAGGAAAGCCATCGTGGCCAGATTCTGTCCGGCCAGGGAGAGCATCCCGAAAATCGTCGAGTACCAGTGCGGCTCAAGCGACATGATCCAATCGAACGAAGAAAAGGTGACCATCAGGACATGGACGATGATCAGCGGCCCGCACAGGCGGCGGAGCCGGCGGCCGAGAGGGCCGTCGTTGTTCGTATCCTGTGCCAGCGACATCTTCGTGACGACAAAGGCCATCAGGCTCCAGAGGCCGAAAAAGACCACCGTCCGCACGACGAGGAACGGGACGTTCAGATAGGGCGCCTTGTGCTGGAGCAGGAGATCACCGGCGACGACCTCCGGCCGCGCCCACAGGTACAGATCGTGCATGCCGAAGATGAGCGGAATGAAGAGGAGGCCGACCATCGGTATCGTGCGGGCGCCCGATTCAAGCAGGCGACGGACCGTGACGCCCCAGTTGCCCCCGACGACTGAGTGCAGGAGCAGGATGCCCAGGCTGCCGATGCCGAACCCGGCCACGTAGAAGAAGGCGGTCAGATAGGACCGGAAGAACTGTTCGCGCGCCAGAAACAAGCCGGCGGCACTGGCCAGAATGCCGATGATGCCGACGATCATGGACCGCTGCGAGAGACTGGCCAGGCGCTGGCTGTCGGGAAAGAGCGTTGCGGCCATCAGTGACCCGTCACTTTACGTTCGCCGGCAGCGCCCTGGCCCGAAGGGGCGCCGGCCGCCTGATCCAGCCCGGCCCGTTCGGCAGGCGGCACATTGGACAGCGAGCCTCGACCGGCGGTTTGAAGTGTGCGAACCCATGCCACGACGGCCCACCGATCCTCCGGCCTAATCTGATACGAGTAGTCGTACATGTTGCCGAATCCGTTCGTGATGACGTCAAAGAAATAGCCGGCCGGCGCTTCGCGCAGCCGCTGAATGTGGAAGGACGGCGGCACCTTGTGGCCGCGCTGGACGATCATGCCGTTTCCCGAGCCGGTGAAATCGTGGCAGGGGGAACAGTAGATGTTGAAGCGATTCCGACCCCGTTCGAGGACTGTCTTGTCGATGGTGAACGGAAACATGTCGGCTGGCTTCCCCGCGATCTTGCCCGTGTAGAACAGCGTGTCCGATCGAAGGTAGCCGACTGGAATCGTCCCCGGGACTGCCGGACGGACTGATCGCCCGTCAGCGAAGAAGCTGGATTCCCGGAAGCCACGGTATTTGTGCTGGTCCCGCATGTCGCGGTGGCAGGCGGTCAGAGATAACAGGGCCAGCAGGCTGGTTCCGAACAGGAGCGTTCGGGTCAGCCGGGCGCTGAAATTCTTGTCGCCGCCGCAATCGGCAGCGACGGCATTAGTGCGCAACTTCATGCACCTCGGTCGGCTTCAAGCCCTGGAGAAACCTGGCCGTGCCTTCGCGATCGAAGCGGGCGTCGCGTGCCTCGATGCACAGGAAGAACCCGTCCTGTGTGGCTCTTTTGAACTCCGGGACGTTGAAAAGCGGATGGTACGGCATCGGCAGACCGTTCAGGGCCAGCATGCCGAAAACCGCCGCGAAGGCGGCCAGCAGAATCGTCAGCTCGAACGTGATCGGAATGTTCATCGGCCAGCTGTGAGTCGGCTTGCCGGCCACGTTCATCGGGTAGTCGATGACCGCCGCGAAAACCTGCATGCCGTAACCCGTTAACGCGCCGGCGCACCCACCAAGAAAGACCAGCCAGGCCACCTTGGAATCGTGCTGGTGCAGCGCCTCGATGACTTCCTCCATCGGATAGGGGGTGTAGGCATCCACCTTGTGGAAGCCCGCCTCATGAACCTTGTAGGCGGCATCGACCAGCGCCTGCGGCGAGTCGAACTGGGCCAGGAGCCCGTAGATCGGCGGACGATTCATCAGTGGCCGCCCCCCTTCCCCTTCACCGCTTCCGCCTCCGGCAGGATCATTCTCATTTCCGAGATGGAAATCATGGGGAGGAACTTGATGAAGGAGAACATCAGGAACAGGAAGAGCCCGATCGTCCCGAAGAACGTGGCGAAATCCCAGATGGTCGGGTAGTACATGCCCCAGGACGACGGCAGGAAATCGCGATGCAGCGAGGTCACGATGATCACGAAGCGTTCCAGCCACATGCCGACGTTGACGAACATGCAGACGGCGAAGAGCAGCCGCATGTCGGTGCGGAACGGCTTGAACCAGAGCATCTGCGGTGCCGCCAGGTTGCAAAGCAGCAGCATCCAGTACGACCAGGCGTATGGCCCGAACATGCGGTTCTTCATCATGAACATTTCGTAGATGTTGCCGCTGTACCAGGCGAAAAAAAGCTCCATGGCGTATCCGTAACAGACCATCATGCCGGTGGCCAGCATGACCCAGGCCATGTTTTGGATATGGCGCAGGGTGATGAAATCTTCCAGTCGGAAGGCCTTTCGGATCGGAATGGCCAGCGTCAACACCATGGCGAAACCGGCATAGATGGCCCCGGCCACGAAGTAGGGCGGAAAGAGCGTGGCGTGCCAGCCCGGAATGATGCCAATGGAAAAGTCGAACGAAACGACCGTGTGCACCGACAGGACCAGCGGCGTGGAGAGGCCGGCCAGGAGAAGGTAGGCCGCCTCGTAGCGAGCCCAGTGCTGGGTGGAACCGCGCCAGCCCATGGCCAGCAAGCCGTAGATCCGGGCCGCGATCGGGTTCTTCGCCCGGTCGCGCAGCGTGGCCAGATCGGGAATCAGCCCGACGAACCAGAAGAGCAGAGACACGGTGGCGTAGGTCGTTACGGCGAACACGTCCCACATGAGCGGGCTCTTGAACTGGGGCCACAGGCCGAAGGTCGTGGGGTAAGGCAGCAGCCAGTAGAAGAGCCAGGGTCGGCCCATATGGATCAGCGGGAAGAGGCCGGCGCAGGCCACGGCGAAGAGCGTCATGGCCTCGGCGAATCGGTTGATCGAAGTACGCCATTTCTGGCGCAGGAGCAGCAGGATTGCCGAAATGAGCGTGCCGGCGTGACCGATACCGATCCACCAGACAAAGTTGATGATGTCGAAGGCCCAGCCGACCGGGATGTTGTTTCCCCAGATCCCGACACCCTTGTAGAACAGGTAGCCGATGGACACCAGGAGAACGTTCACCAGGATGAAGGCGATGGTGAACATGATCAGCCAGAAGAGCGGCGGCTTTTCGGTCAGCACCACCGCGCTGATCTTGTCGGTGACCGAGGCGAAGGTATGCCCGGGCGCGACGAGGTGGCGGCTGTCTGGATTCTCCTGGACCGGGCGTCCGCTCATCGAGCCGTCATCCTTGCCATCTCCTTAGACCTTTCCCATATCGGGGTTCGGGTTCTCGAGGCGGGCCAGGTAGGTGGTCCGGGGCCGGGTGTTGAGGTCGGTCAGGAGGCCATAATTCCGCGTATCGGCCTTCAATTTCGCCACGCGGCTGTTCGGGTCGTTGATATCGCCAAAAACGATGGCCTCGGCCGGGCAGGCCTGCTGGCAGGCCGTGACGATCTCGCCATCCCGAATCGGCCGGTTGGCCTTGCGCGACTCGATTCGCACCGTGTTGATACGCTGGACGCAGTAGGTGCATTTCTCCATGACGCCGCGCGTCCGGACGGTGACATCCGGGTTGTTCAGGAGTTTCATCGAGGGTGTCTTGAGATCGGTGTACTGCATGAAATTAAAGCGCCGCACCTTGTACGGGCAATTGTTCGAGCAGTAGCGGGTTCCGACGCAGCGGTTGTAGGCCATGTCGTTCAAACCTTCGCTGTTGTGAACCGTTGCCGCGACCGGGCAGACGGTCTCACACGGCGCGTTCTCGCACTGCATGCACATGACCGGCTGGTAGTGCAGGGCCGGGTCATCCAGATCCCCCTCGAAATAGCGGTCGATGCGCAGCCAGGCCATCTCGCGACCACGCCAGACCTGCGACTTGCCGACCACCGGGATGTTGTTCTCCGCCTGGCAGGCGATGACGCAGGCGTTGCAGCCGACACAGGACGTCAGATCAATGGCCAGGCCCCAGGCATTTCCGTTGTACGGATAGTCCTTGTAAAGCGTCAGGTCCCTCGGCGGCTCATGCGTGCCGACTTCGTGCGCCCAGTGAGGGTTCTTCTGGTGCTCGGACAGCGAAGCCGAGCGAACCAGGTGGCGCCCTTCCATCGACTGGTGATCCTGCGTGCAGGCCAACTTCACCTTCTTGCCGGTTTTCTTGATCGTCACACCGCCAGTCCAGTGGAACGAGGAGGCGCTCCGCAGCTTGTTGGCGTCGAAACCGACGCCGGTGCCCACCCGCCCGGCGCGTGTCCGGCCAAAGCCCAGGTGCACGGTGATCACCTCGGCCGGCTGGCCGGGCAGGATCCAGACAGGCGCCTTCGTCGTGGCGCCGCCGGCGCCAAGTTCAACCACATGCCCGTTCATGAGGCCAAGGCTCTGAGCCATGACCGGCGAGATGAGAGCGACGTTTTCCCATGTCAGCCGTGTCAGCGGCTTCGACAACTCCTGTAACCAGCCGTTGTTGGCATGGCGACCGTCGCCAATGCTCGGATCTGGGCGAAATGCCAGCACCGGGCCGGTTGAGACAGTGGCCGTTGAAACACCTGCCGGGGCGAACGTCCCCGCATCCCGTATCAGGGCCTGCGAGTGGATGGCGGCACTCCCGGTCAGGAAACCATCGTGAACGGTTTCGCTCCAGATCGCTTCGAAGTTCGCGCCGCCGGTGGCCGCCTTCCAGGCCTCGCGCACGAGTTCGTACCCGGACCGGGCGGTCTCGCCGGTCAGGACGGCCAGAAATTCGTGTACCGACTTCCCCTCGTACAACGGGGCGATCAGCGGCTGGACGATGCTCATCGTGCCGTCATAGGCGCGGGCGTCGCTCCACGCCTCGAGCGGGTGCGTCTCCGGCACATGCCAGTGGCACAACTCGGAGGTCTCATCCTCGTACAGTCCGAGATGAACCCGGAAACCGACCTTGCCGAGCCGGTCGGCGAATTCCATTTCGGCCGGCGCCGTGTAGATCGGGTTGCCGCCCAGGATCAGCAACAGCTGGACGCGCCCCGCATCCATGTCAGCCACCAGCGTGCGGATCGATTCGAGCTGGTTTTCCGGGCGGGCGGCAATGGGAGCCGTATGAACAACGGGGCCGCCCACGTTTCCGAGTGCCGCGTTGATGGCATGGACCAGCGCATGAACAGCGGCCGGCTGATGATCGCCCACGAGCACCGCACCCGCACCCGCGTTACTTCGCAAGTCGGCCGTGAGGCCGGCCACGAAGCGCTGGGTGTTTGCATCCAGAGACCCGCCGGCCAGGGCGCCCGTCACGCCCACCTGGCGGGCGATTTCGCGGACGATCGGTTCGATCATGTCGGGGCGGACGGCCAGCCGGTGATCGGCGCGGGCCCCGGTGTTCGTGAAGGCGCTTTCGGCCACGTACAGGCGGCTCATCGTGCCCGAAGGCGCATCGTGATGGGCCGCCGGTTCGTGTCCGTTGTCCGCACCGTGTGCCGCTTTGCCCGGCGTGACGACCCGGCGTCCCCGGGCAAAGTCGCGCACGTACCGAAGGTGTCCCGGGCCCTCGAACAGAAAATCGCGGTCAAGAGATACGATGACCCGGGCCTCGAGCAGATTGAAATGCGTGTCGACCGCTTCGCCGAATGCCATGCGGGCCCCGTCGACAACGTTATCCCGGTTGACCGGCTCGTACTGATGCCAGCGTGCCCCGGGGTAGTCGGCCAGGATTTTCTGCAACTGGGCGGCCGTGGTCGGTGAGTTGACCGTCTCGGTCAGGATGCGAAGTCCCGAGCCGCCGACCGCCTTCTGGGCGGCCAGGGCCTGCGTCATGGCCTGGACGAAACTGTTCCACGGCCGGACCTCCTCCAGGCTCGTGACCACCTGTGAACGATCAGGGTCGTACATCGTGAGGATCGAGGCCTGCATCACCGCGCTGGTGGCGCCGAGGCTGGCCGGGTGGCGAACATTTCCCTCGATCTTGGTCGGACGCCCCATGTGACTTTCCACGAGGACCCCGGTGGCGGCGCCCCCGTCGAGCAGCGTCGAGGCGTAATAAAGCGGTTTGCCGGGGATGAACCCCTCGGGCGCCTTCACGTAAGGGAGTATCTTTTCGGCCGGATTTCGCGGCCCGCAACCGGCCAGACCGGCCAGTGCCAGCGAGGCGGCCATGACATGCAGGAACTCCCGTCGACTGACGGCATCCGTCCACTCGGAGGCCTGCCGCGGGAATTCGCGATGGAGCAGATCGGTGAATTCGGGGGCCTCGGCCAGCTCCTCGAGGCTCCGCCAGTAGACGCGCCCCGTCTTGCCGGCCAGCCGCTCACGAACGGTATCGAGGCTCAGGCCGGACATGGCCGCGCCCGCGGGCG
>JAWXBZ010000026.1:0-13271 GCA_034440375.1 Candidatus Eiseniibacteriota bacterium
AGCCAAACTCCGGATGGATCAGCGGCGCCGGATGGGGAATGGCCGGCACCGCGCTGTGCAGGAGAAAGCCGGTCACGCCGTACCGGCTGGCCAGCCGGTGCGACTGTTGGCCCGTCTGGGTTATCACCGCATGAGCCCGGGTCAGTCCACGGCGATACAGGAAGCGATCTCGCCAGTTGGCGGAGGCCTCCCAGCCCCCGTCGACATTGGAATCATTCGATATCATGAAGACAAAGCGAAAGCCGTCTCGATGAGCCTGGTCGGCCAGAAGCCCGACGAACGGTGAGGCGGATCGGAGAATCACGACGTCCGGTCGCTCGCTTCGAATCACGTCGCCGAGCCTCTTTGCGGCAGTGAAGACGCCGAAGAAAGGAAGCCCCTGCCTTGCCGACCAGGCCTGCCGAACGCGGACCCCCATGACGACGGCTTCCGCCGCGGTGTCATCCCCCTCGGTCAGGATGACCACCTCGTGCCCCCGCGCCGCCAACCCCCGGGCCAGTCGCGTCACCTGGAGTTCGGCACCCCCGTGGATTCCCGGAGTGTCTGTGGCCACGTTCCATGCCTGCGGGCTGACGAAGGTGATGCGCATCAGGGCCGACCGCCGCCGGTCACTTGATTCCACAGCTGTGTCGCGGCGGCGGGATAGATTTTCAGATCCTCAACGGTCGGCACGAGGCACGACCGGTAGCCGGTGCCCGATACGCGGACGAAGAGGACCAGCATTACGAGACCGTTCACGATATAGGCCAGCGAGGTGGCGATGGCCGCACCGGTCACGTTGAGGGCGCCGATCAGGAAGAACAGGAGCGGTATGTTGACGAGGAGCGACAGCACCGAGGCGATCGAGTTCAGTCTTGGCTGGCCAACGCCCGAGAGATATTTTGACAGCACCCGGTTCAACACGCTGGCCAGGATCCCCGGCAGCAGCAGGTTCATCGGTGTCACGGAGGCCCTGAATCCATCGCCATACAAAAGATTGATCACCCATGGCCCGGTGACCCACAGGCCGAGGCAGGCCACCGCGGTGATCAACATCGTGTGGCGACAGACCATCGGCGTCAGGCGGTTGGCTTCCTCGCGGCTGGAGGAAGCAACGCGCGGAAAGAGAATGCGCCCCACCGAATCGGGGAGATACCAGAGCACCTGCGCCATGCTGGTGGCCACTGAGAAGAGGCCCACCGCCGCGGCGCCTGCCAGCGAGGAGAGGATCAGCGTCGAGATCTGGTGATTGGCCCGCATGGCCATGTTGCCGACGTGCGTCACGGCGCTGTATCGAAGTTGATCCTTTGCCAGGCTACGATCGATGCGCCAGTCAAAGCCGGTGCGTGTCACGAGCCCCACCACGTAAAGAATGCCGGTCAGGATCCACGAGGCGAATTCGGCGGCTACGGCCCCGGCGACACCAGCTTTCAGCGGCACGAGCGCGATGAAAAGAAAGACTGCCCGCGACACATGCAGCGTGAGATTCCCGGCAATGAACCAGGAAAGTCGATTCATCGCAATCAGCATGCCATCGCCATAGTTCTTGAGCAGCATGAGCGGCAGTACCGCGAGGCCCGCCAGGACGAACCGCACGGGGACGTCGGGCACCACCTCCCGGACAATCGGACCAAGCCCCGCGAGGCAGACCCCCAGGTACAGAATGCCCAGGCCGAATGCGGCAATCAGCGTATGGCTCACCACCCGCCGGGCGTCGACACCCCGCCCGAGGAAGTAGGTGCTGGCCTCACCAATCGACAACGAACCGAGGCTGGCCAGGAAGCTGGGCAGGTAAAAAGCCAGGAGGGCGATTCCCTTTCCCTCCGGCCCCAGCAGCCGGGCGGTCAGGACCCCCGCGCCCATGCCGAACACCAACTGGATGATGCTGGTCAGGAAGATCAGCATCGATTGCCGGCGAATGCTCAAGCCATGACCTTTTCAAAGAGGGTGGACAGGGTTTCAACCGCCACCGGCACATCGTACCGATTCTCGGCCTCCAGGCGATTGTACCGGCCGATGACGCGGCGTCGCTCCGGGTCGCGTATCAGGCCCCGCAGCGCTTCCACAAACCCTTCGATGTCGCCCGGCTCTCTCAAGTGGCCATGAATGTTTTCGGTCACCATTTCCGGAATCACCGGCACATCGGTGGTCACGACCGGCAGCCCCGCGGCCATCGCCTCGAGCACGACGTTGGGAAAGATTTCGGCATAGGTCGGCAGGACGAAGATGTCGGCGCCGGCAAAGAGAGCCGCCTTCTCGTCTCCCGAGCGATAGCCGTGGAAGACGAGATGATCGCCGAGGCCGAGTTCGGAAGTTCGTTCCCGGATCCAGCGCTCCTCCGCCCCGGTTTCGGCGATCCCGACCAGGTCGACTCGAAAGTTGGGGTCGGTCTCCTTCAGTTGTCCGGCCACCTCCAGGAGATCGAACGCCCCCTTGTCGCGCGAGAGCCGGCCGACGAAGAGAATCCGTACCGGGCCTTCGCCGGTCCGTTCCAGAGGCGGGGCGATGGCTGACACGTCGACCACATTCGGCAGGACAATGATCGGTTGCCCCGGGAACATCCGCCCGAAGATCGTCTGGAGGCCGGGGGAGAGGACGATCGTCACGCTGGCCATCCGCATCGCGCGGGCCACCTGCCGCGGCCAGAACCCGGTTTCGGCGAAGAGGCGTCCCATCGGTCGGCCATGAAGATGACAGACCACCTTCAGGCCAAAGAGGCGTGCGATGGCCATCAGGGTGGCGTCGCGGATGAATCCGGTATCGCTGGTGGCCTTCAGGTAGACCAACCCCGGGCGGCGGCGGATCAGGCGCCCCACCATCCGGAGGCTGTTCCAAACCAGGTAGGGAAAGCTCCAGATGTCCGCCTGGCTGACCTTCACGTGCCGGACGTGCTTGGAGGTTCGAAGCAGGTCCAGGTCATAGCGGCGGGAAAGGTCGGACCGCAAGAGGAGGCTCATGTTGTTCCCCAGCCCGCCGAACGGGGGGGGAAAGGGTCCGACCATCAGGATTTTTGGCTTCATAAAATGGTTTTCGGAAACCGCGCTGCAAATTGTACCAGAAAGACTTAAGCCGGACGATATTCCGACTTTGCCGGTGGGCGGTCAACGCGGAACGGGCTACCATGGGCGGCATGCGAGTGGCATTTGTGGCCTCGACACTGGCAATGGGCGGGGCGGAGCGGATCACGGGCGAGGCATCGGAGCGGCTGGTCGCCCGGGGCCACGAGGTCGTCTGGCTGCTCCTTCGTGAACCGGGTCTCGAGGGGGAGCGGCTCCTTAAGCGGGGCATGGTCATCGAATCGGGCCTCGGCCATCGACGATTCGATCCGTTCACGCCGGGGCGCCTGGCCGCGCGCCTAGAGGCCCACGGTGTCGAGGCGGTCTGGTGTCTTGATCATCAGAATGCGGTGGTCAATCTGGCGTTGGCGTCGCGCCGGTCGCCGATCATGGAGCGCCTTTTCCTTGCCGTCCACACCACCGGACTCTGGGGTGGCGGGTCGAGTGTTCCGCGTGGTGTGCGGGCGGTGTTGCCAATTTTCACAAATGTGATCGCGGTGGCCGAGGCGCAACGGCGGTATCTGGTTGATGGGCTTGGCATGTTGGAGGGGCAGGTGGTGGTGGTTCGGAATGGGATTGATGTTTCCCGATTCTCGGCGACGCTGGAACGAACCACCCGGGCCGTGGAATTCCGTCGATCCTGGGCCGGCGCCTCGACGGGCCCGATAGTGGGAGTCATCGCGGCGCTTCGTCCGGAGAAGGGGCACATCGATCTGATCGACGTCCTCGCAACAAACGCCGATCGGCTCGGGTCGGTTCATCTCGTTCTCGTTGGTGACGGCCCGATGCGCAAGGCGATCGAAAAGCGGGCGGCGGGACGAAACGTCCGCGTCCATTTCCTCGGGGCCCGCTCGGACGTGGCCGATCTGTTGCCGGCGTTCGATCTGGTTGTGCTCCCGTCGCGCCCCGTCGTCGAAACGTTGCCCCTGTCGGTCATGGAGGCGATGGCGGCGGGTCGGCCGGTTGTGGCCACCCGGGTCGGGGCGCTCGATGAGCTGATTGAGGACGGCGTGAGCGGCTGGCTGGTGCCGCCCTTGGACCCGGCCGCCCTGGCCGATCGCCTGGTTGCCTGCTTCGGCGATCCGGGTGGAATGACCCGGATTGGCCGGAACGCCGCGGAACGTGCCCGGTCCTTCGACATCGAAACCACCGTGGATGCGATGGCCCGACTTCTCACAGGCCCTCGTCAAGGATTGCTATAATCGTGCGTTCCATTCGCCTAGATCGGAGAACCTGACGCATGATCCAGCCCTCGACCACGCACCGGATGATCCTGGCGCACCATCCCCGCTTTGGCCAGCTTTACGTGCCGGGGATCAACGCCCGCGTCCCGGGCCCGGCGGGGCCGTACTTCCTTTCGACCAACGGCCAGGGTTTCCGCTCGGACTGGGAGTTCCGCCGCGAAAAGAGCGGCAAGCCCCGTATCCTGGTCTTCGGCGATTCGTATACCGCGGGGGATGGCGTTACGAATCAAGCTCGTTTCGCCGAGAAACTGGGCGAAACCTACGGCGCTGAAGTTTTCAACTTCGGTGTCGCCGGCACCGGCACCGACCAGCACCTGATGATTTTCGAGGAAGTGGCCAAAAGCGTCCCCGCCGACCTGATCATCCTTGCCGTGGCCGTCCACAACATCGATCGGATCAAGGTCGGCTACCGAGAATATATCGAACGGACGACCGGCGAGCGGGTCCTCGGGGCAAAACCCTTCTTCGAGCTGGCGAATGGACAGCTCGAACTGCGCGGCGTGCCCGTCCCCATCGAGCGCCCGCGGGCGGCCGATGCCAGGAAGGGCACCTACGAAGAACCGGTCCTCCACGACAATGACGGCGGCTTCAGCCTCATCAACAAGGTCCGCGACGGCCTGCGGCTCCGCCAGTTCGAGTCGACGATCGAGAAACACGCACCCGATCTCAAGCCGTCGATTCGGGCTAAACTCCTCAGGGCCAGGAATTTCCAGCCGCACGAGGACTACCGCTCGGCCAACACGCCCGGGTGGCAACTCATGCAGGCGATCCTGGCGCGCTTCGTCGCCGGCTCCCGGCCGACGCCGCTCCTCATTGTGCCGATCCCCACCTGGTACTTTTACTATGACGAAGTGCCGCCGATCTACCAGCCGCTCTTCGAATCGCTGGAAGACCGATCGAAGGAAGTCCACGTCATGGACTTGACGACACCGCTCGTCAGCCTGCCGCGCGCCGAGCGCCGCCGGATCCCGCTTGGAACCGACACACATTTTTCGCCGGAAGGGCATGCCCGAATCGCCGACCTGATCGCCGCCGAGATCGACAAACGGGGGATCCTGCCCGGTCGACGCGAAGCCATGGCTTTGAGCGTCGTCGGACGCCGCGCAAGGTCAGCCGAACCGCCGCCCGGCGCCGGCAGTGACAAGCCGCGCTACATCCTGGGACTCTCCTGTTTCTACCACAATTCCGGTGCGGCGCTGCTCCGGGACGGCCAGATCGTGGCCGCCGCCGAGGAGGAGCGTTTCAGCCGCATCAAGAACGACCCGCGCTTCCCGGTGTCGGCCGTCAATTTCTGCCTCGAAGAAGGAAACATCCAGCCGAACGACCTCGCGGCGGTCGTCTACTACGACAACCCCGCGCTGACCTTCGAGCGGATCTTTCACACCCTCCTGTCGCTGGGCGAAAAGGGGGAAGAGGCCTGGATGCGCATCCTCCCGTTCTGGGTGGGGCAAAAGCTCCACATCCCCGAACTGGTTCGGGAAGCCCTCGGCTACGGGGGCCTCGTCCTGCAGGAGACGCATCACCGAAGCCACGCCGCCAGCGCCTTCTATCCCTCCCCCTTCGCGCGAGCCGCCATCCTGACCATTGATGGCGTGGGGGAGTGGGCCACCGCCACCGTTGGCGTCGGCCGTGACGCCGACTTGACGCTTCTCCAGGAGATGCGCTTTCCGCACTCTCTTGGGCTTCTGTATTCCGCGTTCACCCAGTTCACCGGCTTCAAGGTGAATTCCGGCGAGTACAAGATGATGGGTTTGGCTCCCTACGGCGAACCGAAGTACGTCGATCGAATCCTCGAGAAGCTGGTCAGCCTCAAGGATGACGGCTCGATCGAGCTCAACATGGAGTATTTCGGCTTCCTGCACGAAGCCTCCATGACTTCGGACAAGATGGCTGAGCTCTTCGACGGCCCCCCCCGCGAAATGGAAAGCCGCATCACCCGGCGTGAAATGGACATGGCCCGATCGGTCCAGGTCGTCACCGAAGAGGCCATGCTCCGCATGGCCCGCCACGCGAAGAAGCTCACCGGTGAATCAAAGCTCTGCCTGGCGGGCGGCGTGGCGCTGAACTGCGTGGCCAACGGCCGTGTCCTGCGTGAAGGCCCGTTCGACGATCTGTGGATCCAGCCGGCGGCGGGCGATTCCGGCGGTGCTCTCGGCGCCGCCTACGACGTGCATCACAACTGGTTCAAGCAACCGCGCGTCAGGACGACCGACGGACGCGCGGCCATGAAGGCCTCCTGGTGGGGTCCGGGCTACTCCAACAACGAAATTGATGCCTTCCTGAAAACGTACGGCTGCCCGGCCATCAAGCTGGCGCCTGAGGACCGTGCTGGCCGCATTGCCGACCTGCTTGCCGAAGGCAAGATCATCGGTCACTTCGCCGGCCGCACCGAGTTCGGCCCCCGGGCGCTGGGAGCCCGTTCCATCATCGGCGATCCCCGCAATCCCGACATGCAGGCCAGGCTGAATCTCAAGATCAAGTTCCGCGAGTCGTTCCGCCCCTTTGCGCCGGCCGTCCTGGCAGAACGGATCGGCGACTACTTCGAGCTCGATCGCGAAAGCCCCTATATGCTTCTAGTGGCCCCTGTCCGCAAGGAACGCCGCCTGGTCCCCGAAAAGGTGGAAGGGGAGGACATGCTCGTCACCGTGAAGCAGCTCCGCAGCGACATCCCCGCCATTACCCACATCGACTACTCCGCCCGCGTCCAATCCGCAACCCGGGAAGACACTGGCCCCTACTACGACCTCATCAAAGCGTTCGAAACCAAAACCGGTTGCGCCGTCATCGTCAACACCTCGTTCAACGTCCGAGGCGAACCGATCGTGAACACGCCAGCCGAGGCCTACCGCTGCTTCATGAAGACACACATGGATGCGCTGGTCCTGGGCGACTATCTCCTCCTGAAAGAAGAGCAGCCGGCGTCGTCGGCGCTGCCGGAGCCGGTATCGAAGGAAGCTCCCGCGCGCGAACTTGATCCCGCGACATCCGAGGAACTCCGCAAGATATACCGCGAAGAGTTTCTGCCGCTGGCGAAGCGGCTGGCCGGAAACGGCGTGGAAGTGTCCGAAAAGCCAACCGGCAAATCCAGCCTCTGGCGGGAACTCAACGAGTCCGCCGATCCCAGGGTCATCTTTCAGATTCCCGAGAGCCTGTCCGACCCGGCGGCGCCTCCCGCCGAGGCCGCCCGCGCCATCCTCGGCTATTGGTCCGAAGGCCCAGTCAAATCCGCCGCCGAACCGGTGCTGACGCGATTGCTGACGTTGAGCCGGAAGCTGCCGCTGGCGATCGACCAGGGGCACGCCACGGTTCATGACACGATTTATGTAATGTACTAGCATGACATGCCCCTGACACTTCACTTCCTGCGCCACGGACAGACGCCCTTCAGTCGCGAGAATGTCTTCTGTGGATCCGGGCTGGACCCGGACTTGACCGATGACGGTCTGGAGATGGCGAAAGGCTTTGCCGCGGTGTATCGCGTCACGCCCTGGAACGCCGTCTATGCCAGCCCGCTCCAGCGAGCGGTAGCGACCGCGCAGCCACTGTGTCGGGCGATTCCGATGAAAATGGAATTGCGTGATGACCTGAAAGAGATCAGCTACGGCAAGTGGGAGGGGATGTCGGCGGAGGCGGTGAACCGGGAATATCACGATGACTACATCCGGTGGTCAACCGATCCAGCCTGGAATGCGCCGACGGAGGGAGAGCCGGCCATCATGATCGCGCGGCGGGGCCTGCGAGTGATCGAGGAGATTACCCAGGCACATCGAACCGGCAATGTCCTGATCGTCTCGCACAAGGCCACGATCAGAATCCTGTTGTGCAGCCTTCTGGGAATCGACCTGGGGCGCTTCCGATCCCGCCTGGCCTGTCCGGTAAGCTCCATCAGTTTGATTGAGCTTGGCAGCCAGGGGCCCCAGCTGAAGGTACTGGCGGATCGAGCCCACCTGAACGAGCGGCTGAGGCAATTGCCCGGGACATGACATGCGGCGAACAAGCGAAATGATACACGCACGACGCGCAGAGTCCGGTGAACATGGACGGTAATCCTATCAGCCACAATGGATGAGGGCGACCCCGGACCGGAGTGACGTACTGATTCAAGGTGAGTCAGGGAGAAGGCTGTGATCGCAAGCATTCGAGTAAAGAGTGCCGCCACCAGTAGTCAGCTTGATGCAGGTTGGTACGATCTCCCAGTCGACCCGTTCACATCGAGGCAGCAGGCCGCCTGGTGCCTATGTATACCGCCGCGACCCAGTACGCGGGTCGATCAATCCCCGGCCGAACGTGACGCGGAAGCCCGTCAGGACGGAGTCGGTGATCCCGGAGAAGAGGGTTTCGAGTTGAGGAAGTTCAGGGCGGTTTTCAGACCAGGAGCTGCCAGTCTGTGGAAGAAGCCAGGGCAGGGCGGAGCCTAAGAGGCGTTGCCGAACCAGCCCCTTCCACCTGTATAAGGTGCGCGGCGAAACGAGTTCCTCGCCGTCCCCCGCTTCGGACGCCCGGAGACAGGCGGCCTCGACTCCGTCTCGAACCACATGAAGGAACGCTTTCAGGAGCGAGGGGATCGTGTAGCGGCCCCGCCAGAGCTGGCCGGGCAGGAGAGACACCGTCCCGCCCGTGCAGTGAGCGCTGGCTGGAGCTGGAGGCGATCGCGGCGGGCTCCGGAGAGTGAGAATCCCGGAGACGACTTAGTCGTTAGTCAGCGATAGCTGACAGGAGCGGCGGACGACATCAGGGGTCATTCGTGATCAGCGGCCGCCCGTCGTGCGTTTTAAACCTTCACGGGCCGTCCCCACTCTCTCATCACCGGCGGGGAGAATGGCCAGGACACGCTCGTACTGGAAGCGGGCGCTGTCGGCAATTCCCCGGGCCTCGTAAATGCGTCCAAGTTCCAGCCGGATCACGGACTCGTAGTCCGGTGTTTCCGCGAGCGCCGGGGAGCGCCCGGCCTCGAAAAGCACGCTCCGAGCCGCCGCGGAATCGCCGTTCTCGTTTAGAAACGTCGCGTACTCGTACGCGACCTCAGGATTATGATCCGTCACATCCATGCCGGTTTCCAGGCATCGAAGGGCCTCTTCGACGTGACCGAGTTTCTGGTGAGCCCTGGACGCCAGCACATAGGTCCAGCTCCAACCCCAGCGTTCCTTCACGAGCGGTTCCAGAACTTCAATGCACGATTCAAACCGGCCGGCCGTGAAATATCCGCGGCCGAGCAGATAGGTGAAAAACCGGTTTTCGGGGTAGATCGTGCGGGCGGAAGAAGCCACCTGGATCACCCGCTCCGGCTCCATGGATACGACGGCGTCGATCACATCGATCTGCAGAGCGTCGCGCGGGGACGCTTGACCGCGCTGTGCTTTCAGCGTCGACAGGTTCTCCTGCACCCGGACTTCGTCGCCGAGATTCCAGTAGCCTCCCACGAGATCCACGCGGGCCGCGACGAACTGGCTGTCGAGCCCCACCGACTGCCCGGCGTAATTCACGGCCTCCCGCCAGCGGGAGGCAATGAAGGCCTCGTGCGCGCGCAGGTAGAGCCGGTAGGCGTCCGACGACGTCGTCGTGATGTCGCGCAGCCACTGGTCTTCGGCCCCCGCCCGGACCAGGTCGATTTCCAGCCAGGTCTGCAGCTTCGGAATGAGGCCGCCCGCGAGAAGGAAAAGATCGTCGGACGCCGGCCCCGAGAGCGCGTCGGCGTGAAGTATCCGGCCCCCTTCAACGTCCACCACCCGGCACTGGATGCTGATGTCGCCGCCGGAGCGGAGAATGCTTCCGACGATGGCCCGGCCGATGCCGCGAGCCTTGAGACGTTCGAACATCGACGACTGGAGATCGGCCGAGAGCTCCGTTTTCTCCAGGAGATTCGCCAGTCGCTGCGGATCGTAGACGTCGAGGTCCCGGGATCGAGCCAGAGCTGTTCCGAGAAGCTCCGGTAGCCCGCGGCCGATCCAGTCGAAGGAAGCGTCGCCGGTGAGATTATCGAACTCGAGCATCGCGATCGCCCGGGGACGGGCCGACTTTTCGAAAGACGGCCGGGTGGCGGGATGCCGGCGCACGGCGACGGCGAAGATCGCCAACGCGATCACCGGGAGCAGGGTGTACACCCACGGGTGGACATGTCGCGGCCGGGCTCGCCCTGACGCCGGAACTGATCCGCCGATGTTCTTCAGCGCATCGAGAATCTCGCGGGCAGAGGCGAAGCGCGCGGCCGGTTCCTTTTCGAGGCATCGCTTCACGATGGCCTCCAGCGTGGTCGGCACACCCCGTGCGGAGTCTGAGATCGGCGGGGGATCATCTTTGAGAATCGCCGCGGCGACCTCCGCCCAGGTGTTTCCGGGAAAGGCTCGCCGTCCGGTCAGGAGCTCATGGAGAATCAGCCCGAAGCTGAAGAAATCGGCGCGTTGATCGACGGGTCGGCCCAGGTGCTGCTCCGGAGACATGTAGCCCATGGTTCCCATGACGGTGCCGGGCGTCGTGACACTCGTGATCGTGGAGCTCAACTCGTCCGGTGATCCGGACGGAATCGTGAACCGGGCCAGGCCGAAATCCAGAATCTTGACGCGCCCGTCCGGCGTGACCATCACATTTTCCGGCTTCAGGTCGCGGTGAACAATCCCGCGATCGTGCATCGCGGTCAGTCCCGAGGCCATCTGCCGCGCGATATCGATCACCTCAGGCGACGGAAGGGGCCCGGCGGCGAGTCTCTCCCGAAGCGTCGAGCCTTCGAGCAGCTCCGTCACGGCGTAGGTCGTTCCCTGCTCTGAGCCGACGTCGAACAAGGCCAGTATATTCGGATGCGCCAAGGCGGCGACGGCCATGGCTTCGCGACCGAATCGCGCCATCGCCTCCGGGTCCATCGTCGCCGCTTCGGGCAGGACCTTGATCGCCACCTCGCGCTGCAGCCGCGTGTCCCGCGCGCGATAGACCTCCCCCATTCCTCCGGCCCCGAGGGGGGCGATGATTTCGTAGGGCCCGAGACGGTTCCCGGCGGAGAGCTGCATAGGTGGAATCTAGCGCACGTCCGGGTGCCGGAAAAGCGCGACTGGCGCCTCAGCGTCCTGACGAAACACTTTCGTCATTGCTCATGAGGGTCCGGCGGACCGTCCTGCCTCTCTCTCCAGAGACGCCGATACTCGTCGGCCACGCTCGGATCCAGTTGATCCGCCAGCTCGTTCGGCAGGTTGAGAATGCCGGTCAGATCCTGAACATCCGCCAGATCGCGCAGCCGCCGGTGAGGCGCCGTCATTCCGGAGGCCAGCTTGAGCTCGATCAGCTTCGCGAGAGAGATGACGCGGAAACCGTCACCGGGTTCACCAGCCAAGGCCGGGTCCGGGAACGACACGAGCTTCGGTTTTCCGTCACCCGGGAACTCACCCGTCGTCAGCACTTCGATATGAACTCCGGATTCCGTGTCCTGGAATGATTTTCGAGCCCCGGAAAAAGCCGGAACGTATCCGCGCCCGACGAAATCACGGTGAAACTGATCCAGTCCTTCGGGCCTGAGGTGAATGTCCACGTCGCGCGTGAACCGTTCGTAGCCGTGGGCGATCAGCGCCAGGCCACCGATGAGAGCATAGGGAATACGTTCGTCGTCCAGATTCCGGGCGAGCCGCTGCAGCGACTCCCAGACCGGTCCCTTTTTCATGAAGAGGAGATCTCCCTCGCGGGCGGCGTTCCACGCGGGGCGGGGCGATTCAGCCATGCTTCATCATAGCACCGGAGTCGGGCCGTCAACGAATCGGGCGCACCGCGCTCTGGTCGAAGAACACCCGGCTCGCCACCGATCTCCCTCGAGCTTGTGCCAGGCGAAGTTCTCCGGGCTCATCCGGTTGTTCGTACCGTGGAGGGAGAGCGTTATGTTCCCGCGCGCCGGTGCGTCGAACTCCAGCGTGAACGCGCGCGTTTCGCGGGGACTGAGCCGCGTGTCCTCGACCCTCTCGGTCTTCGGAAACCATTTGTAGAGCGTGCCGATCCTCTCCATCCGTGTACCAAGCACGTTCCCCGCGTCATCCAGCGCGCGCGCGGTGATCTGGAGATGACGTTCGACATCAGACGTCGGCAGCGTGTGGCCGGCTTCGACGTTCGTCACGGTGAACGTGAGCGTCTGCCGCCCGGACGTCATAGCCTCCGGAAGATCGACCCAGTCCACGCGCGCTCTGTGTTGGCCCGCATGTTCTGATACTCTTGTCGTGCGTAGGAGGAAGACCGTTGAAAAACCTGCACGACGACCAGGTCATGAAGAAGGTGGACGATCTGGGAAACGTGCTCGGATTCTCGGTACTTCGAGTGAGCAGCTTGAAAGAAAAACCCCTGGAGATCGCACTCTAGCTCTCGCGCCGAGCAAGATATCAATCATGGAGTGTCAGCAATTGATCATCCAACGCGTATTTATGTAGATGACACCGAGACCCCCGCCATCGGCACGAATTCTCCAGGTCAACAAATTCCACTGGGTCAAGGGTGGCTCCGAGCGCTACTACTTCGATCTGGTGAACGGGCTGGCGGCACGCGGGCACGAGGTGGCGGTGTTCGCCTCGCATCATCCGAGCAACCTTGAAACATCATGGAGTCGCCACTTTGCGCCCGGGGCGGACTATCACGGCGCCGGGCCGCTGACGGCCCTGAAGCTGGCCGGCGAGGTAATTGACAACAAGCCGGCGGCGAAGGCGCTCGAAGGGCTGCTGGCCGATTTCCGCCCCGACGTGGCCCATCTGCACAACATTCACCACCAGCTTTCCCCGTCGATTCTCCGTGTATTCGAACAAGCCCGCGTTCCGGTCGTCCAGACGTTGCATGACTACAAGTGGGTCTGCCCGGCCTATCTTTTTCTCTCCCATGGCAAGGTCTGTGAGCGGTGCGGGCCCGGAAATCGGTTCACGCCGGTGCTGCTGCGCGGCTGTCATCACGGCTGTCACTTGAAGAGTGCCATCGTGTGGAAGGAGTCGAGTGACTCGTGGGGGCGGGGTGATTTGGAGCGGGTGGGGCGGTTCCTGGC
>JAWXBZ010000027.1:0-24052 GCA_034440375.1 Candidatus Eiseniibacteriota bacterium
CGCCGACGCCGATCAGTTTCTGGAGAATCGATTCTTCCCGTGCAATCAGAAAAGAGTCGATCCGCCGCGACCAGTCGGCAGCCTCGCGCACCAGTTCCGCCTCGTTCAGTGTCGTCAACTGCCCGGAACGTAGAAGCCACTTGCCGTTGCACATCACATCGGTGACGTCAGTCGATTTGGAGGAGTAAACGATCCGCGAATAGAGGCCATTCGGATCGCGCTCGAAGCTCGGCTGGTTATGCAGCGGGGACAGGTCGACCAGGATCAGATCGGCCCGCTTGCCGACTTCAAGCGAACCGGTCAGATCGCCGAGATGCAGCGCCTTCGCGCCGAACCGGGTGGCCATCGCCACGGCCAGGCGGGCGGGGAGTGCGGTCGGATCGCCGGTTGTCCCCTTGGCCAGGAAGGCCGCCAGGCGCATCTCTTCGAACATGTCCAGATCGTTGTTGCTGGCCGGCCCGTCGGTGCCGAGGCCGACATTGAGCCCCGCTTCCAGCATCTTCATGACCGGCGCAATCCCCGAGGCCAGCTTCAGGTTGCTGGATGGGTTGTGGGAGACGCCGGCGCCGGCGTTCTTCAGCGTCCGCATTTCCCCCTCGTCGATGTGAACGCAATGAGCCGCCACCAGCTTGGCATCCAGCAGCTTCTGCTTCTTGACCCACGGGATGACCGGCATCCCGCGCTCCTTCCGCGAGTTTTCGACCTCGAGGAGCGTTTCGGAGAGATGGGTAAGCAACGGCACGTCGAACTCCACGGCCAGTTCGGCGGTGGCCTGCAGGATCTCCGGCGTGCAGGTGTACGGGGCGTGAGGCGCCGGGGCGGGCACGATCAGCGGATGGTTCTTCCACTTCTGGATGAACTCCCGGGCCAGTGCCAGCGAATCTTCGTAACTGGCCGCATCCGGCGTGGGAAACTTGAGAATCGTCTGCCCGCAAATGGCCCGCAGACCCGCATCGGCCGTGGCCCTGGCCACCGATTCCTCGAAGTAGTACATGTCGGCGAAGCAGGTGCACCCGGATCGGATCAGCTCGGCGGCGGCCAGCTTCGTCCCCAGTGTCACAAACTCCGGGCTCACGAACTCGCGCTCGACCGGCATGACATACCCAAGCAGCCAGACATCCAGCCGCAGGTCGTCCGCCAGCCCCCGCAGCAGCGTCATCGGCACATGGGTGTGGGCGTTGATGAGGCCCGGCATCAGGATCTTGCCGCCGCAATCAATCGTCTCGGCCGCCTGATACCCGGCCGCTTCCGGCCCCACCGCCACGATCGTCGATCCCGTAATCGCGACGGCGCCATTCCGGTGGATCGTGAACTCGTCGTCCATGGTCAACACGGACGCATTTGTGAGCTTGAGATCGCAGGTCGTCATCCGATCGGCCCCTCCAGCGTGTCGAAAAGTTGCCGGAGTATACCCCGCGGAGTGGCCGGATGCCCTGGCCTCCGGCTTGACGGCTACCGGTGGGTCGGAGCTAGAGTTGGGGGGTGTCGACTCGAAACACGTACGTAGCGGCCACCCTCATGGCGATCTCCCTGGCGATTTCCGCCTGCGAGGACAAGGGCGCCACGCCGCCGCCGCCATCGTTGGCAGGGGACTGGACCGTCACGAACGAGACGAGCCGCGTCGAATCGCTCCTCGAACTGGATCATCGCGGCGACAACCTGACCGGCTTCTGGCATCCCGGTGTGCTGTCGATCCGGGTCACCGGCCACATCACCTCCTCCAACGAGTTCAGGCTGACCGGCCAGTCCAACAATCGGACCTACGTCTTCGACGCCGAGGCCAATGACGGTCTCTCCCGTTTCGCGGGTTCGCTCAGCGTCTACGACGTCCGCGGAGATCGGGTGTCGTTGCAGATGATTTCGGGGCGGCGTTAGGGCGGGGGCCAGCCCACCCGAACGGGCCCGCCCCGCACTTTCCATCCGCCCCGATTTCCGACATCATGTCCGGCTACCGGGCGTATCCGGTCGGCCGCTCTCACCATGAGGATCACGGACATGCTTCGTCGCCCCAACAACTACAGCTTCATGGCCAGCGGCGTCGTCATCGAGCCATGATCGGGTCCGGGCTGGCCGCCGCCCTGGAACCGGTCTCCCGCTTTGGCGGGATCGCGATTTTTCTCGTTCAAGCCGGGCTCATTGCCGTGCTGTTCCGGGCCATGGCGGTCTTTCGCACCGAGATTCGCAAGGTCGATACCCTGGTGTCGGAGTATGTCCGTTGTCGCGATTACCTCCTGGCTTCCCGTCGCCCCTCGGAAGAAAGCGACTGGCGGAATACCGACGCCGGCGCCTTCCGGGAAGCCTGGGCCAACTTCAACCACCAGCTTGAGACGATTCGAAAGCGCTACGCCCGCGCGGTTCGCCATACGGGCTGGCTCCTTGGTCTCCTGCTTGTTTTCCTGGTGGCGGCGATCATCGTATGGATGATCGGCCTGCCGTCCGCGGAGGGACCGCTCCGATGGATGACGCCGCTCGGGGCGGCGGCCACCGGGCTCTTTCTCTGGGGGGCGGCCTGGGCATCGCTGCGCGCCCAGCACCAGCTCATGCGCACGAGAACCGACGGCAACTACCTCATCGCGCCCTGGCCGATCGACGGTGGTTCCGCCGATCGACACCTGTCACTCCTGGATAAATTTCTGCCGGTCGAGCCGATTCGGCCGGAGGGCGACGCGGCCACGGAGGTCGTCTGAGCGAAATCGGGACCGATCTCCGCTACTTCGGAGGTCAGCTCTCTTTGTGGCTCGCGCTGGATACTCTTCGCCGCAAGGTGGCCGCGCGGCGGGATCGAGCCCGTGCCGGCCGCGAGGTCCTTCGACTGGCCGGCGCATCGCCGACCGATCTGCTGGGTGGAGGGTCCTTCGAGGACCTGGCCACCCGAACAGGCCCGCGCTGGCCCTCGGCCTCCGACGCCGGCGGCGATTTTGCCGGTCACTTCCCGGGGGTTTCCGCCGCGATCCTCACCGAGGCCGATCTCCTCCTGACGGGACAACTCCGATTGTTCGGCGTTCAGCACGACGTGGCCGTGAGCCCGCCGGCGCCACTCGATGAGGCCAGACGACTCCGGCTTGATTGGAACTACCGGCCAACGGGGCCCGACTACGAACTCTTCCAGGCCGATCCCAAGTTTCCATGGGAGGTGGCGCGGATGGCCGTTCTGCCGCGCCTGGCTCTCGCGCATCACCTGTCCGGGCGCGGGCGATACGCGCAGGCGGCAGCGGCCATTGTTCAGGATTGGGCGGCACAGCCGATTGGCGAGGGGTTGCACTTCACGAGCGCGCTCGAAGTCGGCATCCGTCTGATCGCCCTTTGTCAGGCGTTTCATTTCCTGGGTGGCGTGGAGAGGTTTCGCGGGACGCCCCTCGCCGCGCTGGTTCGGCGCATCGCTGTCGAGGCGGCCTGGCTCCAGGGACACCGATCGAACGAGCGGGTGGTGGCCGGCAATCATCTGCTGGGCGAACTGGCCGGACTCGTGGTCGTCGATCTTGTCTTTCCTGAGTTTCAGGAGGAGGCCCGGCTTGCGGAAAACCTCAGCCTCTTCGCCCGCGCGTTCGAGGAGCAGGTGGCGTCGGACGGAGTCAGCCGGGAACAGTCGGCCACCTACGGCCGTTTCGTCGCTGATCTTGCCGCGGTTGTCCTGGCCACGGCCTCCGCAGCCGGGCACCCGGTGCCGACGGGTCTGTCCGATCGGGCCGCTGCCCTGGCCGTCTGGCTGGCCACGCTGACCCGACCCGACGGGCACCTGCCGATCATCGGTGACAACGACAGCGGCCGCGGCGTCGATTGGGCCGAACCGGGAGGATCGGATGATGCGCGCGGCGTCATCCTGGCGCTGTCGGTGCTGACCGGGCGATCGGAGCCGCTCGACGCCCTGGGACCGTTGGCCGTCGGGGTCGCTGACCCGCAAAGAGGCGCTGAGCTGGTCTGGTGGTACTTAGGACCCGACGGCCTGGCCCGACTCCGCGGGATGTTGGCCCAACCGGCGAAGTGGTCTCCGGCCGTTCGCCGGTTTCCCATCGGCGGGTATGCAGTCTTGCATGGCGGATCCGGCTCAGGCATCGACCATCTCGTGGTCCGATGCGGTCCGTTCGGCCACGGTCTCCCCAAACCGTCGGCCCACAGCCATGCGGATTTCATGGCACCAATCCTCACGCTGGCCGGCCACGAGCTGCTCGTTGATGCGGGCAATTTCAACTACACCACGGCGGGCGGGACTCGTGACGCCTTTCGAGTGGAGGAGGCCCATGGCGCCCTCTCCTTCGGAGGCGCGCCAATGGCCGTCCCCGGTTCCCCGTTTCGCTGGAATGACATACCACCTGCGGGAAATCTGACAATCGATCATCCCGACGCCGATACCATCCGTATCACCGGAAACTGGCGAACCACCGGTGGCCGGGGGCGGTCGGTGGCCGCCCGGCGGGTCATCGACTACAATCGTTCGCGATCCCTGTTGGAGATCAAGGACGATTGGGCCGTCGGCGGCACTTTGCCTTCCTCGGTGTTACAGCGCTGGTGCCTGCCGGCCGGAGCCGAAGTGACCGAAGTTGCCGCAGGGACCGGTTTCGAGGTCCGAACCCCCGGCGGCGCACTTTTTCAGTTTCAGATCGAACCAGCCGGCGATATCGGCGTGGAACGACGTTCCGTGGCCCCTGGCTACGCGGTACTACGGGATGCGCCGATGGTGATCGTGACGCGGCCGGGCAGCGAAGGCGGGCCTTTGACGACGACGATTCGACCGATCGGCTGAGTCGGGACATCAGCCAACCGGACAGAAATCCTGACCCATCAACCGGGAGACATCGAGCGGTGAATATCCTGATCACCGGCGTGGCCGGCTTCATCGGCAGTCATCTGGCCGACTTCCTTCTGGCCAGGGGCCACCGGGTCATCGGCATGGACAACCTGCTGACCGGCTCGACCGACAACATCGCTCATATCCGGGATCCGAATTTCACGTTCATCCAGTACGACGTCACCAACTTCGTCTACGTCGAAGACCCGCTCGACTACGTGCTGCACTTCGCCAGCCCGGCCAGCCCGATCGACTACCTCAAGTGGCCGATCGCCACGCTAAAGGTGGGCGCATACGGCACACATCATGCCCTCGGACTGGCGCGGGCCAAGGGGGCCAGGTTCCTGGTGGCCTCCACCTCTGAAACCTACGGCGATCCGATGATCCACCCGCAGCCGGAAACCTACTGGGGAAACGTGAACCCGATCGGTGTGCGTGGAGTGTATGACGAGGCCAAGCGCTTTGCCGAGGCCATGACCATGGCCTACCACCGCTACAAGGGAGTCGATACCCGGATCGTCCGGATCTTCAACACGTTCGGTCCGCGCATGCGCAAGGATGACGGCCGCGCCGTGCCGACCTTCATCAACCAGGCGCTGCACGGCGAACCGCTCACCGTCTTCGGAGACGGCAGCCAGACCCGCTCGTTCGGCTACATCACCGATCTCGTCGAGGGGTTGTACGCCCTGATGCAGTCGGACGAACACGAGCCGGTCAACATCGGTAATCCAGAGGAGATGACGGTCAGGGAGATGGCGGAGACGATCATCGCCATCATGAAGTCATCGAGTCCGATCATCTACAAGCCGCTCCCCGAGGACGATCCGAAGGTGCGGCAGCCCGATATCTCCAAGGCCAAGCGCGTACTCGGCTGGGAACCGAAAGTGCCGGTGAAGGAGGGGCTCATCCGGACCATCGAGTGGTTCGTGGCGAACCATGGGAGCGCCCGCGCGTGACGGCAAAAGCCCTCGTCATTGTTCCGACATACAACGAGGCCGACAACGTCCGCGAACTCGTGCCGGCCATCCTGGGTCAGGGGCCGCACTACGAGGTCCTGATCGTCGACGATAATTCGACTGACGGCACCGGCAACATCATCGAGGAACTGCGGGTCACCGAACCGCGCCTCCACTGCCTGCACCGCCCCGGCAAGATGGGTCTCGGCACCGCCTACCGCGATGGCTTCAAGTGGGCGCTGGCCCGCGATTACGAATTCATCTACGAGATGGACGCCGATTTCAGCCACGACCCCGACAGCCTGCCCGAATTCATCCGGGTGGCGGAAGAGTCGGGGGCCGACCTGGTGCTGGGCAGCCGCTATCTGAATGGTGTCACCGTCGTGAACTGGCCGCTGTCCCGGCTCATTCTGTCGTACGGCGCCAACGTCTACACGCGGCTCATTACCTGGATGCCGGTCAATGACGCCACCGGCGGTTTCAAGTGCTTCCGCCGAAAGGTGCTGGCATCCCTCGATCTCGACAGCGTCAAGTCCGACGGCTACGGCTTCCAGATCGAGATGTCCTTCAAGGCCTGGCGCAAGGGTTTCCACTTGAAGGAAATCGCCATCACCTTCACGGATCGCCGCGTCGGCGTCTCCAAGATGAACGGCCGCATCATCCGCGAGGCGATGTGGCTGGTCTGGTGGTTGCGGCTGTCGGCTTTGATGGGGCGGATCTAGTCTTGCCACCCGCGATTCGTCTGCTCCGCGACTCGACGTGCGCATGTCCGACATCCTGATTCTTCACGAGCCCATCGACGCCGAAACACTGGATCAACTGGCGGCCATGTACCATGGCGACATGGTCAAATATGTCGTCGACCTTGAGCGGTCCATCATCGCCATCGGCGGGGAGTTTCATGCCGATGCCAAAGCGATCCTGCTCGAGGAGGGTAGTCGGCACCCGGATCTGTGGGGGGCGAACTACTACCCGGGACAGCCCGAGGCCACCTGTATTGAATACACGTCGCTGATCAACATCTCACCGGCTCGCGGCAACCCGGGGATGGAATTGTTCGACACGGAACTGCGGGATCGGGTTCGTGAAGCGACCTACCGGCTGATCGGTCGCGGGAAGTCGGTCTAGTCGATGCAACACGCCAACCTGACCGCGGAGCGATGGTCCCAATTCTCACTGGGTCAGCAGCTGTTGATGATCGCCAACGAGATGAATCGCGCCGCGCGCTTTTACGGCCCTCCGGACCGGTCAAGCCTGCAGTTGTCGCTGGAACGCGTGCTGAACCTGGTGGACGCGACGGTGTCAGCCACGACCCGCCCAGGGCTCCGACGTGAGCTGCTAAGGTGGCGTGACCTCGTGGCCCGGGAGTACATCGCCGCCGAACCCGACAGGACTCGGCACCTTGTCAACTTTCGAGCGCTCCTGATGCTTCATCCGGATACCTATCTCCAGGTCCGGGCGGGCCTTCTGGATTAATCAGGCAAAGGGCCGGCGTGAATCGTTCCTGGTCGGGGAACCGATACCGGGTCCCAGGCTTGAAAGCGGACGCGGCCGTCGATCAGCCCGCCAGTCGGATGGCGTCGAGGTGGGTGAGGAGGCTCGATCGGGTGAGGGCCACTCTGCGTTCTGCGAGCCGACTGGCTTGTCTTTCCCAATCGAGTGTACGGAGACACTCGACACGAGTGATCGCGCTGGCAAGGGCATCATCGAGCCCGGTAGGCGGGCCCGTTCACTATCCCGTTGGCGGAGAAGGATATCCATTGTCGTCGAGGGGGCGGATTCGCCTTCCACAGGATTAGGTTGCAACTTCCTAATTATTTGTTAAACTCCCCGACAACGGGGTCTGTTTGATTTGATTGGAATCACCTGCCATTCATACATCTGCGCCCCGCCATCATACGACATCAGTCGAGATTCGCCGGCCGCGAAGCGAGATTGCCGTTGCCGCCCGGCACGAAGTCCCTTCGCCCGAATGATGGAGGTAACATGTCCCGTCGTGCCCAATCCCACCTCGCCCTGCCTGTCCGCACGCTGGTCCTCGGACTGGCGGCCTTGGCAGCGACATCCACCCTGACCCTGGCCGAGTCACGCAAGAGCCCCCTGGAGCCGGGGAAGAGCTCCAACTGGGTCCCCAGCGGCGGGCCCACCGGTTTCTCGGTTCACACCAACGCCACCGCGGCGGAACTGATCGGCTGCCTGCTCGGCAGCGACGTGACTGTCAGCAACGTGGTGATGAACGGCGCGCCGCTGGCCTACGGCACCTTCACCGGTGGCGGCGCGGTCCTGGGCTTCGACGCCGGAATCATCCTCAGCACCGGCAATCCCGCCTCGATCGCCGGACCCAATCAGTTTGACAACACCTCCACCGCCCTGAATCAGCCGGGGGATGCGAATCTCGACGCGCTCCTCACGGGGACGTCGACACTCGACGCCACCGTTCTCGAATTCGACTTCTCCTGCGCCACGGCGCAGCAGATTTCGTTCCAGTACGTCTTCGCGTCCGAGGAGTACAACGAGTATGTGAACGATGTCTACAACGACGTCTTCGCCTTCTTCCTGAATGGAAACGCCGTGGCCAACAACATCGCCACGGTTCCGGCCTACTGTGCGGCGCCCGGAATTCCGGTGACCATCAACAACGTCAACTGCAACAATCCGTTCAATCCTCCGACCGGATCGAACTGCGGCTGCTACCGCAACAACGATCTGCAGGACGGCGGGGGAGCAATCGATACGGAGATGGACGGTCTGACCGTGACCTTCGTCGCGACCGCTGCCATCAACCCGGGTGTCAATCACATCAAGCTGGCGATCGCGGATGCCGGCGACGATGTCTGGGACTTCGAACGTCATGATCCGCTGCCAGAGCTTCATCTGTGGTTCCGTGCCGACCTTGCCGAGCACCTGGGGACGGATCAAGACCCTGCTCGACTGAGTGGGGCCGAGCGATCGATTTTCCGTCACGGCGCGGAGTCTTCCGTGACCGGATCGAGTTGTCAATCAACCGGGACCCCGCCCCCTCCATGGGAGCGGGGTCGCTTTCCGTTGGCCCCCGTCATGCTATCCCCTTGACCGCCAATGGTATCCGTCGGCATCGTCAATTTCAGGACCCCGGAGCATCCCGATGTCCAACTGATCGAGAGCCCGACCAACCGGGGCTTCGCCGCCGGGGTCAACCTGGGGCTGGCCCGGGCTTCGGGTGAGCATCTCCTGGTCCTGAACCCGGACATCGTGGTCCACCCGGGAAGCATCGACCGGCTGGTCGATTTCATGGCCGCCCATCCGCAGGCAGGACTCGTGGCGGCCAAACTGCTCAACCCGGACGGCACGCTGCAGCCGACCTGCCGGACCCGCTATACCGTGAAGACGATCCTGCTCCGGCGCACGATCCTGGGGAAACTCTTTCCGAACGATCGCACGCTGCGCGAGCACCTGATGCTCGACTACGACCATGCCACGCCGCGCAATGTCGACTGGGTGGCGGGGGCCTGCCTGATGGTGCGGTGGGAGGCGCTGGAAGAAGTCGGGCCGATGGACGAGCGCTACTTGCTCTGGCGCGCCGCTACCTCGCGCGTCAGCATCACGCGGCCACATCGGCAGGCAGCACCTTGAGCGCCACCTCGCGGCCGAGTCGCAGGTCCCGGGCGCGATTCACCTCTCCCATGCCGCCGGCGCCCAGAGACGCGACGATCTCGTAGGTGCCAAGGCGGGTGCCGGGAGACAAGACCATCGCGGGAATCTAACTCCTGCCGACCGAAGGCCGCCAGTCTTCCGCAGTCAGATGTCCGCAAGACCGTCGTCCAACCCGATGACCGGCAAACCCATTGCACGCGCGCATCGGCCCAGTTGGCGGTCGTGCGTTGCCAGCCGAATTGGCTCGCCCCGCCGGTCCCGCCAGTGAAGCGCCGACGCAAGGTGAACCGCGTCGAGCGTGGCAAGGGTCGTCGGGAAGGGGTTGGAGGCACGCTCGAGGATCTCGCGGCTCGGACGCATACTCGAAATCCCCCCAAGGCTGGTTATGACGCTGGCCCGGCTGGCCATGACGCCCCGATCGTCCAACAGTCCCCGGAGGCGGGCCCGGTCCAGTGTCCGCAGGCACTCGACGCGGGTGAGAGCGCTCGTAACGCCGCTCTCGATCGAACCCCATTCGGGAAGCGGGTTGCCCTCGCAGAGGACGATCCGGAGAATCACCGAGGCATCTACGTACGTCGTCACGAGTCCAGCCCGAAATCACGGTCGGCACGCTCCTCGGCGAGGAGCTCCAGGATATTGCCCGTGAATTCAATCGGCGGTGGCTTGGGAATGTCCCCGAGCGTGCGGTATTTGACTTTCGGCGGATCGACGATCAAATCATTCGGCAGCCCGTCGTGGTCGTACGGGACGATCTGCGCCACGGGCCGATCGCGGTCCATGACGATGACGGTTTCACCATTGCGGACTTTCTTCAGATGTTCGCTCAAGCGGGCCTTCAGGCCTGCAATGCCAATGCGGATCATGACTATATGATGACTACTGATAGTCATGAAGTCAAGCGCCCGTGAGGGCCGGACGGCGGATGGGGATCGGACCCGGACCGGGCCAGTTCCGTGAACCCTCCGGCAGCGCCACCGATGAGTCGGGGAATGCCCATTCCTCTGCTAGTCTCTCCGTAATGAAAATTCTCTTCCTTGGCGGCACTCAGTTCGTCGGCCGACATCTCGCCACGATGGCCCGTGCGGCGGGACACGAATTGACACTCTTTCATCGCGGCAACACCAACCCGGACCTGTTTCCAGAAATCGAGCACGTCCTCGGTGACCGCACCACCGATCTCGACCGGCTCGGCGGGCGGCACTGGGACCGGGTCATCGATCTGTGTGGCTATCTTCCGCGGATCGTGTCGATGTCGGCAGAGGCGTTGCGGCTGAATGCCGATCACTACACGTTCATTTCAAGCATCTCCGTGTATCGCGATCTGGACCAGTCGCTCGAGCCGCTGGATGAGATGTGTCCGGTGATTGAATTGCCCGATCCGTCCGTCGAAACCATTACCGGCGACACCTATGGCGGGCTCAAGGCTCTCTGCGAAACCGCGGCGCGACAGGGCTTCGACCACACGCGTGTCCTGATCGTCCGGCCGGGGCTGATCGTGGGCCCCTGGGATCACACGGACCGCTTCACCTACTGGTGCATGCGCGGTGCCGACGGAGGACGGATGGCCGTGCCCGGCTCGCCGAACCGGCACTTTCCGGTGATCGATGTGCGCGATATCGCCCCCTGGATACTGGCGATGGTCGACCGGGCTGGGAGCGGTGTCGTGAATCTCGGCGGGCCGTCGCAGGATGGCGGGCGCGGTAACGAGCACGGCCCACCACCGACCTTCGAGGCCATGCTGGCGGCCATTCGCGAGGCTACCGGCGCGCCGACCGATCCGATCTGGATCCCTGTCCCTCAGATGGCGCGCCTCGGCATCAACGGGGATGAATTTCCACTCTGGAACCAGGTGGGGGACGGCAGCGAAGCCGGCTTCGACATCGACTCGGACCGGGCCTTCGGCACCGGCCTTACCCTGCGGCCACTGGTCGACACGGTGCGTGACACGCTGGACTGGCGCCGCGCCGATCTCGCCGGGCAACCCCTCAAGGCGGGGCCGAGTCGGGAACGCGAGCAGGAGATTCTGGCGGCACTTGCGCGCTGATCCATTCGGGACTAGCTTCATGACAACTCCCCTCAGGTTAAAGCTGGCGGCTCCCCATCCTCTTGGTGTTCCGGGGGACGCCACGATCACCACGGAGGGCCCCATGTCCCATCGTCCATCCCCGGCCGGCACCCTGGCCAGCCAATAGATACGTATGGTCCAGGGACCTTTCATCATGCTATCCTGTTGACCGGCAATGATATCCGTCATTATCGTCAATTTTCGGACGCCGGATGATCTCCTCCGGCTGATCGAGAGCCTCAAGGCCCATCCACCCGCCGGCCGGCCGCTCGAGATCCTCGTTGTCGATAATGCGTCCGGTGATGACAGCCCGGCCCGGCTCCGCGCCGCCCATCCCGATATCCGCCTGATTGAAAGCCCGACCAACCGTGGCTTTGCGGCCGGGGTCAACCTGGGCCTGGCTGCCGCGGCCGGCGACCATCTCCTGATACTCAACCCGGATATCATCGTTCATCCGGGGAGCATCGACGCCCTGGTCGACTTCATGGTCGCCCACCCGCAGGCGGGGCTCGTGGCAGCCAAACTCCTCAATCCGGACGGCACGCTTCAGCCGACCTGCCGCACCCGCTATACGTTCCGGACAATCTTATTGAGGCGCACGATCCTAGGAAGGCTCTTCCCGAATGATCGAACGCTGCGCGAACACCTGATGGTCGACTACGACCATGTCACGCCGCGAAATGTCGACTGGGTGGCCGGGGCGTGCCTCCTGGTGCGGCGGGAGGCGCTGGAGGAAGTGGGGCCGATGGACGAACGCTACTTCCTCTACTTCGAGGATGTGGACTGGTGCACGCGGATGCACCGGCGCGGGTGGGGCGTCTGGTACGTGCCGGACTCGGTCATGACTCACGGTTACCGACGGGCCTCGGCCGGCGGCTTCAACCGGGCCACGCAGGCCCACGCGGAGAGCCTGCTCCGCTTTTGGGAGAAGTGGAGCGCCATACTCTATCTGGCGCGCCGCTACCGGGGTGTCCTGCGCAACGCGGTCTTCGTCGCGGTCGACCTGGTGGCGATCCTGGTGGCCTTCGCACTGGCCTACCAATTTCGCGAGTGGCTGGCCCCGGTGATGGACAAGCCGAACTTTCCGCTTTCGCACTACCAGACATTTCTCGTGACGACCCTGGTCGCCGCCAAGGCGGCCTTCGGTTTGAACGGGCTTTACCGCGAGGAGGAACGGGGCGACTGGGTCGACACGCTCTTCGCCGCCGGCAAGGCCCTGCTGGCCACTTCGCTCTTTCTGCTCCTCACGACATTCATCCTCTATCCACCGGACAGTCGCCCGTACTCGCGCTTCATCATCGGGACCTTCTGGCTGCTGGCCATGGTGCTGGTCACGCTGGAGCGCCGCCTCCTCTATTCCCTGCTGGAGCGGGCGCGGACCGGCCGTTTGAACGTGAAGCGCGTGGCGCTGATCGGAAGCGATCCGTGGATCGACCGGATAGCCCGTGCGCTCCGCTCGGATCCAACGCACGGATTTGAACCGATCCGGGTGACGCTGCCGCCAATCGATCGACCCGAGGCGCTGAAGGCCATGCTGGAGGACGAGCGGGTCAGCGATATCGTGCTGTCGACGGAGGCGCTGCCGGTGGCGCCGGGCCTGGCCCGCGCTTTGGTCGAGCCATTGCAGCAGGCGGGAATCCGGGTTCACCTGTCAGGGCCCCTGTCGGACTTGATTGGCCGGGATGCCCGGGTCACGCCGCTGGCCGGTTTCTCGCTGCTGTCGCTCGATCGGGGGGGCGCGTGGGTCGGGAGTCGCGCCGCCCGGCGGGTCTTTGAATCGCTGGTGGCCATCCTCTTTCTGGCCGGGCAGGCACTGCCCGCCCTCCTGGCGGCCTTCGCGCTGCCCCTCACCGGCAGCCGCGGGCGGGTGGATGACGAAGGCCCAAGCTGGCAGGTTGAGGGGACAATGGCAAGTTTCGTGCGACGCCTGTCGCTCGATCGATTTCCGGGATGGTGGGCTGTCCTCCTGGGGCGACGGCGGCTTGTCGGAGGTCCGGCGGGGGGGCGGGGAGTCTTTGCGCAACCGGACATGGCCTTGACGACCGAAAGCGGGTATTCTCTACCCTGGTCGCCGGAACGGGATCTCAAGACGATCGTGCGCGACCTGCTGGCCCGACTGATCACCGGGAACGATACCCGGAACAGCCCGCCCCCACTGCTCGAGAGGAGTCCTCGATCGGCCCTTCGATAACGGAATCCGTCGTCCTTTCCGAGTGATGGACCCCGAGTCCCAAGCGTGTCGAGGAGGCCCCCGAGTGATGACCCCGGCGTTCAACCGGCCTGAAGGCTTTTTTGCATTTCCCCTGATGATGCTGTCGCTGATCGTGTTGCTCCATCCCGGGTCACCCGCTCTGGCCCAGGAGTGGACGAGCTACGCGTATCCCAACGATGTTCGAGACATCACCCGGGTGGGCAGCACCCTCTGGATGGCCACGACCGGCGGCGCCCTCCGCTACGATCTCGACACCGAGACATTCGAACAGCTGACGCGCCGCGCTTCGGGGGGGCCACTGTCACAACTCCTTGTGTCGGCCACCTTCGATCCGGTTTCGGGGCTCCTCTTCTTCGGAACCGAGGATCTCGGGGTCAGCCAGTACGATCCGGTCGCCAATCGATGGGAACGGTTCGAGTTTCTTCCCGACAACCGGATCAACGGCATCTCGGCCCTCGATGGCGAGGTGCAGATCGCCACGCAGGCCGGCTTTGCCGTCCGCCGGTCGGTCAACCGCACCGACATCTGCAATGAGATCGATCGCGGTTGCTGCGGCCCCAATCCCGCCCAGTGCGATTTTCCCTCGTTCGACGTGCGCGACTGGGCTTCACCGGCAACGGACCGGCTGTGGGCCGCCACGGCCGCCGGCCCCGCGGAATTCGACGGCACCTCCTGGCGCGCGCGCTCCCATACCGGCTTGATGGATGCCAGGACGATCGAGGCCATCGATGGCCAGGTTTTCGCGGCCGGGCCGGGAACGAAGCAGCTCTTCCGCTGGAGTGCCGAATCGAGCAGATGGATCGACGCATCCTCGGGTCTGCGAACCCAGGGACTCGGCAACGCCGTTCGACTGGTTTCAACCGGCGGCTCGCTTTACCTCTGCTGCTCGTACGGCCTTTTTCGCTGGGCAAGTGATGCCTGGGTCGGAACCGGTCTCGAAGATCGCGAGGTCCGCTCCGTGGTGGGCGTCAACCGGCCGGACATCGACCTGGCGGCGGCGACAAGGGACGGCATCTTCCTGCGGCGGCTCCTCGGGCCCACGACCGGGTGGATTCAGAAGCTGGCCGTTGGTCCGCCTCAGAATATCGCCACGCAGGCGGTGGCCGGCGCACCGGATGGCACCCTCTGGATCGGCACCCTGGGCGGCGTGATGGCCCTGGACCCGGAGGGGGAGTGGCGCGGCGTGCGAAATGGCGGTCCGGATGGACTCTCACGTTTCGATCTATTCAGCATCTACGCCGCGCGTGACAACAAGCTGTGGATCGGCAAGTGCTGCTGCCGCGAAATTCCGAATTGCCCGACGCAGTTCGTCGACACCGCAACAGAGGTGTCGCCGGCGCTTTCCGCCTATGACGGCTGGTCCATGAGCGAAGATGGCGCGGGGCGATTCTGGATCGGAAGCAACTCCACCGGCCTCGCGCTCCTCGGCGCCGATGGCACGCACCTGGTAGACGTGCCCCCTTCATCCGGGGGATTGACCTCACCGTCGGTGCGGGCGCTGGCCACCCGGAACAATGACGTCTGGATAGGGCACGAAGGGCGTGGGCTTCAGATCCTGCGCCACGGCGGCAATCCCACCAACACGGCCGGTTACCAGTGGAAGACATTTACGGCCGGGCAGATTCCCGACCCGGCCATTACGGCCATCGAATTGCGCGATCGCGATGCCTTTGTCCTGACGTCGTCCTCGCTGGTGCAATACACCGACGAGGTGCGCGTGCGGCAGTGGCCGTTGAACTTCGACGGCGAGCCGCGGCGCGGAAGCGGCCTGACGATCGACCGGCGCGGCAATCGCTGGGTCGGCACCTCGGCCGGCGTGCTCCTGATCAATCCCGCCGGGGAAACCTCGCTCCTGACCACGGGGAACTCCGACATCATTTCCGACGAGATCATCGACGTCGATCTCGATCCGAAGAGCGGCGATGTGCTCTTCGCCACGCGTATCGGCGTCAGCCGCTTGAAGCCCGGCGCGGGGCCGAAACCGGGCGGTGGCTCGGGGCGCTTTCTCTTCCCCAATCCATTCCGTCCGGATGGGAGCCTGCGGGTCAAGGTTGGGGGAGGAACGGCCGATAATGCCGAGGTGATGGATCTGGCCGGGCGGCCCATCGCCCGATTCGATCCGGCGGTCGGCTGGGATGGTACCGGGCAGGGCGGAGGCACCGTCGCTCCCGGCCTCTACCTCATCGTCCTCGATGGCGCCGATCCCCTTCGCCTGGCGGTATTGCGCTGAAGCACGCATGAACCCAAAAAATGTGACCCGCTTCCTCATCATCGGCGCCGGTGACGCCGGCCGCATGGCCGCGGACGAGATGCTCCGCCATGCCGAGAGCGGCCTCGTGCCGGTCGGCTTCATCGACGACGATTCGGCCAAGTTCGGCACGATGGTGGCTGGCCTGCCGGTCGTCGGGGATCGGAGCCGGATTCATGACGCCATCCAGAGTCTTGACGCCGACGAGATCCTGATCGCGCTCCCTTCGGCCAGCGGCGAAGCCGTCCGCGGCATCATTCGCTGGTGCGAAAGCGAGCGGGTCCGTTTCCGGGTCGTGCCGGGAATCTGGGAAATCATCCGTGGCGATGTTCGCCTGCAGCAGATCCGGCCCGTCCGGGCCGAGGACCTTCTGGGCCGGGAAACCGTCGAGCTCGACGTGGATCTGGTGCGCGGCGCTTACCATGGAAGGCGACTCCTCGTGACCGGCGCGGGCGGCTCGATCGGCTCGGAGATCTGCCGGCAGCTCCTCCTGGCCGAACCTTCCGAACTGGTGCTGCTGGGCCGTGGCGAAAATTCGATCTTCGAGGCGGACCAGAGCTTCCGCGACCGCGCGGGCGTGGTCGTGGCGGCACCCACCGGCGCCCCGACGTCACTTGCCACCCGGATCGAAACCGTCATCGGCGACGTCCGCGACACGCCGCTGATCGAGCGGCTCTTCGAGCGTGTCAAGCCGCACGCCGTCTTTCACGCCGCGGCTCACAAGCATGTCTGGTTGATGGAGCAGAACCCGACCGAGGCCGTGGTCAACAATGTGCTGGCCACCGCCGACTTGATCGAGACGGCCCTCGCGCACGGCGTCGAACGCCTGGTCCTGATCTCGACCGACAAGGCGGTGAATCCACGGGCCGTGATGGGAGCCACGAAGAGGCTGGCCGAAGTTCATCTGTTGCAGCGGGCGGGGACGCTGGCCACCGCAGGTGGCGCGACCCGGTTGATGGCCGTTCGATTCGGCAATGTTCTCGGCAGCCGCGGATCGGTTGTTCCAATCTTCCAGCGGCAGATCGGGCGCGGCGGCCCTGTCACCGTCAGTCACCCCGAAGCGGCCCGTTTCTTCATGACGATCCGCGAGGCGGCACTCCTGGTCATCGAGGCCGGCGCCATCGGCCAGGGCGGGGAAATCTTTGTCCTCGACATGGGCGAGCAGGTCCTGATCAGCGAGCTGGCACGCGATTTGATCATTCTGTCCGGCCTGCGCCCGGACGTCGACGTGCCAATTGAGTTCACCGGATTGAAGCCGGGGGAAAAACTGCGGGAAGGATTGGTCCACGACTTTGAATCGCTGGCGGCCACGGATGTGGCCGGCATTCGCGTTACCAGTGGCCTGCCGCCGAATCAGCCGTTGATCGGCGGGGATGGCCTTGACACGCTCCGTCGGCTGGCCGGGCGCGGTGAGCGCGACGCTCTCCTCGAATGCATCGAGGCGCTTGTACCGGAGGCGAGGCTGACCCGGCATGCCCAGGGCGGCCCTCTCGCCCATTGACGCTCACCGTTCTTCGCGAAACCAACCCGCTTCTCTGGGGCGCCCTGATCAAGGCCGATCCGGATGCCACGATCTTTCACGAGCCGGCCTTTCTTGACGCGCTGATCGCCGTTTATCCTGAATTCCGGCCGCATCACCTGGTGGCGCGTGATCCGGCCGGCCGAATCCTCGGCGCCCTTCCGGGGATCGCCATCGAACGGCCGGGCCTGTCGCAGCTTCTATCGCTCCCCTTCGGTTCGTACGGCACGCCACTGGTGGCGGCCGGTGCCGAAGCCTTCACGGACAAGGCCACCGGTGCTCCTTTGGCCGACATCCGCGGCTCCCTCGTGGATCGCTGGTTCGTCGAGGCGTCCCGATCCGGTGTCGTGCGGGCACAGCTTGTCCCATTTTCGCCGCGGCTGGGAGATGCCGCGCTCGGTCGGCTGCCGGAAGAGTGGCGCCGTGGTGAGCGAACACATCTCATCCCGCTCGATGAAGGTTTCGAGGCGATCTGGTTTCACCGCTACGACAAGGAGAACCGGACGGCCGCCCGCAAGGCGGTCCGCGTGGGTGTCCTCGTGGCCGAGGAGGAGGGGGGGGCGGAGGTACTCGAGGATCTTTACCGCCGTCAGGCCCGGGAGTGGACGGGGCACGCGCTCTACCGCTACGGTCTGTTCCGTGAACTTGCCGACCGTCTGGGCGAACAATCGAGGGTCTGGGTGGCCCGCCACCATGGGGCGCCGGTGTTCGCCGTGATGGCCTTCTACCACAAAGGGACGGTCACCCCCTGGGTGTCGGGGGCCTCGCCCGGCGCGCGGGCCATTTCGGCCGGAAACCTGATCCACAAGGTGATCATCGAGGATGGATGTCGTCGGGGCCTCAACACCTACAACTTCGGCGGCTCCGGCGGCGTGGGGGGCATCGAGGCCTTCAAGGTCGCTTTCGGAGGCGAACCCATCGACTACCATTCCTGGTTTCACGAGGCCCGCTGGTTCGGTCGCCTCCGGAAGGCGCGTCGACGCATGCTCTCGTGGCTGGGTCGCGAGTGAATCTTCCGGCGCGGCGTAGCCCGAAGTCGTGGCACCTGGTCCTGCTCGTCGGCCTGACCCTCGTGCTGTCGGCGGTGGCCTGGCGGGGATTCGATCCCGAGGTGATCCCGGGCTACAGCGACTACTGGGATTACCTGCAGCTCGGGCGCCAGCTCGCCAGCGGGCATGGTTTCACATCCCTCTTCACCTACCCGATCTTTCTTCCCGCTTCGGGGGCCGCCGCCGCCAGCGGACTCGAGGCCTTCCCGATGCTCTGGCGCCCACCGCTTTACCCCGCCTTTGTAGCCGTTGGCCTGCTCCTGACCGACGGATCCGCCTGGGCGCCGGTGGCAATCAACGTCCTGGCCCACCTGGTGACACTTCTGGCCACCTATCTGCTGGCACTGGAATTCACCGGTCGGCGTTGGGCTCTGCTGTCGGGCCTGGTGGTTGCGTTGAGCCCGGCGTTGATGGGGCTCGCGGAACCGGGTTTGGCGACGACACCGTACGCCGCGCTGCTGGTGCTGGCGGCGCGATCGGTACTGAATGCCGACAACCGCCGCCGCGCCGTCCTGGCGGGACTTGGATTCGGCCTCCTGACGCTGCTCCGCGGTGAGGCGCTCCTCCTGCTGCCCGCCATGATCTGGCTTCTCTGGGCGGGGGAGCGGGGCGATCGCGAGCGGCGCATCTGGTATTTCCTCTTCGCCGCCATCGTCGTGACACTTCCCTGGACGATTCGAAACTGGATGGTGACCGGCCGCCCCTATTTCGGCGCTTCAAGCCTGCTCTTCGTCGACACGCGGGACTACCCGGGCTGGGTTTCCTCGCGGATGAGTGTCGGTCTGGATCGATCGGCGCTTCTCTGGGCGGTGGCGAACCCCGATCAGGTTGGTTGGAAGGCGGCTCGCAACCTCTTTCACTTCCTGGTGCAGGCACTGCTGCTGCCGCTGGCGGCACTGGCTCCCTTTGTCTGGACTGCCGTCGGCCGTCTGGCCCGTGTCGGGCGAGAATCGGCCTTCTGCGCGTCGGTTCTCATCGCGCTCGGCCTCACGATCGCGGTGCTCTCGCCGCTCGAATACTCCCCGCGTTTCCTGCACCCCTTCATCCCGCTCCTGACGGTGGTGAGTGTCATCATCCTCGGAAGAATGCGCGAGCAGATCGGCGTGGGACAGGCGGTTCGTTACTCCCGACGCCCGGTCATCTGGGTGGCCGCGGCGGTCGTCACGCTCGCCGCCCTACAGTTCCTCGGTGGCCTGCGGGACGCCCGCCACGCGCGAGCGGCCTGGGCGAAGGAGTTCGGGGAACTCAAGGCCACGGACTGGGCCGAAGTTCGCCGTGGGCTCCCCGCGGCCACGCTGATCGATGGTGACTACCCGGCTTACTACGCCTGGAAGACCGGGAGGCAATTCGTCTGGTGGCGTGCCGACTGTCGCCAACTCGGGCCGGATGGCGAGTTCTTCGCTTCGACCCCCGCGCTCCTGGCGAGGGAGCGCGGCGTGACGTTCCCTGATCCGATGGGGATCGAGTCGAGCGCGGATCTGGCCGCGCGGACCGGCAAGGCGAATCAAAGGGTTGGCGCCGTCCTGATCCTGGAAGCCCGCCCCTGCCCGTGACCCGCATTCGCAAGAACGCGCTGGCCATGGGCAGCACCTTCATTGTTCAGGCCTCCTTTGTCGTGCTCCACGTCAAGCTCCTCACCCACTGGCTTGACCCGGACGAGTTCGGCCTCTACTCCTCGGTGTTCGCTCTCGGCGCGGTATTGTCGAGCATGGCCGAGCTCGGCTTCTCCGTCGTGTTGCCGCGCTACGGGGCCACGTTCGAAGCGGCCGGCCGTCCGGGAGCGTACCGGGGGATTGTCTGGTCCGCGGTCCGCCTCTGGGCGACCAGCGGGGTTCTCCTGTGCCTCCTGGTCGGGATGCTCTCGAGCCTGGCTGTCTCTGCCGCCGGCACGGGGAAATTGTCGCCGGGATTGCTGGTCCTCGGCCTGGGTGCGGCGCTGACGCTTTCGCTTCGATCTCTCGCCTCGGCGGCTTTCCAGGGGCTCAGGCGGATGGGTCCCGCCCTGGCCCTGGAACTGGCCTACATGCTGGGGCTGACACTCTGGTTCCTGGGATTCCGTGAGGCCCTCGATCCGAGCCTGGTCTTTCTCGGTTTCCTGGTACTCGGCCTTTTGGCCGGCATCACGGGATTCGTGGTGTTCCACCGGCTGGCACCCCGCCGCGCGCCGTCCGAGGCCCCCGAATCAACCCGATCGCTCCTGCGCGGGATCGTGCCCTACTGGGCGGGCGCCTTTCTCACCACCATCGTCGCCATATCCGTCGAGAATGCCGATCGGCTGATCCTGGCCACGCTCGTGCCTCTTTCCGCCGTCGGAGCCTGGCACGTGGCCGGGAGAATCAGCCTGTTCCTCCGCAAGATCCTGTTTGTATTTCAGCAGGTGGCCGGTCCGGAATTCGCATGGAAATGGGAGCGCGGCGCGCGGCAGGAACTGGTGAGCGATGTTGTGCTGTTCATGAAGGTGGAGTGGGCTCTCGGCGTTCTTCTGGCCGTCGGCGTGGCGCTCCTGGCCCGCTTCGGCGTCTTGATCGCAAGCAATGAACGCTACCTGGAGGCGGCGCCGGCGCTCACGGCGATGGCCGGATCGATGACGGTGCTGTGCCTCTCCGCGCCACTCACCACGTTCCTCCGCGCCGCCGGAAGAATCGAGATCACGGTGATGGCCGAGGTGATCTGGCTGGGAGGGGCGCTCGTCCTGGGTTCCCTGCTTCTCCCCTGGTTTGGCCTCATGGGCTTCGGATTGGGTGGTGTCATTGCCGCGATTCTGGCGCTTCTGTACACTCTTGCCACTCTTCACCGTCGGGCGTTGCCGCGCCCGCCGTTGTCATTGATCATCATCCTTCTCCCGACCGGCCTCGCGCTCTGGGCCGGTGCGGCCTGGCTCGGATCACAGCCGATACTCCACGATTGGCCGATGGCTTTTGCCATCGCGATCGGCCTGACAGCCGGGATGGGCGTCACGCTGCTCCGGAGCCGATTTTTTTCACCGGTCGAGCGGGAGCGTCTGGCCAGTTTCCTGGGCTCCGGGTCGGCGGCCGTACTCGGCCGACGGATCCTGGGCGCCAAATCATCGACGTCCTGATGCGGTCCCCGGGCCGCAACTTTCGGGGAGTCTCATCAACGTGATCTGGAATCGATTCCTGGTTCGAGCGCATTGCCTTCGCCAACGGGCGGGGATGATTGCCGGCGCCGTGCTGATCTTCATGACCCTGGGCGGTTGTTCAGATGCCCCGAAGGTGGCGCCCGGCTGCTATCTGAATGGATCCGTCCCGGGCCCGGCGCGTCGCGCGGTCGAGAAGGCGGCCGACACGTTCTACGAGCAGCTCCGCTCCCGCCAGTACGAGGCCGCCTACACGGAGGCGGCCGCCCAGATGAAACAGAGGGTCGACAAGCAGCAGGTTGCGATGGCCTGGACCTCGATTGCGGAAATCCTCACGCTGCCGGCCACGCTCGCTACCGAGGAAATCGCGCTGGTGGCGGTCGCCGAAGGCGATCGTGGCCCGCGCGAACTCGTCTGCACGGATCCGGCCGATACCTCCGCCTCACGCCGCATGATGGCCACGGACCAGCCGCTTCAGACCTATCTCATTCAGAGCGGCCTCGTGAATGGCACGCTCTATAATTTCGCGTCGGTCTGGTTCTACGAGGAAGGGAAGTGGCGTATTGCCACCTTTGGCACCAAGCCGAGGGCGGTGGCCGATCACGATTGGGCCTGGTGGCGGAATCTGGCCCGGGAGCAGCAAACGCGCGGACACTCCCGAAATGCGGCGCTTCTGTACAACCTGGCGATGGACCTCCTGGTGCCGGCTCCCTGGGTGCGGCCGGGCGCCCTCGACCAGCTCATGGCCGAGCAGCGAAAGGTCTATCCGGAAAACCTGCCCAACAATCGAAAGGAGCGGTGGGTGACGTTGGATGACACCGAGTTCTTCCCCTACCTGTCGAATTGCGACATCGTGCCGGGGGGGGTGGGCGTTCGGTTCACCTACGAGGTGCCGGCGGGCGTCGACTCGGCGCACGTCGCCGCCGAGGCGCCGAAGCTGGCCGATTTCGTCCGAACCACGTTTCCGGAGTATGCAGAAGTGTTTCGCCTGGTCCGGCTGGAAGCCGTCCGCACTGGTGATCGGACACCGGTCTGGGCCGGTGACTTCCCGCTCCGGTAGGGTGAGTCACCTGGCCCGTGAGGATCGCCTGACGCTGGCCTATCTCTCCATTGGCCGGCATATCCACACCGAGCGCTGGCTGACCTGGTTCGCCCGCCGCGGGCACCGAGTCCATCTTCTCACCGTTCAGCCCGGGCCGATGCCGGGTGTCACCGTCCATGACATCACATCCACCGGGGGACCGAAGGCGCTCCGATACGCGAAGAGTCTCCGGAAAGTGAAGGACATTCTCAATGTCCTCAATCCGGATCTCCTGCACACGCACTTCCTTACCGGTTACGGCTACTGGGGGCATTTCAGCGGCCGGAAACCGCACGTGCTCACCGTCTGGGGCGACGACGTCTACGTCACGCCGTTCGAATCACCGATCAAGAAGTGGCTGGCCAATCAGGTGCTCCGGGGCGCCGACTACGTGACCGGCGACAGCCGGGACATCATCGAGGCCTGCATCAAGCTTGGCGCACGACCTGGGCGCACCGAGGTGATCCAGTGGGGTGTCGACTTCGCGAAGTTCCACCCGGATGCCGCCGGCCCTGTGCGCGATTCGCTGGGCATCCCGGCAAAGGCAATGGTGGTCCTTTCGACCCGTTCCTTCACGCAGGCCTATTACAACATCGACGTGATCATCGATTCGATTCCGATCGTCCAGCGGCAATTTCCCGACGTGGTGTACATCATCGCGGGGAACGAGGGCTCGGACGAAACGATCCGCGCCCGGGCCCGGGAACGGGGAGTCGAGGCCGCCTGTCGCTTCGTGGGACGCATTCCGCACGACGATCTCCCGACTTTCCTGACGTCCTCACACATTTACCTCACCGTGCCGTCGGTCGACGCAACCGCAGTCAGCCTGCTCGAGGCGATGGCCGCCGGAACGGCCGTCATCTGCACCGATCTCGCCTCCGCCACGGAATGGATCATCGATGGCGAATCGGGCCGCGTCGTCCGCCCGCGCGACATCGACAAACTGGCCGCCGCCACGATCGAACTGCTGGGTGATCCCGAGGCACGCCGACGATATGGTCAACGGGCGGTGGCCATCGTCCGCGCCGGGGCGGACCATGACCGGAGCATGGCCCGCGTGGAGGAAATCTACCGGGAGCTGGTGGCGCGGCGATAGGATCGACCTTGTCTTCTGACAAAGGATCGCCCGGGGGACCAATCCGCCGTCACGAATCAGGTGCAAAGGGGCGTGATACACTGACGATCGTGATCGCCAGTCTCATCGTTCCGACTCACGGCAAGCTCCCGCTCCTCCGCCGCACATTGCGCTCCCTTGAGCTCCAGGCCAAGGACACATGGCCGTTCGAGGTGGTCGTCATCGACGATGCCTCCCCCGACGACACACCACAATTCCTGGCCAGCTACGACGGACCGCTGACCCTCCGTACCGTGCGACAGCCGGCCAATCGCGGTCGCGCCGCGGCGCG
>JAWXBZ010000028.1:0-3190 GCA_034440375.1 Candidatus Eiseniibacteriota bacterium
GCAACGGAGCGCCCCGATCTGACCCCGCAGCTGCCGGCGGCGACCGGCGGCATGGAGTGCCTTGTTCTGATCGACGGAGCCCTGGCGGGCGCGCTTCGCTTCCGCGACGAACCGCGCGGCGACGGGGCTCCGTTCATTCGTCACCTGAAGGCCCGCCACGGATTCAAGAAAGTCATGCTCGTATCGGGCGATCGCGAGTCAGAGGTCCGCTACCTGGCCGAGAAAGTCGGCATCACGGAGATTTTCAGCAGCCAGAGTCCCGAGCAGAAAGTGGCGCTCGTCCGGGCCGAGGTGGCCAGGGGACCGACGATTTTCCTCGGCGATGGCATCAACGATGCGCCCGCGCTGGCGGCCGCCACCGTCGGCATCGCCTTCGGCCAGGCAAGTGATGTCACCTCCGAGGCCGCCGGCGCCGTCATCCTGGAAAGTTCACTGGAACGGGTCGACGAACTCTTCCACATCGGTCGCCGCATGCGGTCCATCGCCCTGCAGACCGCGATCGGCGGGATGGCTCTCAGCGTCATCGGCATGATTCTGGCCGCGTTGGGCTATCTGTCACCGGTGGCCGGGGCGGTGGCACAGGAGGTCATCGACGTGCTGGCGGTGCTGAATGCCCTTCGCGCGGCGGCAGCACCTGGAACACTGACGGACTACGACGCCGGCTAGGACGTATCGCGGTCGCGTCGGATGACGACTTTCTTGCCGCGGATCTTGGTCGACTGGAGCGCGTTGATGATGTCGGAGGCCAGTCCTTCGGGCACTTCCACCAGCGAGTGGGTTTCGGTCACGCGGATCGAGCCGATGACATCCGAGTCGACCCCGGCTTCGCCCGTGATCGCCCCAACGATGTCACCGGGCCGGACGCCGAATTTCTTGCCGATGCCGATGAAGAGGACGGCCACATCGCCTCCCGTTTCGCGACGGCGCGGACTTTTCTTGTCCTTGCGATCGGAGCGACCGGGTGAGCGCTCGGCACGGGTGCCGCGGCTCGTATCGACGCCGACGTACGTCGGAGGAATGATCTCCATCTCAGCTGAGCCATCGGCGCCGCCCATGGTGGAACGGTCGTGGACAAGCTTGACCGCACCGGCGGCGATGTCCAGCACATCAAACTCAGGGACAAGCGATTCGACGATGGCGCGCACCTCGTCCAGTCCGCCGGCCAGGAGCTGGACCCGAACGGCATCGCGTACGGCGGCCAGTCGACGTTGACGCAGATCGGTCATCGTCGGCAACGAGAGCATGTCGATTTTCTGGCGGGTCATCGATTCGATGCTGCGCAGGAATCGCTGTTCGCGCGGGTTGGCCAGCGTGATCGCCACCCCTTCGCGCCCGATACGGCCGGTGCGTCCAATGCGATGCACATACACTTCCGGCGCGGAGGGAACGTCGTAGTTGATGACATGTGACACATGGTCGATGTCGAGCCCGCGGGCGGCCACATCGGTGGCCACGAGAATGTCCGTCTTTTCCTGGCGGAACATCTGCATCACCTTGTCGCGCTGACGCTGAAGCATGCCGCCATGGAGAGCCTGGGCGCCGTAGCCATGGGCGGTCAGGTTTTCGGTCAGTTCGTCGACCTCGATGCGCGTCCGGCAGAACACCATGCACGACTTGGGATTCTCGAATTCCAGAACCCGCCCGAGCGCCGACAGCTTCTGCTCGCGGGAAACGATGTAGGCCGCCTGGCGGATGCGGGGCATCTTGCCGGCCGGCCGCTTCTCCTGCGCGATGGTGACCCGGCTCGGATTCTTGAGGTGTCGCCCGGCGATGGCGGCGATTCGCGGTGCCATGGTGGCCGCGAAAAGGGCCGTCTGCCGGGTGGCCGGCGTGGCGGACAGAATCGCCTCGAGATCCTCGGCGAAGCCCATGTCCAGCATTTCGTCCGCCTCGTCGAGCACCACGACTTCCACGGATGACAGCACGAGGGTGCGACGTCGCAGATGATCCAGCGCCCGCCCCGGGGTGGCCACGATGACATCGGCCCCACGCTTCAGCGAGCGAATCTGCTGGTCCATGGAGGCGCCACCGTACAGCGGCACCACGGTCAGCTTGGTACCGCGGGCATATTTGTGTACGGCCTCGGCCACCTGCATGGCCAGTTCCCGCGTCGGCACGAGCACGAGGGCCCGCGGTTCGCCCGTTCCGCGCTTCCCGGCCGAGCCCTCGGCCAGTCGATGAAGCATCGGCAGCGAAAACGCGGCCGTCTTGCCGGTGCCGGTGCCGGCCTGCCCGACCATGTCACGGCCGGAGAGAAGAACGGGTATTGCCTCGCTCTGGATTGCTGTCGGCTCTTCATAGCCCAGCGTGGCAACTGCGGCGACCAGCCCGGGAGAAAGGCCGAGGGAACGAAAGCCGGAGGGTGCGTTGGATTCGGATCGTGTTGTCATGCGGGGATAGTAGTGTTTTTTTTGGCCCGGCGTCGTGGGGATAGCGGAAGCGGACCGTCAGAGTCGCCCCGCCGCGTTCGGCCTACGATCCGCCGCCCGGCATTCCCGGTTTCGCCCGCAGCCAGGCCTCGGCTTCCACCGCGTCGTGAAAAATCTCGAGATCCATCGTCGGAATGTCATCGCCAAGCATCTGTGCCATGCGACCCATGCCGGAGGGGCCGACGCCCTGGACAACGAGGGCCCAGCGGGCGTCGCCGAATTCATTCTGGTGCTTGCGGACATAGGCGATGATCTGGCGAATGTAGCCGACGGTCTGGGGGACATCGACCCGACTGCGGTCAGCCAGGATTCCCATGCCCGGGGCGTGGTTGGGATCGTCGAGGATGGACCGCAGGACCTCACTCATCTCGCGCCATTCGGGGGCGGCGGTGTAGTCCAGATGAACGATACCGGCGGACGTGTCGATCGTGTAGGTCAGGCTTCCCATGGTGAGACCCTCCACGAAATGGAGCATAGCACTCGATGGGCATGGCGTTGAGAGAGCCTGGTTTCGCCGGAGCGAGCTGCGGTCAGGGCCGGCTTCGGACCAGGCGGCCCAGGTAATCGCGCTTCCGATTCTCGACGGCGCTGGCGCTGTCAGGAAGGCCGTCGCGGCGGAGCGCGGCGACCGAGTGATCAAAGATGGGGGTCCAGCTGGTGTCGGCCCACTCCGGGGCCGGCATGATCGTGGCGATGATGCGGGCCCGGAGTCGATGGGCTTCGGTCCGCTGTCCCATGCCGTCGAGAGCCCCCGCCAGCCA
>JAWXBZ010000029.1:0-17138 GCA_034440375.1 Candidatus Eiseniibacteriota bacterium
CGATTGAGCCGCGACGCTCGGAAGCGAACCTCCCGCCGACTAAAGGATGTCGGAGGCGAGTTCGGCCAGGGCCGAGCGTTCCCCCTTGACCAGCTCGACGTGTGCCGCCAGGGGTACGCCACGGAAGCGCTGCACCAGGTGGTTGAACCCGTTCGAGGCCGCATCGACATAGGGGTTGTCGATCTGGGTCGGGTCGCCAGTCAGGACGATCTTCGTTCCCTCGCCGACCCGACTGACGATCGTCTTCACTTCCAGAGGTGTGAGATTTTGCGCCTCGTCGACCAGGATGAACTGGTTCGGCATGGAACGCCCGCGGATGTAGGTCAGCGGCTCGATGCCCAGGATGCCGGTGGACATCAACTTGTCGATCGACGGCGGATGCTTCTTTCCCTGCTGACTCTCGAGCAGGAACTCGAGATTGTCATAGATCGGCTGCATCCAGGGGTCGAGTTTCTCCTCGATGCGGCCCGGCAGGTAACCGACATCGCGGCCCAGCGGGAAGATCGGCCGGCTGACGAGCATCTTGAGGTAGGTCCCCTCATTCCGCGTCTTGTGGAGCCCGGCGGCCAAAGCGAGGAGCGTTTTGCCGGAGCCGGCCTTTCCCATGAGCGTCACGAGCTTGATCTCGTCGTCCATCAGCGCGTCGAGGGCGAAATATTGTTCGCGGTTGTGCGGCTTCAGGCCAAAGACCTCGTCCCGAAGGGGCTTCAGGCGTTGGACCACTCCGTCCCGGAGATTCACGCGGGCCAGTACCGATCGACCGCCGTCCTTGCTGTCGAGGAGATTCAGGTAGGTGTTCGGTTCGAACTCTCCCGGGGGGATGGCCATCGTGCCGGTCTTCAGAAAGTCCTCGATGACGGATGAGTCGACCTTCATTTCCCGCTGCCGGCTGGATATTTCCGACAATCGCACCTGGTCCGCCTCAAAGTCCTCGGCCGCCAGTTCGAGAGCGTCCGCCTTGATGCGCAGATTCGTGTCCTTGGTGACAAGGATCACCGGGACGTCCGGCTCGCCGGCCTGGAGGGTCTTGGCGATTCGGAGCAGGGCATCATCGACGCTGCGGGAGCCGCCGTCGAATGTGTTCGACTGGGGGTCCAGGATTACCCGGAGATGTCCGCCGTTCTCGAGGGGCACGCCGCGAGAGAGCTGGCCCAGCCGTCGGTACTCGTCGAGTCGTCGGCTGACCTCGCGGGCATTGCGGCCCAGTTCGGAAAGCTGCTTCTTGAACGTATCGATCTCTTCGATCACATAGATGGGAACAACCACCGTGTTGTCCTCGAAGGAGAGGAGCGCACCGGGGTCGTGAAGCAGGACATTGGTGTCCAGCACGTAGTTCTTCTTCAAGTCAGACTCCCATGTTTCGATGGCGCGGCGTGTGCCGGCGGGCTCGGGACGGTGACAGTGTCAATCGACGGCGGCGAATTGTCCAATCCAGTATTCCGGGTCGAGTGACCGGCCGGTGGCCCGGCGTATCGTCTCGTTCCAGTCGTAGCGGCCGCCCAGTCGAAAAAGACTTTCCCGGAGGAAGGTGCCGGCGGCCGGGTTGTCGACAAAGGAGGCGGCCGGCGTACCGCCGCCGACATGAGCCAGGAGGGCGGTCTCGATCTGGCTGGCGGTCATCTCGCCCAGCAGATAGTTCTGATAGTAGACCGGCGCCACGCTCAAGTGGATCTTGCTGGCCCAGTCAGGCTGGCTGCGATCCGGTGGCGCTTCGACTCCCTGGAAGTCCTTCGCCATGGTCCACCAGAGTTGGTTCAGGTCCTGCGAGGGGTCCCGGTACATTTCCCGCTCGAAGTGAACCATGAGGAGCCCCCAGCGGACGAAAATCAACTGGCCGATGGTCAGGGCCCTCTGAACTTCGGCCGACAGCCGATCCGCTTCCTCCTTCGGGACCCCGGCCACCCGGGTCAGCCAGTCGGCGTTGCGTGTCAGTCGGCCAAAGAGCATGGCCACGGCTTCGGTGGTCATGGTGTGGGCCGGGGTTCGCAAAGTCCACGGCAATTCGTCGTCGAGCTCGGCGTCGTAGATCGCATGGCCGAACTCGTGAAGCATCGTACTCATCCAGTATTCGTTCGCCTGGATGTTGCAGAGCACCCGCACATCACCGGCGCGATCGACATGCAGACAGAAGGCATGCTGGCTCTTTCCTGCGCGCTCGTAAAAATCGGAGCTGGCAAACAGATGATCAACCGGCAGCCCGACACCCTCGAACGTGCGACGGGTCAGGGCTTCCAGATCCTGCCCGGCGAAATGGGCATCGAGGTCGACGGCGGCCGAACCCGGCGGGGATTCCTGGAAGAAGGGATCGGCATAGAGCCAGGGGCGGCTGTTCCACTGTGCAAGGCCGTATCGTGAGGCCAGTGTCCGGTCGATATCCGCCTTGATGCGCCAGAACGGGGCGTCCGTCATGCGCTGCAGCCGACCCAGCAGGGAGAAAAGCGTCGGTTCATCCAGCTCCTGCTGCGCGAGCGCCATGGCAAAGTGGTCACGATAACCGAGCCGGCGCGCTTCCTTGTTGCGCAGCTTCACCAGTTCCAGAAGCGGGCCGACGACATGGACACCGATCTGCTTGGAAGCTTCCCAGGCCATTCGTCGGCGGCCCGGGTCTGTCTCCTCGCGCAGAAGCTGTCGAAGCTGGTTGTCGTTGACCATCGTCGATTCCAGGGTGGCGCGGAATGAGTTGAAGGTCTGTTCAATCTCCTCCTCGCGGCGGGTCAGCTCGGTGAGTACCTCCGGGTCCAGCTGGCGCCCGGCGTATTCGAGTGCCAGGACCGTCAGCTGCCGATGAACGAGGGGATCGGCGCTGCTCGACTCCTTGAGGCGCAGGAGCCGGGCGTATTCGTCCGGCCGGGAGTAGATCGTCAACAGCCGGGCCTTGGCCGCTGCCGACGCACCAGCATCCTCCGGCCGGCCCGAGAGGGCCGAAGTCCAGTATTTTTCGTGATAGTCGGTGGCCAGCGGCCCCGCTTCCTTGATGTGTCGTTCCAGGAACTCAAGCGCCTCGCGCATGGTCGGCTCCGGCTGTCGCTACAGGAGTGTGCCCTTGTCCCCGGGCATGAGCAGGCGACGGAGCAGCTTCACCGGCGGCTCGCCGAAGGACAGCAGGCGATCGTGAAATTCCTTGAGTGTGAAAGCGGCCCCGCGAAACCGCTTGTAATCGTCGCGGGCCTTATGGATCTGGAGCTTGCCAAGCTGATAGACCAGATAGGTCGGGTCCAGCGTACCGCGGCGGGCCTCACGCTCGGCATCGATACGCTCCGTGTACCCCTCCTTCATGAAGAACTCGACGGCCTCCTCCATGGTCATCTGGCCGGTGTGCATACGGATGGCCACCAGGTAGCGGCAGGACCGCAGCAGCGCCAGCCGAAGCTGGAAGAGCTTGTAGCGCGGATCACCGTCGCCCCACCCCTGCTCCAGCATCATCTGTTCGCAGTAAAGCCCCCATCCCTCGCTGAACGAGGCCGAGCCGAAGACCCGGCGGACCTTGGAGCTTGTCTGCTCACCCCGGAGAAACTGAAGATAGTGTCCGGGCCAGGCCTCGTGCATCGACAGGATCGGCAGGGAGTAGCGATTGAAAAGTCGCATGGCATCGTCCTGCTCGATCGCCGTCTTGCCGGGATCGGGGGGCGTCACGAAATACCAGGCCTCGCGCCCCTTCGTTTCAAAGGGTCCCGGCGAATCCATGGCGGCGAACAGAAAATTGCGCATGAACTCCGGCGTGGCCACGGCCCGGCACCTCTCCTCGCCCGGGATGGACACCAGATTCTTTGTCACGCAGAAGCTGCGAAGATCTTCGAGCAGGGAGTTGGTTGTCGCGACCAGGTCCGATGGTTTCGGGTGATCAATGGACAGGATCCGATAGAGTTCGGCGGGAGTCTTGTCCTTGTCGATTGCCGCGGCGACCGCCCCCACCTCGGATTGGAGTGCCTTCAGGTGTTCCTCGCCGATCTTCTCGAGCCGGTAGATCGGTATGTCGCACATTTCCTCGTGCAGCAGTTTGGCCTGGAAGTTCACTTCGCCGAGCTGGTAGCTGCCGTTGGCGGCCGGAAGCACGCTCCCCTCAAGAAACTGGACGTAGGATTCGAGATCGCGAATGGCCATCGCATTGGACGCCTCGAAATCGGCCCGGAGCTTCGGATCGGTCACATCCGCGAAGGCGGCCGGTACAGCCGTCTTCAAGAACTCGACAGCGCCCTTTGCCTGCTCGATCGACACCTGTGTCCAGATGCGGGGGGGATTGACCAGGTTCTCGAGCGAGGCCGCCAGAACCCCGCTGATCTGGTTTTCGCGGGCAATGACACTGGCCAGACGCTCGGGCGCCGGGGCGAACGAGCGCGCGATCAGGTTGTAGATCCCTTCGGTCACCATGTCGACGTAGTAGCCGGGGTTCTTCTCCCACGGGCGGATCGTTTCCAGATCAAGGATTTCCCCCTGGATTCGCCCGAGGAGAATGTCCCGATCCACCACTCGCGCCGTGTCGAGGCCGGCTGGCGCCAGCGCATTCAACCGCTCGTGCGCACCCTTTAACCGGACGATCTCCGCCTCGATGGATTCCCGCGTGTAGCCGGACCAGGCCATGTCGTGCCGATGCACGCCGGCCCGGGTTGCCTCGACCGGGCGGAAGGCATACCACCCGTCGATGAACTGGTCGACGAAACCGTCAAACTCCGCCCGGGTGGCGGCGAGGGTCGGGCGCGGGGAAATGAATGGGGCCAGGATCAAACAAGCCGCCAGACAGCTCAAGGCCAATCGTCCGGGCCAGGCGGTTCGCCGGAACGGGGCGGAGTGAATGGAGAGGGCGACTCTCACCGGGAGCCGGCTTGACATCAGATGGATCTCCTTGGCGCTGATGGCCTGAAAAAAGCAACGGCCGGTCCCGACGACCGGCCCGACGTCACGCGTTGGAATGCTAACAGGCACGGTGGTGCGGTGGTAGGCCGACCGGGCGGGGGAGATACTCCCGCGTGAGTGAGATGTCCCGGGGTGGACGCTGATATGATGGCGCCCCTGTCGTCCAGCCGATCGGAGGAGCCGTGAAGTCGACCCGTTCCGTGCCACGCCGGAGCCTCGTCTCGCGCCTGGCCGATCTTGGCGTCCTGATTCTCGGCATTGCATCGGTTCTGGCCGTGCTGGAAATGGCTGTCCGCCCGTTCTATCCCGCCTCGCCCGGGCTCGTGGCCCCGCAGGTGCGGCACCGTGCCTCTGCGGCCCATGGCTGGGAGATGGTCCCGGACCTGTCGGCCAACTCCTTCGCGGCATCCGCACCGATCGATCTTCGCGGGTACCGTCTGATGAATCCTCCACCCGGTGTAGGTGACCCGGACGGGGGACTCACACCGGATCGGCCACGCTGGCTGGCGGCCGGCGGCGGCAACATGTTCGGCGTCGGGGTGGTGGCCGAGTCCATCTTCGCCGTGCGGGCATCGCGTCACGCCCTGGGTACTGGCGCCGTCCTGCTCAATTCGGCCACGGATGGTTTCGACATCGGACAAAAGGTCCGGCGAATCGAAGCCGATGCCGTCCTGGCCTCGCCGGACTTGATCCTGCTCGAGATCGAACTCTCCGACCTGCCGGCCGGCGGCCTTCGCGACACGACTCTGAGCCTCGAGAACCAGGAGAGGGCCGCGCTCCGGCTGAACCGGCGCCCCCCCCGGGAGGGGGACACCTGGGCCCGCATCCTTGGTCGAAGCCGACTGGCCTCCCTGATTGACGGTCGAGCGCGGGCATTCGTGCGGCTGGGGCAGCGCCTGCCCACAGCGGAGCCAGTGGCCGGGAATTTCCAGGTGCGCGCGATCGATATTCTGCTCGGCCGCGAGACGCCGGCCATCGAAGCCTCCTGGCAGGCGATGGGGGCCCAAATGGACCGGGTGGCCGACACGGCGGACCGGGTGCGTGCCCGTGTCTGCGTGGTGGCATTGCCGTTGCCGGCCCAGTTACGCCGACCTTATCCGCGGGCCAGTTTCCAGTCACGCATGGAGCGAATCTGCTTCGAGCGGGGCTTTGTCTTTGTGGATCCGCTTCCGGCCCTTCGTGAGGAGAGGCGGGCCGGCATCCGCCTGTACCTGCCGCGGCTGCCGTATCTGAGCGAGGCCGGTCATCGGGTTGTGGCCGAGCAGATCCGGCGTGAGCTGGAAACACCGCTGGCTCACGAGGAGAACGGGCGCCTTCCCAGCCGGATCGACGAATAGGGGCATCACATCGCGCGGAGTCGGCGGATCCGTTCGTCGATCGGTGGATGCGTGTCGAAAAGACCTGCCCGCCCCCGCTCGTGATCGACGAGCGGGTTCACGATGTAGAGCGGGGCCGTGGCCCGGTTGGCCACCTCGAGCGGGTCGGTGTCGGCGCTCATCTTCGAAAGCGCACGGGCCAGACCCTCGGGAAAGCGGGTCAGGAGCGCGCCGTTGGCATCGGCCAGATATTCCCGCTGACGCGAGATGGCGAAGCGCATGAACTGGGCCGCGATCGGCGCCAGGACGGCGAAGACCACGGCCACCAGCATGAGCGGCCCGGCCCCGCTCGAACGACGCCCACGGCCGCTCCACATTCCCCAGCGCAGGCTGCGGAGCATCCAGTCGGACAAGAGGGCGATGCTGCCGACCATGACGCCGGCCAGCGTCGTCATTCGAATGTCGAAATTGGCGATGTGCGACATCTCATGAGCCAGCACTCCCTCCAGTTCGAGCCGATCAAGCTTGTCGATCAGGCCGGTCGTGACAGCGATGGCGGCATTTTTCGGATCGCGACCGGTGGCAAAGGCGTTCGGCGCCGAGTCATCGATCGTAAAGATCCGTGGCACCGGCAGGCCGGCGGCCAGCGCCAGCCCCTCGATCGAATGAACGAGATGCGGGTGCCGGCCAGGGTCGACCGGTTTGGCGCCGCTGGCGGCGAGAACGATCCGATCGCTGTACCAGTAGGTGCCGAAGGCGGCGATGCCGGCAAATAGAATCGCCGCGAACGATCCCGCCGGGCCCGCGCCGGTGAACTCACCGAAGAGATAGCCCATGGCGCCGACCAAAAGGCCGAAGGCGAGCATGAGAAGCCCGCTCTTCCAGCGATTGGCATCGACCTCGTCCCAGACGGGGCGACGTTCGGGAGGGACGCTCAGAATTTGACCTTGACCGGCTCGCGATCGGTGGCGGGGGCCTCAAAGTACGGCTTCGGCTGGAAGCCGAACATGCCGGCGAGAATGTTCGTGGGGAACATCTCGAGGGCGTTGTCATACTGGAGCACCGAGTCGTTGTAGAACTGGCGCGAATAGGCAATTTTACTCTCGGTGCCGGAAAGCTCCTCCTGGAGCATCAGGAAATTCTGGTTGGCTTTCAACTCCGGATAGGCCTCGGCCACCGCGAAGAGGCTCTTGAGTGCGCCGCTCAGCATATTGTCGGCCTGGGCCTGCGCCGCGACGTTGGAGCCGGCGTTCACCAGGGCGCTGCGCGCCTGGATGACCCGCTCGAATGTTTCCTTTTCGTGGGCGGCGTATCCCTTCACGGTTTCGACCAGGTTCGGGATCAGGTCGACGCGACGTTTCAATTGGACGTCGATCTGGCTCAAGGCGTTTTCGATCCGATTTTTCAGTGCCACGAGCCGGTTGTACATGCCGATGAACCAGAAGGCGATGGCCGCGATCAATCCGAGAAAGATCAGGACTCCGATCATGTTTCCCCCCTCAGTGCCCATTGCAGCGCCGAATCATGCCTCTCGTTCCGGCTGTTCACACGCCGTGCCCAGTACGCTCCTCGCCGGGAGAAGTTGAACTGAATCGTCGGCATCCTAGCAGCCGGCCTTCCCGGGGTACAAAAGGGGACGTCGGATCCAGATGATGGGGACTTCCAGCAGCAGGAAGCGGGCCGCTGGATGGAGGCGGGTCCGTCGGCTACCCTGCCGGCTCATGAGTTCCTCCACTTTCCGCCGGGCCCATGCCGGTCTCAAGCTCGAACTTCCGTCGATGCTCCGCCTGGCCGGCCCGGTCGTGGTCGCGGAACTCGGATGGATGGCGATGGGGCTGGTCGACATTGCCTTCGTGGGACGCCTCGGGCCGGCGGCACTGGGCGGCGTCTCGATCGGCAACTCGATCTTCATCGCAGTGGCGATCTTCGGTATCGGGATGCTCTTCGGGCTCGATTATCTGGTGGCACACGCTCACGGCGGCGGCCGCCCCGACGAGGTCAACCGGTCGCTTCTCACGGGCGTCTACATGGCGCTCATTCTCTCGGCCGTACTCATGACGTTCCTGGTCCTCTTGCTGCCGCACCTCGGCCGGCTTGGGATCGGGGAGGATGTCCTGATTCATGCACGCCAATTCCTCCTCCTGATCACGCTTGGCATGCCGCCCCTCCTCTTGTTCGTGGCGCTCCGTCGCTACCTGCAGGCGGTGGGATCGGTGACGTCGATCATGTTCGGCCTGCTGTCGGCCAACATACTGAACGCCGCGGTCGGCTATGCCCTGGTGTTCGGCAAGTGGGGGTTTCCGGCGTTGGGTGTGGCCGGAGCCGGATGGGCTACCTGCGTCGCTCGCTTTTACCTTCTCTTCGTGGCCGTGGTGGCCATTCTGATCCGCGAAAAGAAAATGCCGACCGGCCTTTGGTCGACGCCACCGTCGCTGGAAAGGGCCCGGCTCACCCACCTCATGCAGCTCGGTTTGCCGGTGGCGATCCAGATCACGCTGGAAGTCGGCGTTTTCGCGGCGGCCACCATTTTGGCCGGACGACTCGGGACACTCCCCCTGGCGGCTCACCAGATCGCCCTGTCGATCGCGAGCGTAACCTTCATGGTGCCGCTTGGCATCTCGTCGGCGGGGGCGGTGCGTGTGGCACAGGCGCTGGGGGCAGGCAACCGGAGTCAGGCGGCCCGTTCCGGTTGGACGGCGATCGCAACAAGCGCGGCCTTCATGACGCTGTCGGGCCTCATCCTGGCCATGTTTCCGACGACGTTCATCGCGGTGTTTACCGACGACCCGGAGGTCATTCGGGTCGGCACGACTCTGTTGCGCGTCGCCGCGATCTTCCAGCTCTTCGACGGACTGCAGGTGACAGCCAGCGGGGTACTGCGCGGCACCGGCGAGACGCGTCTGCCGATGCTGGTCAATCTCATCGGGCACTGGGCCATCGGCCTGCCGGTCGGTATCGGACTGGCCTTCCAGCTCGGACAGGGGATTACCGGGTTATGGAGCGGGCTTTGTCTTGGATTGATTGTGGTCGGGCTGGTGCTGCTGGCGGTGTGGCGGCGTCGAGCGGCGGGGTGGGGCGATCCTCAGGGCCGGCCAAAGGTGAGCGAAGCCCAGTAGCTTTCCCAGTCCGAACTGGCCTTGCGGGCCGGGATCATGGTGACGGCACCGATCAGCCATTCACCGGATCCTCTGAGCTGCAAGGTGGCCTCGCCCCGGGTGTCCGTTCGTGCTTCGGCCACCGGTCCCGTTGAATCCCGATCGGCACTCTGAAAGCCGCCGCCGTCACGGCCGAGCGGCGCGCGCCAGGCCCGGACGAGGAGCCCCGATTTCGGGTTGCCCTCGAACAGGAGCCGGACCTGAACCGATTCATTCCCGACAGGGTCGATCAGCGGAACGATCTCGAATGGAAGACCGACCGGGCGACTTACCCGGCCCGCGTCCGTGGTCCGGCCGGCGATCCAGGTCTTGGCGCATCGCCGGTAGCGTTCCTTCCCCATGACATTCGAGTGACCACGCTTTTGGCGGAGGCTCACCACCTCGTCCAGCCCTTCGGACAGCAGGTAGGAATCGAAGCGCGCGGCCGGAAGGGTGAGCACGCTGTACTGCGACAGAAAGCTGATGACCATTCCGCTGTCATCCGGTGCCGTCACACGGGCGAAGTGGGAGTCGGCTTCGGCGGCGAGGGGAATCAGATTCGTCCGGTGATCGGTCGTGAGATCGAGCGCGGCCGTGCGTGAGTCGGCGTAGAGTTTGGGCTCGCCCCGAAAACCGGTGCCGACCCAGGCCGAGACGGCCACGCGCTCACCCCGGGTAACCCGGTAGTCAGTGGCGCTCAGCCAGTACTCGTGGGCCAGGGCCGCGGGGGCGCCGCATGCGCAGAGCAAGATGGACAGGAAGGCGACCGGCCCCCACGCGAAACGGGAGGCCGGTCGTCCGAAGTATCGAATCATCGGGTGAAAGCTTACTCCATTACGATCTTGGTCGTGTCGACGACCCGTCCGCCAGCCACGAATCGGGCGAAGTAGAGTCCGGTGCCCGCACGGGCGCCCGAGTCGTCACGGCCATCCCACCGGGCGCTGAATTCGCCGGTGGCCGCATCCTGATCGATCAGGTTTCGGATCACGCGTCCCTGCACATCAAATACCTTGAGCGTCACACGGGTCGGTTCCGTGACGGCGAAATTGAGGATCGCCGACCGGCCCGGACCGGAGGCCAGGGAGAGCGACGGTTCCCGGGTCGGGGCCGCGGTGCCGAGACCGGCATCGGGCGTGGCGGGAGCCATCTCGGACCATTCGGTTGATTGGTCCGATGATCCCGTCTTCAAACTGTTCGACGAGCTGCCATTCTGGATGGCATGGCCGCGCCGATCGAGCGGATTGTGAGGCGGTGCCACGTACGGAAAGAAGGGTAGAAACGGCCGGTCGTTGACATCGACGCCATCGCCGAGCTGGTTGTTCGGTGCAATGTTGTAGCCCGGCACGAGGACGCCCGCCACGACCCGTTCGGCGATGTCGACAACGTCATCCGTCAACCGTCGCCCGTTGGGGAATCCGGCCACGTCGCCGGCCAGGACGGCCAGGCGATTAGGTACAGCAGCCGGTGGGATGGCCATGTTGAGGCGGAGCATTTCACAGGGCGTCGAGCCGGGGATGTTATTGAGGGTCGAGACGCCGGTCAGGAAGACGGCCACGAGGTCATTGCGCGGCGCCGGCGGCACCGAGATGCCGTACAGGAGGTTGAGCAGGCCGGCCAGCTCGGGATTGAGAACATACGGCAGGAAGGCGCCGTCCCCGGTTGGCTTCGTGGCATTGAACCGATCCTTGTCCTGGAGCGGAATGACCACCTCGTTGACCAGCGGCATGCCGAGGCGCGACACCTGGACGTTGGGACCTGAGACGCTGACCGTGCCATCGCCGTTCAGGGTGCGTGTGGCGGGACGCTCAGCCGTATCATAAATACCGATGATGGAATTGCCGGAGCCTGGCGGAAGGCCGTCATTGGTGAGAAGGGTCATCGGGACCTGGATCGCGATGGTCAGACAGTTGTAGTTGCTGACGCCGTCCACGCCCTTCCCCTTGTTGCCGGGCACCTTACGGATGGTGAGCAGATCGAACACGGCACCCAGATCGACGAAGAAGGGGTCGTCGCGCGGCCCCATGAAGACCTTGGTGCCGTCGCCGAGCGTGGCCACGGCGGCACTGGCCAGCCCTTCATAGTCGGGCATCGAGACCGGACCGACGTAGTTCGGCGCCACCATGAGGTCGGTGGCCAGCACGGTTTCCAGGCCGTTGTCGATGCGGGTGATCGTGCAGGTCTGATAGATGTTGAGGTCGGTATCACCGAGTGAGGTCACCGGTCCCGTGTTGTAAAGGAAGGTGGCGCCGTTTCGACGACGCGTCGTGAAATCAAACTCGTAGCGAATGTGGTCGAGGGCGTCACCGACGTTGTCGATGTTGATGTAGTAGTCGACGTCGTCATCGAAGCCGTAAAAATTGGGTCCGCCGTTGGGCTCGAGCAGAGGCACCCAGTTGCCAACAATGGTGACCGAGCCCGGGGCGTCGGCTGCCACGAAGGCATACAGATCCGTGTCGTCGGCCAGTCGGTCCTTGCTCGTCCCGGGCGCTTCGCCATGGCTCGAAGCCAACACGATCGCCGGAGTGGTTCCGGTCAGGAGCAACAGAACTGCCGCGCCAGTGAGAGTGCGTTTCATGATGGTGTTTCCCCTTGTTGTCGAGATGGATTTCATCGGGTCCGACGCGGGAGATTCCCGACCGGGCCAGGCGTGTGGTGGACAAAAGCAGGAAGCTGGTCGGCCGTCCTGTTCCCACTCCGTCCGCCTCGGGTACGGCGGCCGGCTTGCTATGGATTGCACACCTCGCCGGGCGGGATGCCTGGTCCCGGCCACGTCCGGATCAGGCAGGTAATCGCCCTGAATCTTCGAACAAGTTGGGCGATCCCACCTTTTTTTCACGGGGAAATCCAAAATCGGCGAAATCGCGTATGCTTTGCGTGAACAGGAGGGGTTCGAGTGCTGAGATTTCGAACGGGAGATGAAGCGCCCCACGAGCTTGAGACCAAGCTCGTGGAGCGTCTGCGCGCCCGGGACTCCAGCGCCCTTTCGATGCTCTATGACCAGTATGGCGACCTCATTTATTCCATCGCCCGCCGAATCGTCAAATCTTCGGGAGATGCCGAGGAGGTGACGCAGGAGGTATTCCTCTATGCATGGGAAAAGGCCGATCGGTTCGATCCCTCCCGCGGCTCCCTCTTGACCTGGCTCGGCATCCTGGCCCGGAGCCGTGGCATCGACCGGCTGCGGCATCAAAAAAGCCAGGAACGGCGGAAGGATGCGCTCTCCCTGGATATGGCCACCGAGCCGCCGACACGGGAGAATGACCCTCACCGTGAACTCGACTTGATCGAGGCGCGTCAGCTGGTCCAGGAAGCGCTGGGCCAACTATCCCGGGAGCAGCGAGAGCCGATCGAAATTGCCTACTTTGAAGGGCTGACGCAATCCGAGATCGCGGACCGGCTCGAGAAACCGCTCGGCACCATCAAGACCCGCATGCGCCAGGGGATGATTCGGCTGCGCGAGGCCATGATGCCCCTGCTGGCGGAGGAGTCGTCGCGATGACCGCCTCACGCCCGCACGATCACTATGAGGAGCTGGCCGCCGCCCACGTGCTCGGCGTCCTGGCTGAGCCCGAGCGAAGCGAGTTCCTGAACCATCTGGAGAGCGGTTGCCCGATCTGTCGCGTTGTTTACCCGCAGCTGACTGACGTGGCACATCTGCTCGTGCTTGGGACTGACTCAATGGTGTTGCCACCCGGCCTCAAGGCCCGTATCATGGCCGCGGCCGCCGCCAGTGCACCGCCGAAAGTGGAGGGCGTCTCCGCGCGCCGCACGGTGGCGCCGCACGACCCGCCCATCCGGCTGGTCACGCGATCTTCCGGCCGTGAGAGGCTTTTCGCCGGCCTTGCGTTGGCGGCTTCGCTGGCGTTCCTCGTGCTTGGCATCCGATCCATGTCCTGGCGACAGGAGCGCGACCATGCCCGTCTTTCCGCCGAAGTGAACCAGACGGAACTGCTCCGCCTTCAAAACGAAATTCAGGGACTCGAACTGGCGCGCGCGGAACAGGCGTCCCTGATCGATCTCCTGCAGAATCCGGGATCCGGACTGGTTACCTTGGCCTCGCTTGAACCGGCGCCCGGCGCGTCGGGCAAGGTCCTGTTTGACCGGAACCTCGGGAAGGGGTATCTCTGGGTTTCAAATCTTCCGGTTGATACCGAGGGGAAGGATTACCAACTCTGGGCCATCCAGGGTGGTGCCCCGGTCAGCGCGGGCGTTTTCTCAGTGTCGGCCAATGGCTCCGCCGTCATACCGCTGGACAACGTCACGCCGGATACGCCGGTGGCGGCCTTCGCCATCACGCTGGAGCCGGCGGGCGGGCTCTCGGCCCCATCCGGACCGATGGTCCTGCTCGGCACCCCCGGCAGCTGATCGCCCACTCGTCCCGGTGCTATCCTGTCCGGCCTCTTTCGCATCCACATAACGAGGTCAGCGGAGGCTCGGTGCCATGAAACCGATCGTCGAATGTGTTCCGAATTTCAGCGAGGGGCGGGATGCTGCCGTCCTCGATCAGATCGTTGCGGCCATGGTGGGTGTTCCGGGGATCATGCTCCTTGGCCGGGAGATGGACGCCAGCCACAACCGCTCGGTTGTTACCCTGGTGGGAGAAGGCGATGCGGTGGTCGAGGCCGCCTTCCAGGGTGCTGCTAAAGCACTTGATTTGATCGACCTGACCCGCCACCAGGGAGAGCATCCCCGGATGGGCGCCGTTGATGTGATTCCATTTGTGCCGGTCCGCGGCGCGACGATGGTTGATTGCGTCGACCTCGCCCGTCGGCTCGGTCGGCGGCTCGGCGAGGAGCTGAATCTTCCGGTTTTCCTGTATGAGGAGGCGGCCACCCGTCCCGAGCGGAAAAACCTGGCGGATGTGCGCCGCGGCCAGTTCGAGGGGCTTCGGGACGCCATCGGCAAGGATCCGGACCGGGCCCCCGACTTCGGGCCGCCCGCCGTTCATCCGACGGGCGGAGCGGTGGCGGTCGGGGCAAGGCCATTCCTGGTTGCCTACAACGTTTACCTCGACACGCCGGATGTGCAGGTGGCCAAGAAAATTGCCGCGGCCATTCGAGGGGCGCACGGCGGACTTCAGTTTGTGAAGGCGCTCGGTTTCTTCATCGAGGAGCGCGGCCTGGCCCAGGTGTCGATGAACCTGGTGAATACGACCCGGACGCCGATCCACCGGGTCGTGGCGATGATCCGCTCGGAGGCCGCGCGATATGGCGTGGCGGTCCTTGAGTCGGAAATTGTCGGTCTCGTCCCGACGGACGCGCTGCTGGACGCGGCGGAGCACCACCTCCAATTGAACCGCTTTGAGCGGAGCCAGGTGCTGGAAACCAGGCTCCAGGAGCCCGAAAGGGGCGCTGGGGGCGCGCTCGACGTTTTCCTGGCAGACGTGGCTTCGGACAGGCCAACTCCGGGCGGCGGTAGTGTGGCCGCGCTGGCGGGCTCCCTGGCCGCGGCGCTTGGGGTCATGGTCGGTGGCCTCACCATAGGCCGAAAGAAGTACGCCGAGGTTTCCGAGACGATGGTCGAAACCCGCCGGCGACTCCAGTCAGCCCAGGCTGACCTGACCCGTTTTGTCATGGAAGACAGCCAGGCCTTCGAGGCTGTCCTGTCCGCCCGAAAAATGGCCGCCGCCACCGACCGCGAGATCGAAACCAGAGCCCGGACCCTGGCCATGGCGGAGGCGGAGGCGATTCGGGTGCCTTTCGAGACGGCCCGACGGGCCATGGCGGTGCTGGAGGACCTGGTCTTCGTGGCCGAAAAGGGAAACACGAACGCCATTACCGATGCCGGCGTCGCGGCCCTCCTGGCCCGGGCAGCCATCCAGGGGGCGCTCTGGAACGTCCGGGTCAACCTCGGGGCCGGAGCGGGTGGGGAAAATGTCACTGCCCAACTTTTCGAGTTGAAGTCTTTGACCCAGCGCGCCGATGACTTGGGCAGGAGAGTCGGACAGGTCGTGGAGGGCCATCTGGGTTCGGTCTAGCAACCGCTCCCAGTGCCGCTCGACAACCGGAATGCGGACAATTGTCGCGCCCGGTTCCGGCTCCGCATCCACGTGGATTCCACACATCCGGCGCGGACCAGCGCCACAAGGAAGACGGGGACCGTTGGAGAAGGTCGTCAGCATCAAGCGAAAAGCCCAGCGCTTCGTCCAGGCCGGTGATCTCACCAAGGCGATCACCGAATACGACAAGCTGGTCGAAAGCGGCGATCTGGAGCCGTACGACTATCTCCAGATCGGCGACCTGCTCACCCGGATGCGCCGCATGGACGATGCCGTGCTTCGCTACCGCGACGCGGTGGCAGCCTACGAACGCGTCGGCCTCTACAAGAACGCCATCGCCATCTCCAAGAAGCTGCTCCGGGTTCGCCCCGAGGCCTACGATATTCTGCGCACCCTGGGTGGGCTCTACGCGCTCGAGGGGCTCCAAACGGACGCCATATTCTATTTTCTGCAGTACATGACCTCGGCTCCGCCCGACCGCGAGACCGCAGGGATCCAGGAGGTCGGCGTGCGGCTGCTTTCCATGTCACTTCCGAGTGCGGATGTTGCCTTCCGGGTTGTCGATGTCATGCATGCCGCCGGTTGCGACGTGGCGGGGGCCCGCCCGCTCTACGATCTTGGACTCGAATTCGAGGGGCAGGGGCGCAAGGAATGGGGGCAGGCCCTGAAGGGGCGTGCATCGCAGATCGTGCCAAATGTCGACCAGCAGGAAGCCTCGAGCCGGGTGGCAAAGGCGGAGGAGGCTTTGTCCGGGCCGCCGGACGCTCTTTCCTCATTCGCCATGTCGGCCGAGGATGCCGTATTTGCCCCGCCCCTCCAGATGAACCCGGAGTCGATGCCGGGAGCTCCCTCGGCGCTACCGCCTGATCATGAAATGGATTTCGGGATGATCGATCTGGGCGTACCGTCGGCTCCGCCCAGTGGAGCGGTGGGCGCCTCCCGTGGCTATTCGCGGAGCGACCTCCTGGCTACGCCGTTTGCCGATGAGTTCGTGCCCGGTGAGCCCGATGAACTCTGCCGACAGGCCGAGGAACGCCTGGCAGATGACGACCTGTCCGGCGCCCTGGCAGCCTGGCTGGCCGCCGCTCGAAGCGCATTCAACTTTGGCCAGAGCAAGCGGGCCGAGGAGATCTACCTCCAGATTGTCGGCAGGGACCCCAACCATCTCGAAGCCCTTCAGGGACTGACCGAGATTGCCCACATCAACGGCGAACGGCAGAAAATCGTCCGGTTCGGCTGCGAGCTGGGGGATGTGCTCCTGGCCCGCGAGCTGTACGGCGAGGCCAAGCTCGAATTCGAGCGTGTCCTCCAGTTCGATCCGGGCAACGAGAAGGCGAAATCGCGCGTCAGCCGCCTCAACAGCATCGAGGGAATGGACAAGGTGACGGCCAGACCCCTCGCTCCGGTGGCCAGTGAAGTCATGGGCGCGACGATCACGGTCCGGGGCGAACCGGTTCAGATGCAGACGGTCAACGATCTGTCCGAGATTCTTTTTGAGTTCGAGAAGGCGATGTCGGCCCAGGTGCCTGCCGATGATGCTCAGAGTCAGTACGACCTTGGCATGGCCTATGTCGAGATGGGCATGAACGACCAGGCCATCGAAATGTTCACGGCCGCCGCTGCTTCACCAGGCTTTCAGGTGCGCGCCCTAGAGATGGTGGCTCGTTGCCAGATCGAGGCCGGTCGCCCCGAGGTGGCCATTGACGCCCTCGATCAGGCCCTGGCCGCCGAGTCGGATGACGCCTCGCGCGAGGCGGCGCTCCACTCGTGGCGCGGCCTTGCCCTTGAACAGATTGGTTACCCGACGGAAGCAGCCCAGGAGTTCCAGCGGGCTCTCTC
>JAWXBZ010000030.1:0-49817 GCA_034440375.1 Candidatus Eiseniibacteriota bacterium
CAGTTCATGCTCAATGAAATCCGTGTCGATCACACCGGCGCCGACGTCGACGAATACGTGGAGATCAAGGGGACGGCTGGCGCGGCGCTCACCAACCACTGGCTGGTGGTCATTGGCGACGGCGCCCCAAGTGGCTGCGGCAACATAGAGAACGCCATCGATCTGAGCACTTACTCGATCCAGGCCGACGGCTACTTTGCCCTTCGCGTCAGCGGCGGTGTGCCAACGCTCACCGGCTACGATGCCACCGTGGCCGGCTCCTTCGAAAACAGCGACAATCTGACGTTTCTGCTCGTGACCGGAAATACGGGAATCGTCGGGAACGACGTTGACGCGGACAACAACGGCGCAATGGACTTTACCCCCTGGACAGCCATCGTGGACGAAATCGGCCTCTCCGAGGGCACTGTCCCGAACTGTGTGACAGCTCTCGACGAGTACCTCTACACCGCGATCACCGTCGGCCCGGATGGGATCAACGTTCCAGGCCATGTTTACCGTTGCTCGGACACGCTGGCCTGGCTGATTGGCCAGTTCAACACCGTGGGTGGCGTTGACACCCCCGGCGCCGTCAACCCGACCTGCCTCACCCCCTTCCCGACCATCCTCGTCGAGCGGCGCAACATTTGCGCGCCTCTGGGCGGCCAGGCTGTCACCGTGACGGATTCGATCACCGCGGCCACGTCGGCCACGCTCACCTACTCCGTCAATGCCGGCGCCCCGATCATGGTCGCCATGACGGCGGCCGGCAATCTCTGGTCGGCAGTCATCCCGGGACAGTCCAACGGCTCGGTTGTCACCTTCCAGGTCGTTGCCAACAACGGCTCGGGCATGGACACCGGACTCTCGCAGGGTTACTTCGTCGGCATTCGAACCATCGCCAGCCTTCGCAGCCCGCATCCGGTGACCGGCGTCGAGGCCTTCCGCTTCTACGGCGTTCGCATTGCCGGAAAGGTTACTGCGGCCCAGGGGACGTTCAGCGTGATCAACACGGACTTCTGGGTTCAGGACGCCACGGGCGGTATCCGCATCTTCAAATTCGGCCTTCCGGCCTCCAGCCCCGCCCTTGGTGACGAGGTGACGGTGGCCGGCGAGCTGGATCAGTTCAATGGGCTCCTGGAACTCGAGAGCTCCGCCAACTGCGGCGACCTCGACATCACGATCGATTCTCCCGGTGCCCCCCCGACTCCAACGCTGATCGGTTCCTGTCAGCTCGGCGAGGCGACCGAAGGACGATTCGTCCGGATGGAGTACCCGTTCGTCGACACGACCGGCAACAACGGCCCGAACTGGGTGGGTAACCGGACCTACAAGATTCATGATTGCGTCAGCGACACCGTATTGCTCTTCATCGATGTCGACACGAATATCGATGGAACTCCCATCACCACCCGGCAGATCGGTATCACCGGTCTCTCCAGTCAGTTCGATACCGTGAGTCCGTTCAAGTCGGGATACCAGATCATCCCCCGCTCGCTGGCGGATCTGACCTACGTCTATACCGCCGGCACGCCCGGTACGCCGTCGGGTCTTCGGGCCCGCCTGTTGCCGAATGCGCCGAACCCGTTCAGCACGACCACGACGATTCGCTACGACGTGGCCGGCGCGGGTGAAGCCCGTGGCCCGCTGCCGGTGCGGATCAACCTGTACGACGTCACGGGCCGCCATGCGCGCACGCTGGTCAACGAGGCGAAGGCCCCCGGTTCCTATGAATTGACACTCGATGCCAGCCAGCTCGGCGACTCCCCGTCCGGCATCTACTTCTACGAGATGCTGATCAACGGTGTGTCGGTCGGGACGCGGAAGTTGCTGGTCAGTCGCTAGTCAGCCACCTGGAAGCGTCGCGCGTTTGACGCTCCCGGTGAATCAAGCCCTGCAAAAGGGACCGGAGGCGACTCCGGTCCCTTTTGCTGTCCGTGACGTGTCCTCTGACATCGACCATCGGGAGCCCGACGATCGCCTCTCCCCTATTTGCGCAGCTTGAACGTGATCGGCATCACGACCCAGACCTCGACCGGCTTGTTCTGGGTCAGGGCGGGACGAAAGATGGCCGTCCGGGCACAGGCGATGGCCGCTTCATGCAGCATCTCCGGCCCGTCGAGGACGCGGGCCTTCAGGACTTTCCCTTCGCGGGTGATCAGGGCCTGGACGATGACCGTTCCTTCCACCCCGGCGTCAACCGCCACCTTCGGATAGACCGGCGGATCCATTCGCAGCCTTTCCGGATCGGACTCCACGGCGATGAAGTCTTCCGGTGAGGGATGCTCGTCGCCGGTCCCGGATCCGGATTCGCCCCCGACCACGAGGGAATCCCCACCGCCCATGCCGAAATCGCCCGTCGACGTGCTCGGGATTTCCTCGGTCATTTCGGTTTGCGTGGCGATCGTCGGCGCTTCGGCCTCCATGACCGGCACCGGTTCCGGAACGCCGATGGACGGTGGTGCCACTGCCTGCGCGATGTTGAGCTGCGGCGGTGCCGGGCGGGCAATCGATGGCGGCACACCCAGGTCCGTGTAACGGACGAGCCGAATCGGGCGCGCCGCCAATGGAGCTTGCTGCCGCGAATTCCAGAGTATCCAGAGGAGAAACAGGGCAAGCCCAAGAATGAGTGTGGTCGCGCTGGCCCAGCTCATCCACCGGACGAATTCGCGGTTCAGCGGGTGTTGCTCACCCGTCAAGGGCAGCGCGGTCGCATCCGCCAGGTTGAGGGCACCCGCCGGGCGGGTCAATACGTCGGGCTTCATCGGCCGGCCGGCAGGAGGCGTTCTTCGTCGTCCGGGAGCGGCACCACGCTGAATCGTTCCATCCCGGCATCCTCGAGCGTGTCCATCATCTCGACCATCGATTCATAGCGCGCCTGGCGATGAATCTTGACCAGGATGATGAGCTCCGGATTCCGCCGCGACTCCTGATCGAAGATCCGGGCGAGATCCGTCCACGAAAGGAGGGCCACCGGCTGAACGCCGATGCGATAGGACAACCTGTCTTTTTGATCGACAAAAAGGGTCAGGACATTCTGTTCCGGAACCTTGACCTGCGCATCCGGTCCGGGCATGTTGATTTCCATGGCCAGTGGCTGGCGGAAGACGGTGGTCACCATGAAAAAAATCAGCAACAGGAAGGCCACATCGACCATCGGCGTCATGTCGATGCGGACGGCGCCCTGCTTTTTCGACCGGCGGATTTGAATGACGTTTTCCCGCCGCGCCGGGGCGGCGCCCGTGTCGGAATCCATCTGGACCATGGTCAGTTCCCCGGCTCGCCGCTGTTGCCGGCGCCATCACGAGGCCTCTTCTTCAAATCGGTCATCAGGTTGAAGCGAAGCGCCTTGGCTTCGGCCAGCGCCTCCATCACATCCGACACGGTGCCGAAGTCAGCTCCCTTGTCCCCCTTCAGAATCATCACGGCTCCGGGGTTCCGGCCGCGCCAGGTGACGATGGTGTCGACAAGATTCGACTTGTTCACCGGCTGCGATTCGGTGGCCTTCTCATTGGAGATGTAGATCTCACCCTCTTTGTTCACGGTCAGGATGATGGTGCCCGTCTCCGGGACTCGAATTTCGGAGCTGGACGCGGGTAGCTGTACCGATACGGCTTCCGGAGGCTTGAACTGGGTCGTTGACATGAAAAAAATCAGCAACAGGAAGGCCACATCGACCATGGGCGTCATGTCGATGTGCACGCGGGAGTGCTTCTTCCCGGCGGCCAAGAATCAGCTGTCCTTGCGTTCGCGCAGGATCGAGAGAACTTCGAAAGCGGCCTCTTCCATGTTGCTTCCGATATTCTCCACCCGCGTCGTGAAGTAGTTGTGCAGCACGATCCCGATGATGGCCGTGATCAATCCCAGGGCCGTGTTGACCAGTGCCTCGGAAATGCCGAGGGCAAGCTGGACCGCGTCCGGCGACCCCGCATGGGACATGGCACGGAAGGCGCGAATCATCCCGATGGTGGTACCCAGGAGGCCAAGCAGGGTGGCAATCGAAGCGATGGTCGAGAGGGCGTTCAGGTTTCGCTCAAGGATCGGCGTTTCCAGGGCGCTGGCCTCCTCGATGGCGCGCCGGGTTTCCGCCAGCATTTCCTTCCTGTCGACTCCCCCTCCAACCAGGCTCTGCCAGGTGCTCAAGCCGGCGCCGATGACGTTTCCAATCGTCCCTCCCTGGATCTTGCTGGCCGCCAGCGCGCCGGCCACATCACCGGCTGCCAGCGACTTCTTGAGGGTGGCCACGAAGGCATGAGCCCCCGAACGCCCGCCGGCTCGCCAGAGCACCAGTGTCCGCTCGATGCCGTAGGTCACGACCAGGAAGAGACTGGTCAGGCCCAGGATCAAGAGCGGTCCGCCCTGCTTGATGTACTCCGGTGAATTTTTCCAGATGAGCCACGAGGCCAGCACGGAGAGAAGAAAGACCGGGACGAATATGTAGCTGCTGACGTTCTTCATGCCGAGGTACCCCCGTGGATCGAACGCGTCATTTGTGAGTCCCGGAATTCCGGGCCGGTCCGGCGACGCTCCGATAGTTCACCACGTTCGTGGGTTCGGAGCCAAGCCCCCGGTCGGTCGCGCTCGATGCGCCGCGCCGGTTGGTGCCAGGGCGGTATCCATCTCAGCCGCCACCCGATTGTGAGGCTCGTGCCTTTTCCAGCAATTCCATCCCCTTCTTCATCGTGACGTTTCGCGGATCGATGACCATCGCCTTGCGAAAGGCTTCCTCGCTGGCATCCAACCGGGAAAGGCCAAGATAGGCGTTTCCCAGGCCAGCCCATCCATCCGCGTTCCCGGGCTCCGCTCTCGTCGCGGCCTCGTAGGATTTCGCGGCTTCGGCGTAACGGCCGCCTCGAATCTGACAGTAGGCCACGCCGCGCAGCGCGCGCGGATTACCAGGTTCGGTGGTGAGCACCCGTCGATATTCCGCCTCGGCGGCGGGGAGGGAATCGCTCACCGCCAGTGCCTGGGCCAGGAGAAGTCGGCCCATCGGGACGGTCGAATCGAGCGCAACCGCCCGCCGGAATGCCGGGATGGAGTCCCTCGTCCGTTTCGCCTGAAAAAAAGCGATGCCGAGGTTGAGCCAGGTCAGTGGCGCCTCCGGCTTGATTGAGAGAGACTTCTCGAAACGGACCCGTGCCGAATCCGGCCGGCCGGCATTCATGTCGAGCAATCCGTACTGAAACCACGATTCGGCCGATTCCGGTTCCAGTGCCAGGAGCTGACGGAGGCTGGTCTCGGCGGCCGCATCATTGCCGGCGTCCGTCTGCCCGGTTGCCAGCGCCGTCCAATCGGTGGCTGTCCATCCGACCGTGTCGGGGAGGGCGGCGAATTGTCGGACGGCCTCGATTCGCACCGCCTTGTCCGGACTCCGCAGGCCGGCTCGCACGCGAACGGACCGGGCCCGTGCCGAACTGCTGTCAGCTGCCAGGGCTCGCTCCACCGCTTCCAGAGCGCCCGTCGGCTGCCCCAGATCGAGTTCGGTTTCCGCCAGGGAAATCAGGGCCGCGACATCGTTCGGCACGATGTCCAGGTACCGTCGATACGCCCGCTGCGCCCGATCGTATTGCCGGGCCCGTCCAAACAGATTTCCCAGATCGAGAAATGCCGGGGCGTAGGTCGAATCGATTTGAACCGCCTTGAGGTAGCTGTCACGCGCCTCGTTGTATCGCTTCAGGCGCTGATACAACCCGCCCATGGAGTGCAGGAGGGGTGCCGTCGGGGTCTGACCCGGGGCGGCCAGCGCCTTTTCCAGCGCCCCGAGGGCCAGGGCCGGAATATTCTTCTGTTCGTAGATCGTTGCCACCAGGATGGCGTAGTCCGGATCCAGGGGAACGAGACCGGAGGCAACGAGGGCCTCGGATTCCGCGCCGGTCAGATCCTTCTGCTGTAAATAATAGAGAGCCATCCCGTGGTGATACAGATCTTCCCCCTGCTTGACCCCGTTTCGGGACGCCCCCTTCTCGAAATGCGCCCGGGCCGATTCCAGATGCCCGGCCTCGAGGAGCATCCGCCCCCGGCCGTAATTGGCGGGCCAGAGATCATCGTCGGCGGCGAGCGCCAGATCGAACTCCATTCCGGCCTCCGCCCATCGACCGGTGCGGAGCAGAAGTCGCCCCAGCTCGGCACGAGCGCCGGGAAATTCCTCGGTCCGGCTCTTCCGAAGCTCAATGGCCTCTCGGAAGAACGCCTCGGCCTCGCCGTAGCGCCCCTCCCGCGCGGCAACCCGCCCGAGACCGTCAGCGGCCCGGTCGAGCTGGTAGCCGGCCGCTCTTGCCTCATCGAAGCGCGTCCGGGCTTCGTCCATTTGCCCCTCTTCAAGCGCCTTCGTCCCCAGCTTGATCGGGTCCGTATCCATGGGGTATGTCGGTTCGGCCTCTGCCGTTGGTGCGCCGAGCAGGATCAGGAGGAGGAAGACCGTTCCAAGGCGACCCGGGCTCACTTCGGATTTCCAATCGGATCGAAGGAGAGCGCGACGGCACGCAACGCCTGTCGCGCCGGCAGGTAACCGGCCCGTTCAATCTGGCGCTGGACGCGAGAACTGGTCAGATGTGTGAGGAACATGTCGCCTTCGAGTCCCCCCCCCGGCCGGCTTACGGCATAGAGGTAGTGAAAGAGAGGATAACGACCCGCTCCGATACTCTCATAATCGGGCCGCTCCGACGCGGCGCCTGGATCAATGCCTGACAGGGCCATGGCTCGGACACCGGATCCCGCCAGGTTCTCCGGAAGAGAAAGCGAGCTCGCCAGTCCGATGGACCGGGGATCCCGGCTCACGGCATCGAGGACCGCGGCTTGGTCGGAAAGAAAGATTACGTTCGGTCCCCGCGCGCTGTCCGGTTGATGCGGGGCCAGTCCGGCCAGGAATGAGGCCCACAGGCCGCTGTTGGGGTCGGGGGCATAGAGTCGATCAATCCCGTCGAGGGGTCCGCTCAGAGCCAGTCCACGCAGATCGGACAGGCCGAGTTCCTCTCCCGGATGGCCGGTGGCGGCTACCAAAACCAGTCCACCGAGGGCGATCCGCATCACCACCACGGTGTCGCCGGTGGCTTCGAGGAAGAGCCGCTGCTCCAGCGCCGTCGCGGGACGCAGGGTGAACGCCACGTCGCACCGGCGATTGATCAGCAACTCCAGCGCCCGGTTCGTTCCACCCCCCTCCCGGAGCACCTGCACCCGCGGATAATCCCGGCGGTATCCATCGACAAGTCGCAGAAGGAGCTCGGAGGCGAGATCGACGCCGGCCAGTGTGAGCGTATTGGGCACCGCGCCCTCGGTCCGCGCGCGGGAGAAAAGGTGACGCCAATCCACGCTCCTGCGGGCCTGGAACAGAAGGATCAGCACGGCAAGGTAGGCCATCAGCCGAAACAGCAGCCAGATCTGCCGTCGTCGTGAAGAATCCATTGTCCCCTTTTCCTCCGCCTGGCTGCCTGATCTGGATTGAGCATAGGTCTCCCCCGTGCACCGCATCAAACGAGGGGGCGCGGGAGCGGGCTTCCCCGCGCCGAAAAGGGTGACGGCTTGCAGTGGACGGGTCGCGCAGTGAGAATAGCGGCATGAACCGCCCACCCCTGTTCCGTATCGCCCGCCTGACCCTCCTCTTTCTGATAACGCTCGCCGCACCGACTCTCACCGGCTGCCACGCTTCGAAGTCCCGGGTCGAGACGGCGCACCCCTCCGATGAAACCGCTTTCCTGGACGACCTGGAGGAGCGGAGCTTTCGCTGGTTCTGGGATGTCTCTGATTCTTCAACCGGCCTGACACCGGATCGTTGGCCGACTCGCTCCTTCCAGAGCATTGCGGCCACCGGCTTCGCGCTCACGGCCTACCCCATCGGCGTCGAGCGGGGCTGGATCACAAGGGGGCAGGCGCGCCGCCGCGTGCTCGACACGCTGCGATTTCTCTGGAGCGCTCCACAGGATTCCCTGTCGGCCGGTGTAATCGGATACAAGGGATTCTTCTACCACTTCCTCGAACCCGAGACCGGACATCGATTCCAGGAGGTCGAGCTCTCCACGATCGACACGGCCCTCCTTTTGGCCGGCGCCTTTACCTGCCAGTCCTGGTTCGACCAGGCCGTCCCGGAGGAGATGGAGATCCGGGCGCTGACGGATTCCATCTACGCGCGCGTCGACTGGCAATGGGCCTCGGTCCGCCCGCCACTGATCGGTCATGGATGGAAACCCGAAAGCGGTCACCTCGGCTACGACTGGCGCGGCTATAACGAGGCGATGCTGGTCTATCTGTTCGCGCTGGGCTCACCCACCCATCCGGTGGTGAAGGAAGCCTGGGACGGGTGGATTTCCGGTTACCGGTGGGGTCGTTTTCAGGAGCAGGAGCATCTCGGTTTCGCCCCACTGTTCGGACATCAGTACTCCCATGTCTGGATCGATTTCCGCGGCATAAAGGACGACTACATCCGGGAACGAGGCATCGACTACTTCGAGAACTCCCGGCGGGCCACGCTGGCCCAGTACGCCTACGCCCTCGCCAATCCCGGGGGTTTCACCGGCTACGGTGCGGATCTCTGGGGCCTGACGGCCTGCGACGGACCGGTCAGCGGCCTCTTCCCGGTCCAGGGCCAACCGGTCCAGTTCAACACCTACTGGGCCCGTGGTGCCACCTTTGATGAGATCCGGGACGATGGAACCATCTCACCCACCGCGGCCGGCGGATCCATCGCCTTCGCGCCGGAAATCGTCATTCCGGTGTTGATGTCCATGAAGCGAATATATGGTGAGAACCTGTATTCGACTTATGGCTTCCTGGATGCGCTGAATCCAACCTTTCGCTTCGAGACACCCGTGCAGCATGGCCGGGTCATCCGCGGGGTTGGCTGGTTCGACACGGACTATCTCGGCATCGATCAGGGGCCGATCCTGACCATGGTGGAGAACTACCGCACGGAACTGGTCTGGAAAGCCATGCGACGCAATTCACATGTCCGGCGGGGCCTCAAGGCGGCCGGATTCACGGGCGGCTGGCTCGACGATGCGCCGGCCGAGCGGTGAGCGCCCGTCGGAACCACTCTGCCGGTTTCGATACGTGACGCAGCCGATCCCGGCCGCGCTTCTCTTCGCCGTGGTCGCGACCCTCGTCTCCGGGTGCGCTCCGAAATCGGAATCGCCGGTGGTCCTGCGATTCTGGGGCATGGGGCGGGAAGGCGAAGTCGTGGCCGAACTGGTGCCCGAGTTCGAACGCCGTCATCCGGGAATCCGGATCCAGGTCCAGCAGCTTCCCTGGTCGGCAGCGCATGAGAAACTCCTGACCGGATACGTCGGGAACTCCATGCCCGATCTCTTTCAGCTCGGCAATACCTGGGTGTCCGAATTCGCCACGCTGCGCGCGCTTGAACCCCTCGACCAACGGGTGCTGGACTCCCCCGCCGTTGATCCCGCCGCCTTCTTCGCCGGCATCTGGGATACGAATGTCATTGACGGCATCTGCTACGGGTTGCCCTGGTATGTCGATACGAGGGTGTTGTTTTACCGGAAGGACCTGTTGACCGCCGCCGGTTACGACAGCCTGCCCCAGGATTGGGCCACCTGGCGCCGGGCAATGGAATCGATCAAGGCCAACGTCGGACCGGACAAGTTCGTCATTTTCCTGCCGCTCAACGAATGGAATCCGCTGGCCATCCTGGGCCTGCAGAGCGGATCGCCACTCCTCACCGAACAGGACACGCGCGGTGCCTTCCAGGCGCCGGCCTTCCGCGTCGCATTTGATTTCTATCTCGGGCTCTTCCGCGACGGGCTGGCGCCGCCGGTGTCCAACACCGAGATCGCCAACGTCTACCAGGAATTCGCCCGCGGCTATTTCAGCATGTACATCACGGGCCCCTGGAACCTGGGCGAATTTCGGCGCCGACTGCCGCCTGAACTTAAGGACTCGTGGGGCACTTCCCCCTTGCCCGGACCGGAAGGGGCTTCGTCCGGCGTGTCACTGGCGGGCGGATCCAGTCTGGCCATCTCCCGCGAGTGCCCCAACAAGGATGCGGCCTGGACATTCATGGAATACCTGGCCAGCCCGGACGTGCAGATCAAGTTCTATCACCTGACCGGTGATCTGCCGTCACGAATGGAAGCCTGGAACGACTCCGCGCTGGCGTCGGACGCCAACATGCGGGCCTTCGGGGAACAGCTTCGCCGCGTCGTTTCAACTCCCAAGGTGCCGGAATGGGAGCAGATCGCCTTCCGACTTCAGGAACGAACCGAACAGGCGGTGCGCGGGGCGGCCTCAACCGACTCGGTCCTGGCCGGACTGGATCGTGATGTGGCACGACTCCTCGAGAAGCGGCGATGGCTGCTGGAGACTGGCCGCGCCGGCCCCGGGGAATCCCCATGACCAACATTCTCGAGCGGCGGCAACAGCGGGCCGCCTGGCTCTTCCTGGCTCCGGCGCTCCTGATGATCGGCCTGTTCTTTTTCCTGCCGGTGCTTGCCGGCATGGGACTCAGCCTGACCGACTTCGACGTGTACGCCCTGGGCCGCCCCTCGACCGCCCGTTTTGTCGGGTTCAAGAACTACCTGGACATGTTTCAGCACCCGGTGTTCCAGGTGGCGGTCCGCAACACCTTCTACTTCGCCTTCGTCGGCGCGCCCCTGTCGGTGATGGTGTCTCTGGGCGCCGCGATGCTGCTGCAGTCGAAGGGATTGCGCCTGAAGGGGCTCTTTCGCACGATCTACTTCGCACCGGTCGTCACCACGCTGGTGGCCGTCGCCATCGTCTGGCGCTACCTCTACCACCCGCGGCACGGGCTCCTCAACCACGGGCTCGGATCGCTTGGCATCGGGCCGATCGACTGGCTCGGAGATCCGGCCTGGTCCATGCCGGCCATCATCGTCATGGCCGTCTGGAAAAACTTCGGCTACAACATGTTGATCTTTACCGCCGGCCTGCAAACCATTCCCGACGAGCACTATGACGCCGCCGCCATCGATGGGGCCGGATTCTGGCAGCGTTTTCGTCATATCACGCTGCCGGGCCTGGGGCCGGTCCTCCTCTTTGTTGCAGTAACAACCATGATCGGTTTCTTCCAGCTCTTCTCCGAACCCTACGTCATGACACAGGGTGGGCCGCTTCGCAGCACGACCAGTCTCATCCTGTTCATGTACGAGGAAGGGTTCCGCTGGTGGCGGATGGGCACCGCGTCCGCGGTGGCGATGCTCCTCTTTCTCCTGACCCTGGGCTTCACGTTGATCCAGCTGCGGCTGTCGCGGGGGCGGGCATGAACGGCCGATTCATCGGGCGCGCCTTGCTGTACGTCGGGCTGGTCGTAGGCGCCATCCTGACGCTCTTGCCGCTCGTCTGGATGGTTTCGGCCTCGTTCATGCGCCCCGGGGAAGCCAACACCATTCCACCACCACTTTTCCCGGCGCACCCCACGCTCGAACATTACAAGGCGCTCTTTACACGCATCGACCTGGCTCGCCATTTCCTGAACAGTACCGTGGTCACCATGGGAGCCACCGTCATCTCGGTGCTGGTCAATTCCATGGCGGCCTACGCCTTCGCCAAGCTGATATTTCCGGGTCGTGACAAACTGTTTCGAACCCTGACACTGGCCCTCGTCATTCCGGCGCAGGTGGGCATGCTGCCCCTCTTTTTGCTGCTCCGACAGATGGGCCTTGTGAACACCTTTCTCGGCGTGATGATCCCATACTTTGCCGGCGTCTTCGGCATTTTCATGGTCCGCCAATACATCATGAGCCTGCCGGACGAACTCCTGCACGCCGCCCGCATCGACGGCGCCGGCGAATTCCGAATCTTCTGGTCGATCGTCGTTCCGGTCATCACCCCCATCCTCGTAACCCTGGCCGCCTTCACCTTCCTCTCCGCCTGGAACGACTTCATGTGGCCCCTGATCATCCTCTCCGACGACCGCCTGTATACGCTTCCCGTGGCCCTGGCGAATCTCTCCGGCGAACATGTCCAGGACACTGAATTGATGATGGCCGGCTCGGTCCTCACCGTCCTGCCGGCATTGATCGTCTTCCTGATTTTCCAGAGGGCCTATGTCCGCGGCATCATGGGCGGGAGTGTGAAAGGATGAGGATTCGCTTCGCGATACGGCACCTCATGGCCTGCTGGATGTTGTGCGCCTTTCCGGCATTCGCCTTGGCCATAGAACCACCCATCATGATCGACGACTTCGAGGGTCCGCTCGACTGGGCCGCCTTCCCCGCGGACGGCGTTGAACTCAAACTGAGCCCGGACGCCGGCCTTCACGGCCGTGCCCTGCGAATGGACTTCAGCTTCACGGGCGGCGGCTACGCCGTGGCACGAAAAAAGGTCGACCTGGATCTCCCCGAGAACTACGCCTTCACCTTTCATCTCCGGGCCAATGCGACGGTGAATCACCTGGAGCTCAAGTTCCTGGACGAGAGCGGCGAGAATGTCTGGTGGTACGTTCGGCGGGACTTGACGTTTCCCCGCGAATGGCAGCCGTTCCGCACGAAGAAGCGCCAGATCACGTTTGCCTGGGGCCCCACCCCCGGCGAGTTGAAACGGGTCGCCGCCATCGAAATCGTCGTCACCGCCGGCACCGGAGGCAAGGGCACCGTCTGGATCGATGACTTTCAGTTGCAACCGCTCCCCCCGCCGGGCGCCACGCCACCACCGCCGGTGGCCACGGCCACCTCCGCATCACGCAAACACCCCGCTGCCCTGGCCTTCGATGGTGATTCGGCAACCGCGTGGCAGCCCGAGCCGGGCGCCTCCCATGTCCAGATGGTCATCGACTTCGGCCAGCCACGGGAGTTCGGCGGCCTCACGATCGACTGGCTGCCGGGATATCATTCATCCGAATACAAACTATCGGGATCCGATGATCAGAAATCATGGCGGACACTGGCCGAAGTCCACGGCGGCAACGGTGGCCGTGACTACTTTCTTCTACCCGAATCGGAGTGCCGATACCTGCGCGTTCAGCTCTTCTCCCTGGGACAGGATCGCAGCGTGTCCACGATCAAGCTGGCAGAGCTGACGCTGAAGCCGATCGAGTTCGGCGCCACTCGGGAAGCCTTCTTCGGTATCATCGCCCGGGAAGCTCCCCGGGGCAGCTATCCCCGCGCCATGCTCGGCGAGCCGTCCTACTGGACCGTCGTCGGCCCGGACAGTTCGGCGGACGAGTTGCTGTTCAGCGCGGACGGCATGATCGAGATCGGGAAGCAACTCGGCTCGATCGAACCCTTCCTTGAATTGAACGGGCGCCGCGTCTCCTGGGCCGACGCCGAGATCACGCAGGATCGGATCGACAACCGCCCGATTCCGCGTGTGATCTGGAACGTGGACGGCGTCCGGCTGACCATCACGACGTTCGATCATGGCGACAGTGACGTCTGCGTCCGGTACCGGATTGAGAACACCACGACGCAGCCGGTCGATACCGCCATTCACCTGGCCATCCGCCCCTTCCAGGTCAATCCACCGGCGCAGTTTCTCAATTTCCCCGGTGGTACGGCGCATATGGAATCCATCACCCTGGCTCCCATGAAGGAGGGTTCCTCGAATGGGGGTCAGCGCGGCCCGGCCCTCCTGTTGGCAGACTATCGCCGAATCAATGTTGGCAATGCCACTCTCTCGGCGGCCACCTTTCAACAGGGAGACATCGTCGCGACCTGGCTGGAGACGGGCCGGCTGCCGGCCACAACGGCGGCCAAGGATCCCACAGGAGCCGCCTCGGGGCTCCTGTCGTATCGCCATAAGACCCTCAAGCCGGGAGAGCACACGGAGACCGACATCGTCCTGTCGCTCACGCCAGGTCTATCACTCCCTCGCGGTGTCGTCCCGTCCCCCGCTTTCCATTTGTCACCCGACTCCAGCGCCAGCGAGGCCTTCCAAGCCTGGCAGGACGAAAGCTCCGCCCGCTGGAAGACCCGTATTGGCAATCTCGGCATCACGCTTCCCGAGTCGGCGCAGCCTCTCCTCGAATCCCTTACCGCCCAACTCGGCTACATCCTGATCAATCGCGCCGGCCCCGCCATTCAGCCCGGCACGCGCGCCTATGCCCGTTCGTGGATTCGCGATGGATCGCTGACTTCGTCGGCCCTGCTCCGCCTTGGCCACAACGACGTCGTGAAGGAGTTCATCGAGTGGTATGCGCCGCATCAGTACGCCAACGGGAAGATTCCATGCGTGGTGGACTGGCGCGGAGCGGACCCGGTGCCGGAACATGATTCCAGCGGCGAGTTCATTTTCCTGGTGGCGGAGTACCTTCGCTACAGTCGGGATCAGGCGCTGGCGGAAAAAATGTGGCCGCGGGTGCTGGCCGCGGCCTCGTACCTTGATTCACTGAGACAGGAGCGGCGTACCGAGGCGTATCGGCAGCCGGACAGGATTGAATTCTTTGGCCTGATGCCCCCATCCATCAGCCACGAGGGCTACTCGGCAAAGCCGATGCATTCCTACTGGGATGACTCCTTCGCCTACAAGGGCTTTACGGATGCGGCCTGGTTGGCCAAGGTGTTGGGCCGTCCGGTCGAGGCTAAACGTTGGACGGCTGTCGCCCGGGAGTTTGGGGCGGACCTCACCGCCTCGATTGCGGCAACGCAGAAGCGGCACGCGATCGACTTCATCGCGGGCTGTGCCGACCTGGGCGATTTCGATGCCACCTCCACGACGACGTTTTTCTCTCCGACCGGAGCCGCGGGGCTCGTGCCGCGTCCGTCGCTGGATGCCACCTTCGAACGGTACTACAAGTTCTTTGCCGATCGCCGGGCCGGCGCGCCGTGGGAGGCCTTCACGCCTTACGAGGTGCGCAACATCGGAGCCTTCGTGCACCTCGGATGGCGCGATCGGGCCCAGGAGCTGGCCTCATGGTTCCTGGAGTACCAGAAGCCGGTCGGCTGGCGGCAGTGGCCGGAGGTCGTTTACAGCGACGACACGAAACAGAAATTTCTCGGCGACCTGCCGCACACATGGGTCGGTTCGGACTTCGTCCGATCGGTTCTCGACATGCTGCTCTACGTGCGGGAGGACGGCCAGGCGCTGGTGATCGGCGCCGGTGTTCCCGGGGCGTGGCTGGAGGAGAAACCCGGCGTGGCCGTCGACCGGATGCCGACACCCTGGGGTGCCTTGAGCTATCGGATGTCGCTGGACGCGGCCCGATCCGGGGTCCTGCGCGTCAACATCGATTACCTTGATGAGATGCCGCCGGCCGGGATCATCGTGCGTGCCCCGGGAACCGCGGACGTGATCGTAACGAAGCTCCCGGCCCGGCTGACTATTCCGTTATTGAAGCCGTAGCGCGGGTTAGAACGGAGGCTGCAGTCCGTTACGCTCCAGCAACTCCGGAATCGTTTCCAGCTTCACGTCCAAACGGTAGCGCGCCCGGATCTCGCCCATCGCCTCGGCGTCACGGGCGTTGAATGGCGTTGCCATCTCAAAAAAATAGTCTTCGAATCCACCCGGGCAGATCAGCTCGAGAAAGCGGACCGGTTCGGTCCCGGCGTTCCAGAATGTGTGTGGGATGCCGCGCCGCTTGATGACGAGGTCACCGGGTCCCGCTTCGATCACCTCGTCACCGACCTGTGCGGTCAGCCGACCGCTCAAGACATACGAGTACTCGTCCTCACGTTCGTGGGTGTGCACCGGTGAGCCGAGCTGACCGGGTGGGAGATCATGCTCGACCAGCCCGAAGGCACCGCCCGTCGCGCTCGCCCGCATAATGAGTCGGGTTCCCAGCGCTTTTCCGAATCTCACGTGCTCACCGCCCGTCGCGCTCACCATTTGCGGTATCGGCATGGCTCCTCCCTCAATTCTTATCAGGCCGGTTTTCCCGAGAGACTTAGGGCCACGCCGTTCGTCCTGATGACCTCGCGGTATCGATGGGCACTCGCCTTCGGCGTGCGCTTCTGCGTGGCGAAGTTGACGTGGAAGAGGCCGAAGCGCTTGTTGTAGCTGCCCCACTCGAAGTTGTCGAGCAGTGACCAGGCGAAGTAGCCCCGCAGGTCGACACCCGCGGCGATGGCCGACTGCGCCGCCTTCAAGTGAGCATTGAGATACGAAACCCGGCGCGGGTCGATATGTGTCTTTCCGCGCACGGAAGGCGGATCCGGAAACGCCGATCCGTTCTCGGTGACGTACAGGGGGATGTCGCCATAACGTTCCCGGACCCACCCGAGCACCCTCGTCAAGCTCTCGGGATGTACTTCCCACCCCGTCACCGAGGTGAGTCGTTTTGCCGGCTTGACCGCCTGCCAGGAGAGGGGACGACCCTTCGGATGGTCCCGGACCACGCCGCGGGTGTAGTAGTTGATCCCGAGGAAGTCGATCGGTTGTGACATGAGCTTGAAATCCGCTGGCGCGAACTCGGGCCAGGCCTCGCCGAAAATTTCCGACAGCTCCCCGGGATAGCCGCCCCTCAGAGCGCCGTCGAGGAACCAGCGATTCATGTAGGCATCGGCACGCCGCGTGGCCGCCTGGTCCCTGCTTCCCCGCGATGCGGCGTACTTTGGCTCGAGATTCACGGCCAGGCCGATCTGCCCCGGCCGGCCGGACGCCCGAAAAGCCTGGACGCCGGCACCATGCGCCCGCATCAGATTATGCGCGGCACGCGCCGCCTCGAACGGACTCCGATGGCCCGGCGCGTGGACGCCGAATTGATACCCGGCGTCCATCACCACCCAGGGCTCGTTCAACGTCATCCAATGATTGACACGGTCGCCAAGGGCACGATAGACCGTGTCGGCATAGTCGGAAAACCAGCCTTTGATGTCCGGATTGAGCCAGCCGCCCCGGTCGTCCAGGGCCGCCGGCAGATCCCAGTGGTACAGCGTGACCCAGGGAGCGATGCCGTTTTCGAGCAGGGTGTCGATGAGGCGGCTGTAGAAGTCCAGACCGGCCGGATTCACCGCGCCACGACCCTCCGGAAGAATTCGGCTCCAGGAGATGCTGAAACGGTAGGCCTTGAGGCCGAGCCATCGCATCAGCCCGACGTCTTCCGCGAAGCGGCGATAGTGATCGCAGGCCACATCACCCGTCGCGCCCTCTTCCGTCATGCCGGGCGTGTGACAAAAACGATGCCAGTTGCTGGCTCCAGCGCCATCCGCCAGCGGCGACCCTTCGATCTGGTACGCCGAGGTAGCCGCGCCCCAGAGGAAATCGGCAGGAAAGGTTACGGTCGCGGGGGATTCCCGGGTGCTTTTGGCCTTCCGCGGACCCGTCACAGAAGGGCGACGACCGCCACCGGGGCGCCGGTCCTGAGTTCGACTCGATGCGTCTGGCCGTCATCAACCAGTTGGATGTGGGCGGCACCGTTCACCACCAGGGATGCCACGCCGTCCATCAAGGCCGTCCGAACCCCAAGACCGTTGCCATCCTGGTTATCCACCTTGATCTCCCACACTGTCGTGCCGCCGGGGCGCCGCCAGCGCAGGGTGAAGCCCGGCCAGTCATCGGGAATGCACGGCTTCAGGTGGAGGGCCTTCCCGCCGACCAGCGTGAGGCCGAGAATCGATTCGAGGGCCACCCGGTACATCCACCCCGAGGAGCCGGTATACCAGGTCCATCCGCCGCGCCCGACATGGGGCGCCGTGCTGTAGACGTCGGCGGCGACGACATACGGTTCGACCTGGTAGCGGGCCACCTGTTCCGGCGTTACGGAGTGGAGCACCGGATTGAGGATGTCCAGCAGTCGTGCCGCCCGGTTGTTCCGCCCCAGTTCCGCCATGGCGCGGACCACCCAGAGCGCCGCGTGGGTGTACTGCCCCCCATTTTCGCGGACGCCGGCCACGTAGCCCTTGATGTAGCCGGGATCCTCCGTCGTTCGTTCGAACGGCGGCGTCAGGAGTCGGATTAGACGATCGGGCTCGGAAATCAAGTGCTCTTCCACCCGGTCCATGGCGTCATGGGCGCGGGCTTCGGGCGCGGCACCCGACAGGACGGCCCAGGCCTGTGCCAGGGCATCGATTCGACATTCGTCACTGAGTGTTGAGCCAAGCGGGGCGCCGCTGTCGTAATAGCCCCGTCGATACCAGGCCCCATCCCAGCCCCCGTCGTTGAGCGCCAGACGAAGTTCGTTGCGGTGCGTCCGGTATCGGGTTGCCCGCGCCTCATCGCCACGCGCCTCGCACAACGGAAGATATTCGCCGAGGACCTGGTACAGAAAGAAACCCATCCATACGCTCTCGCCACGTCCCAGGCGACCGACGCGATTCATGCCGTCGTTCCAGTCACCGGTACCGAACAGCGGAAGCCCATGCTCCCCCACCGTCAGCGACCGGTCGATGGACCGGATGCAGTGCTCGTAGACGCTGCCGCATTCGCCCGAAAGTTCCGGGTGAACAAAGGCTTCGTCTTCATCAATGTCCAGCAGGCGGGCCGCGAGGTAGCTCACCTCCTTGTCAAGAACGGCGTCATCGCCGGTCGCCGCCACGTACTGGGCCGTGAGTCCCGGCAGCCATAGGAGATCGTCCACGAAGCGGGTCCGGATGCCGGCACTGCGAGGCGGGTGCCACCAGTGAAGGACATCCCCCTCCAGGAACTGGTGAGCCGCATGTCGAAGAATCTGCTCGCGTGTCAGATCGGGCCAAAGGAGCATCAAGGCGGCCGCGTCCTGCAGCTGGTCGCGAAATCCGAACGCGCCTCCCGACTGGTAGAACGCGGTGCGCCCCCAGATTCGGCAGGCGAGAGTCTGATACGGAAGCCATCCGTTTACCATCAGATCCAGTGCCGGCGACGGCGTTTCGATCTGCACGCCGGCCAGCTCCTCCGTCCAGAAGCGTCGGACCCTGTCCCAGGTCTCCGAGATTTTTTTGGCGGAATCGTAGCGGCCAATCAGCATCCGGGCTTCCTCACGGGAGGAGGCATCGCCCAGGAGGAAAGTGACCTCGATGTCGCCGTCCGCGGGAAGATCCACCTCGATGCGATGGGCAAAAGCCGGGTCGAGGCCACTCCCGGTGCGCCCGTCGAGGTCCCCTCCCATCTGGACGGCAAGCGGTGCCGCGGTGGACCCGCGCAGCCCGAGGAAGGCCGCGCGATCCGCTGTTGCGGACCGGCCGGTTTCGTGCCGGTTCACCACGACGTCCGCGAACGCGATTCGCCCGGCGAAATCACCGCCATTCAAGTTCTCCGCCATGAGGGCACCGGTCTTGCCATCAATGTCGGTTCGCAGGAAACGGCCGGTTTCCGCGGGTGTGGTGCCAAGGACGAGCCGATAGGCGGCGTACAGTGATAACCGTCGCGGGCGCCCGGATCGGTTGGTGATGTGGAGGCGCGTGAAGCGGACCGGGTCGTGCCGTGCCACGAAGATCTCGGTGACATGCTCCAGTCCCTCGCCGATCATCGACGCGCGGCTGTACCCGAAGCCATGGCGCATCTCCTGGTCTACCGGCAGTGGAGCGGGCCCGGGCAGCGGCGACCAGAATCGTCCGGTGTCCTCGTCCCGTACATAGAAGCACTCTCCGGGCGGATCGAGCAGCGGATCATTGGACCAGGGAGTCAAGCGGTGCTCGCGGCTATTGCCGCTCCAGGTTGAACCGGCGCCGATCTCGCTGACCAGCAGGCCGAAGTTTTCATTTGCCACGACGTTCGTCCAAGGCAGTGGTGGCCGGGTGAATCCCAGCCCCGGCCGCCAGTTGAGGCGCACGACGTACTCACGCCCATCGGCGGAAAATCCACCGATGCCATTGTCGAAGCGCAGTTGCTCCAACGGTGGATCGAGGGCGATCGAGGGCGTGGCCGGCGGCACCGGAAGGTGTGCCGCCCCGGGCTTCGGCGCCGACAGCGGCGACGGAGGCCGCCCGGACTGGAACAACGCCGGGGACACCGGGATGCTGTTTTCGACCAGCAGTCGGGCTTCCCGGCGAAGAGCCTCTCGCTGGCGAGGATCCGGATTCAAATGGCGGGGCGCAGAATCGAAAGCGCTGATACCGTCGGCCCGCCCGATAATCACGGCGTCGATCGGCAGGTCGAGTTCCGCCCAGTAGCGGGCCATCCGGATGAAAGATGTTTCAAGCTCGTCAGCGGTGGCGGGCTCGAATTCTCCGGTTTCATCCAGCAGTGCCAGTGCGCGGCCCGACTCGACCCCCAGTTCCACCAGGTCCTCCTGATGAGTGGCGGGAGTGGAAGCGGCATTGCCAATGTCCAGCGCCAGGGACGGCTCACCGTAGAGGACGCCCCCCGCAAGTGCTTCCAGGCTGTCTGCCGCCTCCCGAGTCAGGCCGAGATCCTCACGCCGCCGACGGTCAAAGGCTTCGGCTCCGGCCATCCACGAGTCGACCTGCGAGCGGTCGGCCAATCGGCGGGCCAACTGCCGCGCCTCGTTACTATCGCCCGCCACACCGAGGGCAAAGTCCGCTGAGGCAAATCCTCCGGCCTCGACAATCAGTGTGACCGAGAGGCTCAGAACAGGATCGAGGACATTTCCCACCCGGCCCGTATCCGACGGGGCGATGACGAGTGCCTGCGGCCACTCGCCCGGCAGCCGACGGCCGACGACCAGGCCGCGATCCGTTTCGAACCGCCAGTCCAGACCGCCGACGACCGTATGGAACAGGTCTGGAAATCGCTCCTCGGGTGATCGGGGCCGACGGTGAGCCAGCAGGAGGCGCTCTTCCGGGTGCACCTCGGTCTGCAGAAAGAGCCGGGAGAAGACCGGATGCGCGGCGTGGGCGGCCGCCGTGTTGAGTACAACATTGATCAACGATCGTATCTCGATGGTCCGACGTCGATTGGAAAGGTTTCGTATCGACAGTCGGCGGACTTCCATGTTGATGTCCGGCGGGATGAAGACCCGCGACAGGCATTCGATCCCGGAATGAGCATTAAATAGATCAATTCGACCGTCGAGGCGGGCGGCGCCGGAAGATCCGGACCAGCCTGGTTTCTGTTCCACCCCTCCGCCGAGACGCCAGACTTCGGAAGAGTCATGATCGCGCAGGTAGAGAAAAAATCCCTCCTTGTCTTCGGTCCGATCGCCGCGCCAGTCGCCCAGCCGAATTCCGTCCCATTCCGAGTAGCCGGACCCGGACGGGGTGAGTAGCAGGTGGTAACGGCCGTTCGATAGAAAGCGGGAGGTCGCACCGGGTCCAAGGCGTGCGTCGAAAGGTGGTGATTCGGGGAATTTCATCGCATTCAATCTTGACAGGTTGATGACCATGTGTAAACGTTTACATGCTCGTCTGCAGCCGGTCACCTCCGAAAGTCCTTCCCTGGCGACCGGCTCCTGTCAGGAGTCGATCGTGACCACCATCCGTGATGTCGCCCGCGCTTCCGGTGTTTCCATCGCGACCGTTTCGCGCGTCATCAATGACAGCGCCCGCGTCAACGATGACACGCGTCGTCGTGTTTGGGATGCGGCATCCGAGCTCGATTTCTGGCCAAATGGTGCGGCCCGAACCCTGACCACCTCGCGGACCCATGCCATTGGCGTCCTCCTGCCCGAACTGCACGGTGAATTCTTCTCCGAAGTCATCCGCGGGATTGATCGCGCCGCCCGCCTGGAAAAGCTGCAAATCCTCATATCCAGTTCGCACGCGGACACGGACGGCATGCTGGCGGCCGCCCGATCGATGCGGGGCCGGGTGGATGGCCTGATCATCATGGCTCCGGAACGCGGCTCGAGCAGTACCCTCGAGCAGATTCAAAGCCGGTTTCCGACGGTCCTCCTGAGTTCGCGACCGCCGGCCCACGGGAGTCACTCCATTTCAGTGGCCAATCTGGACGGGGCCTACCAGGTGGCCCGCCACGTTCTGGCTCTCGGGCACCGCCGGGTGGCCATCCTGAAGGGCCCTCCGGGTAACTACGATGCCGAGGAACGACTCCGGGGCTACCGGAAGGCCTTGCGTGAAATCCGGTCTCAAGAACCCACCGTCGAATACCTGAATGGTAATTTCAGCGAAGAGTCCGGCGAGGCCGCCGCTGCCGACTTCCTCGGCCGGAAGGACCGTCCGACCGCGATCTTCGCAGCCAATGACTACATGGCCATCGGTTTGCTCGGCGCCCTGCGCGAGGCCGGAGTCCGGGTCCCCGAGGAGATGACCGTGACCGGTTTCGACGACATCGTCATTTCGCAGTATGTCAGCCCCTCGTTGACCACGGTCCGGGTGGATGCCTGCGACATGGGGGATCGAGCCGTCCGGCTGCTGGCGGGCCTCACCGGTCCGGTGGCCCGATCAATGAATTCGATTACGTTACCGGTCAGCCTGGTGATCCGCGACTCCTGTGGCAGCCCGGCATCAACAGGCCGACCAACACCGACACGCAAAACCGAAAGGCGCAGCACATGAAACGAGCACTTACTTTCCTCTTGCCACTCGGTGGCTTCCTACTGTTCGCCGCCCCGTCGGCCAGCGCCTATGCGCCACGCCAGGACGCCATCTGGGCCCGTACCGCAACGGCTCCGATCGTCCTGGATGGAGTTCTCAACGAGGCCGGCTGGGCAGCGGCCGAATCCGTCATCGTCCAGTATGGAATCAGCACCGGGATCCCCGGCAGCGGCTGGAAAATCGAGTCCGGTTTCAATCCCACCAATCCGACAAATGCCACGCTCAAGTTCCTGGTGCGCAACAACCAGCTCTACCTGGGTGCCACCATCCGCGACAAGAGCATCGGCGGCCACTCCACATTTAATCGCTGGGATGGGCTGCTGATGGCGCTCAAGGACAGGCTGAATGGGAGCACGCCGAAACCACCATCGGAATATTTTTATTCCTGGTGGTACCCGCTGAGCCCCAATCCGCAGCCGATCGGCCAGTTGCCGATCTTTCGTGGCCGCTTCGGCGTGACCGCCCCGCTCGACAGCCTGGCCCCCGATGACACCACGCGCACGCCGGCCAACATCGCCGCCTGGGATGCCCGGATCACCATTCAGGGACAGACAAATACCGATGCCGCGCAGGATCAGGGTTACACCGTCGAGATGCGATTCGACCTGGGTGTCATGGGCTATGACGTCACGCGCCCCGAGGGGGATATCGTCGAATGGAACCTGTCCATTTATGACTGTGACTGCTTCTGGCCCCTGGCTCCCGCCTGCGCCGGCGGTGCCAATTTTTCGGTCAACCGGACCTGGTACCAGAGCCCGTGGGGCAACGCCTACTGGTATGACGAAGTCCATATCTTCGCCAAGCCGTCGGTGACCACGGCGAGCGGGGTCGTGCCGCCCATTCCGCCCGAAATAAACATTCCCGAGATTCCCGGTCCGGCTCCGGTCATCGACGGAGTCTTGAGCGAGCCGATCTGGAACGATGTGCTGAGCCAGTTCGATATCCGATACGGTGACAACGAACTGAGAGCAACCTACCCGGGCGTGGGACCGTGGCGCTCCGGCCAGTTCCAGCCCACCATCAATGGCGGAACCGCGGATGTGCTCGATCCGGGCGATGCCACGGTCAGTGTCCTCGTCAAGGGCAACTGGCTCTACCTCGGCTTCGACGTGCGCGATGAGGCGGTCCAGTTCCACCCGGACTTCGATCGCTGGGATGGCGCACTGATCACACTGAACGATCGTGCAACACTCGGCCCCGACAACGAACTCCTGGCCCGAAGGATCTCCTTCCAGGTCGGCGCCGGAGGCCAGGCCGTGGCGCAGGACTATCTCCTGACTCTCCTGCAGAATGGTGGCGCGCAGCTGGCGCTGTCACTCAACAACGGCACGACGGTGGATACCCTGGCCGACCAGTTTCCAGACAACGGATATACCGCCGAGCTGGCCATCAACCTGACGCATCTGGGTTACCCGACGGGCCTCGGGGATCGGATCCTGTTCCTGGGAGTCAATCTTCTGGATGGCGATTCGTTCTCGAACTTTACCGACAGCTACAGCACCCGCACCTGGTGGTTTCGTGAATACCCGGGTCAATGCTGTCCGGTCTGGGCGCATATCATCCCCTTCTCGACAACCGGCGTTGGGGACGAATCGCCGCGCCCGCCGGCCGGCTATCAGCTGTTCGGGGCGTTTCCGAATCCCTCGGCGCAGCCCCGAATTCGATACTCGCTGCCGGTCGCGGGCACGGTGTCCGTGTCGTTGTACGACGTCTCGGGCCGCCTGATCGAAACGCGCGCCATCGGCCGCGTGGAAGCGGGCGAGCAGGTTCTCAATCTTGACCTGTCGACCATGAGCAACGGTCTTTACCTGTATCAACTGAATATCGCCGACCCCGAAACCGGGGCGCTTCGGGCCAGTCTGCCGGGGCGGCTGGTGTTGACGAAGTAAGTATCGATGACAGCGCGATTCCATGGGGGGGATTGGATGCGGGGATTGACAACCACCGGCCGCGCGGGCCGGTTGACGGCCGCTGTCGCCTGGCTCGTCCTGTCGGGATCCGTCCCGGCGGCGGCCGGCACCACCGGCAAACTTTCAGGGCAGGTGGTGGACCAGGAAAAGAAGCCCGTCGTCGCCGCCACGGTGCTTCTGGTCGGACAGAAGCTTGGCGCCGTGACGGATGCGGCTGGCAAGTACAACATCCTCAACATTCCGCCCGGTACCTACGAAATCTCGGTCGGTCGGCTCGGATTTGAAAAGAAACTGGTCACCGGCCTTGTCGTTTCGGCGGACAACACCACCTGGCTCGATGTGACGCTGGGCGAGGCCGCCGTGGAAATGGCCGAAGTGGTGGTGACCGCCGCGCGCCCCACCGTCGACGTCAACCTGACCAGTTCCAAGCAGGTCCTGACCACCGAAGAAATCGAGGAGTTGCCCGTCCAGGAACTCCAGGATGTGGTCAACCTGCAGGCCGGCGTCGTCGAGGGGCATTTCCGGGGTGGCCGGAGCGGCGAAGTGCAGTATCAGGTGGATGGCGTCAGCATCAACAACGCCTTCAACAATGAACCGAGCCTCAAGATCGACCGCTCGCTCCTGCAGGAAGTGCAGGTCATCAGCGGTACCTTCGACGCCGAGTATGGACAGGCAATGAGCGGCGTCGTCAATGCCATCCTGAAGGACGGCACGCCCGACTTCCGCTGGGAAACCGAGGTCTTTGCCGGCGGCTGGGCCTTCTCCAACGGCAACGACCGCCGGTTGACCGGCGATAATATCGAGCCTTTGTCGATCCAGAACTACCAGTTGAATCTGAGCGGCCCCCTGCCCGTCAAGGACACCGTGTACCTCCTCAGCGGCCGCCGCTACCACTTCGACGACTACATCCAGGGAGAGCGGCGGTTTGTCCCCACTGATTCCTCGGACTTCGCCAACAACGTCTTCCGGTCGTCCGGCGACGGCGGGTCGGAGCCGCTGGGTTACACCAGGGAGTGGTCCGGGGTGGCCAAGATCACCACCACGGCCGTTCACAACGCGCGAATCAATTACCAGGCGCTGTTCAATGTCGTCGACGGACGCCGGAACAATTTCGCCTTCCGCTACAATCCCGATGGAGCCACCACCCAGAAGACACGGTCGATCAACCACGGCCTGGACTGGACCCATACCCTGTCCAAGAGCACATTCCTCGATGCCACGGTGCGGCACAGTTACCTGCACTACACCGACTTTGCGTACGAGAATCTGTATGACTCGCGCTACGACAACGCCGGTCCCCCGCTCGCCGATGACGCCTACGAGCTTGGCGCCAACATCCAGGGCGTCGATTTTGGCCGGTTCGAGCAGACGACGAACGCCATCCTCCTCAAGACTTCCGTCGTGAGCCAGGTCAGTTCGGCGCATCAGCTGAAGGCCGGCGGCGAAATCCAGTTTCCCAAGGTGAGCTTCGGATCGCCCGGGTACCTTTCATTTGGAACGGTGGCAGGGGACCAGGCCCTGGTGCGCCATGATCGCGAGCCACCCGACTTCCCGGGTGTCATCACCTACAACCCGTTCATCGCCGCGGCCCATGTCCAGGAATCGGCCGAATTGCGCGACCTGACGCTTCGGGCCGGCATCCGGTTCGACTATTTCGACGCCCGCTCGAAGATCCCGGGCGACCTGGCCAACCCGGCCAACGCCATCGAGGGGGTGCCGACGGCGCCCGCGAAGGCCACGACACCCAAGTTTTCGGCGGCGCCCCGGCTGGGCGTGGCGTACCCGATCGGTCAGTCGGCCGCGCTGCACTTTGCCTACGGGCACTTCTATCAATTTCCCGCCATCGGTACCGTCTTCAGCAACGCCGACTACTCGGTCCTGGCCAACCTGCAGGCCGGCGACATCACCTACGGGGTGCTCGGCAACCCGGATGTGAAGCCGGAGAAAACCATCCAGTACGAATTCGGCTACAAGCATGCGCTGAGCCAGGACATCGGCCTGGACTTCAACATCTTCTACAAGGACATCCGGCAGCTCCTGGGCACGGAGTTCGTCTCCACGTACAACGGGGCTGAGTACGCCCGCCTGACCAACGTCGACTTCGGTGATGTCCTCGGCTTCACGCTGGCCCTTGACCACCGACGGCTGGGGCCGCTGAACGTCGGCTTCGATTATACGTGGCAACAGGCCATCGGCAATTCGAGCGATCCGCGCGAGACGGCCACCCGCGCCTCAGCCAACGAAGATCCCAGGCCAAGGCTGGTCTCGTTCAACTGGGACCAGCGCCACACGGTCAACCTCACCTTGTCGTACCGCAACGCCGGCGGCTTCTCAACGGCGATGGTTCTCCGGGCCGGGTCTGGCCAGCCGTATACGCCCATTATCGAGTCGGGCTTCGGCAATGGTCTCGATACGAATTCCGGCCGCAAGCCCGGCGCCGCCACCATGGATATCCGGGCCGAAAAATCCGCCACGTTTTCGGGACTGAACGTCGGCCTGTTCGGCCGCGTGTTCAACCTGATGGATACCCGCTATTTCAACGGTGCCGTCTTCAACAGCACCGGGAGTGCGTTCTATTCCCGCTTCCCCGCAGCCGACGAAGTGGCCCTGAACGATCCGAGCCGGTACTACGCGCCGCGCCGGATCGAAATCGGCCTCAAGTTCAGTCCGGGCGAATCGTCCGACAAGGGGGACAAGTGACCCGACTTATGGGCTCTTTCGGGTCGGCCGCGCGGGCGGCGGTCCTCGGGGCGATAGCGGCGCTGACCGTATCCCCCGCCTTCGCCCAGGTGACCACGCCCGTGCCGCAATCGCAGCGCGGAACGAGCGATGCCGAGCGCTCGGGGTTCCACGACGCCGGCAACATCCGTACCGTCTTCTGGAATTACGGCATGGTCGGCGACTACCCCGCCGATCCCGGCGGCGTCGACCTATCGGTCTTCCACTCGGTGGAAGTACCGAAGGGAGGCGGCATGAACTATTCGGACGGCATCACTCCGTTCGTCCTGGCCCGCATCATCCAGCGGGATGGCAGCCCCAGCTACATCATGGAAACCGGCTTTCGCGAGCGCCAGGGATCGAGTCCCTTCTTCAATCGGATCATGCGGTTCGAGCCGCGCCCCGGCTACTTCGAGCCGAGCCCGTCCCGGAACCCGGGCCGCTCCCCCGCCGTCAGCAGCGACCCCAGAACCTGGCCGGCCCAGTGGCCGGACAAGCTCGGCGATCCGGACGATCCGGGCTGGGCCGGAAGCTGGAACGGCTACTTCGGCAAGCGCATCGTGGCCGACCAGGAAAGCTACACCGTCATGGACGACGACTATTACGACGCCTGGGACTTCCGGCCGGACAGCCGCGACAGCACCCGCCACGGACTGGGTCTGCGCATCGAGGTCCGCGGCTTCCAGTGGGCCAATCCCCAGGCCAGCAATGTCATCTTCTGGCACTACGACATCACGAATGAGGGGACCACCGACTACGACGACAACATCGTCTTCGGCCTGTACATGGATTCCGGTGTCGGCGGCTCGGCCCTCTCGTGCGACGGCATCTTCGAATCCGACGACGACAACGCCTTCTTCGACCGGACCCTGAATAAGGACGTCCTGAACCTCGTCTACACCTGGGATCGATTCGGCCACGGCCGCGATCTCTCGGGCAACTGCGGACGAACCGGCTATCTCGGCTACGCCTACATGGAAACTCCCGGCAACGCGCTGGACACCGTGGATAACGACCTGGACGGCATCACCAACGAAGTGCGTGACGGCGGGCCGGGCGAGCGGATTGCCGGGGCAGAGGCTATTCGGCAGTACGTGACCACCCATTACAACCTGACCAACTTCGAGGCGGAGTTTGGGAAGCTGGACGATCGTCCGGCATTCCGGGCCGGTGTCTGGTACACCGGCGACGAGGACATGGACTGGACCGAAGCCGTGCAGGACCTGGGCGGTGACGGACTGCCCGATACGGATGACACCGGCGAAGGAGACGGCATCCCGACCGCCGGTGAACCCAACTTCGACCGAACGGACCTCCACGAATCGGACCAGATCGGATTGACCGGCTTCAAGATCAACCGCATTTCGGCCGGCCAGGGAAATCCCGATCGGACCACCGACGGCGTCCTCTTTTTCACCGAGAGCAACAACTGGCCCCAGCGCCTCTACGAGCAATTCACCCATCCCGACCCGGCCATGCGGTTCGACCGCCCGCTGGCGTCGAACTACAACATCGGATTCCTTTTTGCTTCCGGGCCGTTCAAACTGAAGGCCGGCAAGACCGAGCGGTTCAGCCTTGCCCTGGCGTACGGGGGCGATCTGAACGGGCTGCGCCGCACCGTCAAGACGGTGCAGCAGATCTATGACGCCAACTACCGGTTCGCGGTGCCCCCCCCCCTCCCCACGGCCACGGCCGAGGCGGGCGACGGCTACGTGCGCCTCTCGTGGGACACGGTGGCCGAGCAGGGTGCCGACCCCGTGACCGGCGAGTTCGATTTCGAGGGGTACCGCATCTATCGCTCGACGGACCCGGAATTCCAGGACCCAAAGGTCATCTCGACCGGCACCGGCGCCGAGGGACTGGGGAACGGCCGGCCCATCGCCCAATTCGACCTGAACGACGAACGGAACGGCTTTTCGACCCAGACGGTGGAAGGCGTGGCCTACTACCTGGGCGACGACACCGGCCTCACCCACACCTGGACCGACACGACGGTGACCAACGGCCAAGCCTACTACTACGCGGTAACGGCGTACGACTACGGCTCGGAGGCCCTCGACTTCTACCCATCCGAGAATGCCATCACCGCCTCGCGCACGCCGCGGGGTGGCCTCGTCCTGCCGAAGAACGTGGTGGCCGTGCGTCCCAACCCGCGGGCCCTGGGCTACGTGGCCGCCCGCGCCGACACGGCTATCCAGATCGAGGGGCGGGGCGTCGGCACCGTTCGGGTTGAAGTGGTCAATTCGGACATCGTGCCGGCCGACCACCTGTTCAAGATCGATTTCAACACGGTCACGCCGTTCGAGGTACGCGCCACATCCTATGCGCTCATCGACAGCACGACGCACGAGGTGCTCTTCACCGACGGTACCGACTTCGAGGCCCGAGGCATCGGCGCCGTGGGCGCCGGATTGCTGCCCTTGATCACGACCCTGCCCGGTGTCCAGATTGATCCAGCCTCCGGATTTCGACCCGGGAGCCCCACCAACACCCGCCTGCGGATATCCTACCAGCCGACGTTGAACTCCAATCTAAAGCGCCCCGGTTATCCGGACGACCTCACGATCGAATTCAGCGACACCGTCCTGGATACGTCGGTGGCGGGATTTCGGCTCCCCCCGAAGCCGGCCCGTTTTCGCGTGATCGCCCACTCGCCCGGCGGCGATCGGCAGCTCAATTTCCGATTCCAGGATGAGGACAACAGCGGCACGCTCAACCGTACCGACGAGCGGATTACCATCGTGACGTACGCGGATGCCACCCCGGCGCTCGTAGCCGACACCTGGCGCGCTGAACTCGACACGCTGGGCCAGGCCGCCCGGGGCCCGATCGATCCGCCCGGGGCCGGCGATACCTACGATCTGCGCCTCTTGCTGCCGCTCGGTGCGGACGACGTCTTCGTCTTTACGACACGGAGCGCCACCATCAACGAATCCCTGGCGCGGGAACAGTTCCGCGAAGACCCCTACGTCGTGCCGAACCCGTACGTCAGCTCCGCTTCCTTCGAACCGGGGCGGTTTGCCGTGTCGGGCCGCGGCGATCGGCGGCTCGAGTTCCGGGGATTGCCGGCCACCTGCAGCATCCGCATCTTCACGGTGCATGGCGACCTGGTGCAGACGCTTCGCCACGAAGGAAGCGATGACGGCTACATTCCGTGGGACCTCCGGACCAAGGACAACCTCGACGTAGCACCGGGGCTCTTTCTGTTTCATGTTGACGCCGGCCCCCTGGGCACGACCGTCGGCAAGTTTGCGATCATCAAATGAGGCGGCTGACGATGTCCCGAATGGCCCTCTCCCTGCTTTTTTTGATTCTGGCCGCCCCGGCCGGGGCTCAGAGCAAGACCGGAACGACGATAGTACAGTTCCTGAACATTGAGCCGAGCGCGAGGGTGGCCGGCATGGGGAATACCGGCGTGGCCCTGGGCAACGATCTCCAGTCGGTGTTCTACAACCCGGCCGCACTGGGCGCGCTGGAACGAAAGAGCGCGCAGCTGAGCCACAGCGAATGGTACGGGGGGGTCAACTACGACTATGCCGCCGCGGCGTTTCCGTTCAAGGGGCTCGGCACCTTCCTCTTAAGCGTTACGGCGTTGACGTCGGGCGATATCCTCGTCCGGACCGTCAACGCGCCGCTCGGCACCGGCGAGCAGTACTCGGTGAACGACCTCGCGCTGGGACTCGGCTTCGGCCGCCAGATCACCAGCCGGTTCGCGGCGGGCGCCCAGTTCAACTACGCCTCGGAGACGATCTGGAATTCGTCGCTCCACATCCTGACCTTTAATGTCGGGACGGTGTACAAGTTGACTGCGGACGGGCTCAAGCTCGGCGCGTGCGTCAACAACATCGGCACCCGGACATCGCTGGATGGCCGCGACCTGGCCATCCTGTTCGATCAGGATCCGGACGCGAACGGCGACAACGGGACGCTGCCGGCCACCCAGTTCACCGACGACTTTCCGGTGCCGATCCTGTTCCGGGTCGGCGTCAGCTATCCGCGACAGCTCGGGCCGCGCAGCAAGATCGTGCTGGCCATGGATGCCTTTCACCCCAGCGACAACAGCGAGAGCGTGAGTGCGGGAGCCGAGTGGCTGTTCCGGGACACGTTTGCCCTGCGAGCCGGGTACCAGCAACTCTTTCAGACGGATTCAAACGTCGGCGTCACGCTGGGCGTGGGGCTGCGCGGTGGAATCGGATACAGCCGCTTCCACCTGGATTACGCCTGGGCCGATCATGAATTTCTAGAGGAAACGCACCGACTGACACTAGCCCTGGACTTCTGACCTGAAGTTTTCCGGCGCGAACGCGCCACGGGAAGGACCTGATGACACGCACCACGATTCGCTCCACGGTCTTCGGCCGTCGCCGCACCATCTGCGGCCCGCTCCTGCTCGCCCTCCTCGTAAGCGTGCTTCGCCCGGCACCGGCCTCGGCCCTGACGACCCCTGCGCTCCTGGACACGATCCAGCACACCGCATTCAACTACTTCTGGATCGAAGCCAATCCAGCCAACGGCCTGATCAAGGATCGCAGCACCACGGGTTCGCCGGCCAGCATTGCCGCCGTCGGATTCGGTCTTTCTGCCATCTGCATTGGCATTGACCATGGTTGGGTGAGCCGGGTTGACGGGCGCCAGCGCGTCCTCACGACGCTCAATACCTTCTGGACCGGACCCCAGGGAAGCGGTGTGAACGGCTTCATGGGCTACAAGGGGCTCTTCTATCACTTTCTTGACATGTCGGTCGGGGTCCGCACCTGGGACAGCGAACTGTCAAGCATTGACACCGCGTTGCTGCTCGCCGGTGCCATCGATGCCAAGCAGTATTTCAACACCGCGGATGCCCTGGATATCCAGGTCCGGGCGCTGGTCGACTCCATCTACCGGCGGGTGGATTGGGAATTCATGCGCGCCTCCGGAGTCGGCATCCGGATGGGCTGGAAGCCGGTCACCGGCTTCAACGGCTTCGGCACCTGGACCGGCTACAACGAGGCCATGATCATGTACCTGCTCGGGCTTGGATCCCCCACCAAGCCGCCGAATCCGAACAATCCGGGATTCATGTGGAGTAGCTGGACCGCCGGCTACGACTGGCTGACCTACTACGGCTATACCTACATCCACTTTCCCCCGCTGTTCGGCCATCAGTATTCGCACTGCTGGATCGATTATCGATACATCCAGGATAATTACACGCGAAACAAGGGGATCACCTACTTCGAGAACTCGCGCCGCGCCACGTTGGCCCAATGGCAATATTGCATCGCCAATCCGGGGGGCTTTACCGGTTACGGGCCGACCCTCTGGGGGTTGACCGCCGGTGACGGCCCCAATGGCTACGCCGCGCGTGGTGCGCCACCGGCAGAGAACGACAACGGGACCATCGCGCCGACCGCCGCCATCAGCTCTCTCCCGTTCACGCCGGACGAAGTCATTCCGACGATGCACAACTTCTTCGACAACTACCCGCTGCTCTGGGGGCCGTATGGTTTCAAGGATGGCTTCAACCTGACTTCGAATCCGGATTGGTATGGTCCTGACGTCATTGGCATTGACCAGGGTCCGATCATCATCATGATCGAGAATTACCTGAATCAGAAGGTCTGGCTCCGGTTCATGCAGAATGTGGATGTGCAGCGCGGCCTGACCCGGGCCGGCTTCACGGCCGTGGCTGCCGTGGACGAGCTGGTCCCCCCGATTTCTCCCTTCCAGCTGTCGCAGAACAGTCCGAATCCGTTCCGACACTCCAGCCGAATCAGCTATCGCCTGGACGAAGCCGGACTCGTGTCCCTGACGCTTTTTGACGTGATGGGACGGACCGTGAGAACGCTGGTGAATGGCCTGCAAACTTCAGGGATCCATGATGTTACGCTGGATGGGCAGGGACTACCCTCCGGAATCTACTGGTACCGGCTGAACGCCGCCGGCCGGACGGAAACCCGGCAGGCCCTGTTGGTTCGTTGAGAGTTACTTTTCTGGTCTACCTTTAGGAAGGGAGGTGCTAAGCTTCAACAGTTCTTTATGATCCGGGCAAGGGGGACTCCCTTTGCCACGCAGCCCATGTAAACAGTTACATGCGAAAGGAGCACCCAGTGAGACATCTTGATTTCGGGCGACTTGGAGGGGTGGCGGTTCTTTTGACGGCAGCGGCTGTGATGGCGGCCCCGGTGGCACAAGCCACCCCGACGCCAACGACCGCTTCGTTGCATACCCGGATTTTCAACGACGATCCGTTTTCGACGTTGACCACTGTCAACGCCTACCCGGCATCGATCATCATCGATGACCTCAAGTTTCTCGGCGCCAGTGGCTTTGCGAATCGCCACGCATGGAGATTTTCCAACGACGGCACCAACCCGCTCGAGTTCGCCAATGGCGATCATTTCCGTTTCTGCGCCGACCTGTTGATCACGGGCGGCGGCGAGTGTGAGTCCGGTCTGCAGATTTCGCCCTGGTGGTCGCCGCTGGTGGACGGTGTCTTCAACGTCCGGACCACGGACGGAGAAATCGCCTGCTTCAACGGTCGCCTGCCCTTTTACAGCTTCACCGGAAGCCATGGCATCACCTACGCCAAGGGAAATACAATCCGCATGGAAATCATCTATGACCCCAACAGCAACACGATGGCGGACCCGGCGACGATTGAGTACAAGGTCGTCTACCTCGCCAACTCCTATTCGAGCGGCCGCCTTCCATTCGACGAAGGAAATCCGTCCGAGGACCCGCCGCACGGACTGTGGGGCATGTTGACCCCCGCCACCGCCGGTGGTCACCTGCAGTACTTTGTCGGCGGCTCGCCGAACGGCGGCAACGCCCGTGCCGAGTGGTCGAACATCTGTTTCGAAGCGCTGGACACCGTGCCAGTCCAGGGTACGACCTGGAGCGCGATCAAGTCGCTGATCAACTAGGGTTATGACCAACCGCCGGCCTTCACGGGCCTGGCGTACAGGTAAGCGAGGGGGGGGGCTTCGGCCCCCCTCTTTCTCTTTGCTCCCGCGTAGATCGGTTGGGCGGGATCAAGCCTTGACCGGCTCGAGACCTGCGATCAGCGCCGACAGGAAGGCCAGCAGCCGGGTCTCCATTCCCTTCGCCGTCTCCAGCACCTCGTCGTGGTTCAGCGGCGTCAGTGAGATCCCGGCGGCTGGATTGACGATGGCCGAGATGCCGAGCACCTGCATGCCGGCCGCCCGGGCCGCGACCGATTCCAGAACGATTGACATGGAGACGGCATCCGCGCCCAGCGCGCGAAGCATGCGGACTTCGCTCGGCGTTTCGTAATTCGGCCCCACCACGCCACCGAAGACGCCGCGATGAATCCGGTGCTCTCCCATCGCGTGGGCGATTTCAAGGGCGAGCTTCAGGAGCCGCGGCGAGTAGATCGATCCCGACCCTCGCCAGGTGTCCGTCGGCAGCGCCCCGTTGCCGAGGCCAGGCAGCCGGCGCATCTGAAGGTTGATCTGGTCCTCGATCAGCATGATGTCGCCGGCCTTGAAGTGGCGGTGGATGCCGCCCGACGCCGTGGTCAGGATGAGCGTTGACACCCCGACAGCGGCCAGGACGCGAACGCCGAAAGTCACGGCTCCGGCATCAATCCCCTCGTACAGGTGCAGTCGGCCCTGCATGGCCACCACACGGCGTGTGCCCATTGTGCCGAGCACCAACCGCCCCTTGTGACCGATGACCGTAGGTAGGGGAAAGTCGGGGATGTCGGCGTAATCGACGGCCTGCGCCCCCACGAGCGTGTCAGCAAAAGCGCCGAGTCCGGAGCCCAGGACAACCGCCACCTCCGGTACGAATGGAACGCGGCGCTGCAGTTCGGCGACGGCGCGCTCAATCGTCATCGGCCGGTCGGGAACAGATCAGCCGGCCTCTGGCCCCGGGCCGATGACGAGGCCAGCGCGTGCACCTTGGTTCGCAGGATGTCGACGCCGACATGGTTCTCCACACCCTCGGGAATGATGATATCGGCGTAACGTTTCGAGGGCTCGACAAACTGCTGGTGCATCGGCCGGACGGACGCCTCGTACTGGGTCAGGACCGATTCCACCGATCGTCCCCGCTCGGTCACGTCACGGCGGAGCCGGCGAATCAGGCGCACGTCGGGATCGGTGTCGATGAAGACCTTGATGCTCATGAGCGCCCGGAGGCGCGGGTCATCCAGAACGAGAATCCCTTCCAGGACCAGGACCGAATGGCCGCCGACCCGTTCGGTCCGCGCCGAACGGGTGTGGGCCGTGTAGTCGTAGACCGGCTTCTCGACCCATCCCCCCTGCCGGAGTATGGTGAGATGATCGAACAGGAGTGCGCCGTCGAAGGAGGAGGGGTGGTCGAAGTTCTGCTTCTTGCGCTCGTCCAGTGGTAGATCGCTGAGATCGCAATAGTATGAGTCCTGGTCGATGACCTGAACCTCCTCCTGACCCAGCTCCTCGACGATGGCATGCGCGACGCGGGTCTTGCCGGAGGCCGAGCCTCCGGCGATGCCAATGATCCAGCAGTCTGGCGGGTTCATGGCGTCATCTTAGCAGGCCGTGTCGTTGATTCGAACCGGCCGGCCCGTGCCAGGACGGCATGCAGTGCCTCGCGTCCGCGTGCCATGATTTCCTTGTCTTCAAAGCCGGGAATTTGGCCCCGATCGACGACGGCCCGCCCTTCGATGTACACCGACTCGATGTTCGTTCGATCGGCCCCGAAGACGATGCGCGTGTATGGATCGACGGCGTCGGCACACAGCGAGTGGACCCGCTCCAGGTCGAAGACGACGAAGTCGGCCCGCTTCCCCACCTCGAGGCTGCCGATCCGGTCCTCGGCATCGATGGCCAGCGCGCCCTCACGGGTGGCCAGGGACAGTGCGTCCCGGGCGGTGAATCGATCCGGACCGTGACGCCACTTCTGAAGCAACGCCGCCAGTCGCATTTCGCCGAGCGGGTCGAGAAAGTTGTTGCAGGGCGAACCGTCGCAGCCGATGCCGACCCGGACCCCATGGCGCTTCAGTCGCTCGAGGTCGGCCACGCCGGAACCGAGTTTCAGGTTGCTGGCCGGGCAGTGGATGACGGCGGCCCCGGCTCCGCCCAGCCGCTCAGCCGTCGGATCATCGACCCAGACGCCGTGAGCCACCTTGAGCGGCACCGTCAGCGCGCCGACGTCGCGAAGCGTGTCGAGTTCGCTTCGATGCTCAACGGCCCGCACGGCCTCCTGCTCTTCACGCGTTTCGAACGCATGGGTATGGAGCGGCCAGTTCCCCCCCCTGGCCTGCGCCACTGCCCCCTCCCAGAGCGCCGGCGTACAGGAGAAGACGAATCGGGGACAGACCGCATAGCCGATGCGCCCGTTGTCCACGCCATCCCAGTGTCGGGCCAGTTCATGGCTTTCGGCCAGGATGCGATCCGGTTCGCCCAGCAGCGCCGGTGGCACGCCGTCCCCCCGGTCCATGAGCAGCTTGCCGGTCCTGGCTCGCACGCCCAGGTCGATCAGGCCCCGGAAGAGGCCGTTCATGCCATGGACGAGGCCGATGTCGAGCATGGATGTTGTGCCGGCCCGCATCGCCTCCGCTCCACCGACGACGGCCGACCAGTAGGCGGATTCGTCATCGTGGGCCGCCTCCAGCGGCCAGATAACGCCGGAGAGCCAGTCCAGCAACCGCCGGTCTTCACCGAGGCCACGAAAGAGCGTCTGGCCCAGGTGAACGTGCCCCTGGATGAAACCGGGGGTCATCCATCGGCCGGTCAGATCGACGATGGGCGTCCCTTCGGGGGCCGAGACCTTCGGGCCAAACTGCTCGATCCGACCGTCGACGACAAACATCTCGCCTTCCACGATTCGATCGGATGGATCCATGGTGATCCAGCGGCCGCCCTTGAATACCGTGCCCCCTGGATGACTTCGGGGCCAGTGAATGCCCTCGGTCATGCCTGGGGCAACTTGAAGACTTCCGGCTTCAGGATGCCGACATACGGCAAATTGCGGTAACGCTGCTGGTAGTCGAGTCCGTAGCCGACCAGGAATTCATTGGGCACTTCAAACCCGGTAAAGCGGATCGGCACCGGCGCCGTCCGGGCGGCCACCTTGTCGAGGAGCGCGCAGACCGCAAGGGAACGCGGGTGGCGCGTCGTCAGGTTTTCAAGCAGGTAGTTGATGGTGAGCCCGGTGTCGATGATGTCCTCAACCAGCAGGACATCCCGCCCCTCAATGCTGACTGACACGTCCTTCAACATGCGAACGACACCCGTCGATTGTGTTCCTCCCTCGTAGGAGGAGACGGCGATGAAATCGAGGATGACATGCCGGTCGAGGGCCCGGGCCAGATCGGCAAGAAATAGCAGGCTGCCGGAGAGCACACCCAGAAGTACCAGATCCCCCTCGGGATAGGCTTCGTTGATCTCCCGGGCCATGGCCTGAATGCGATTTTGAATGTCCTTGCTGGAGTAGAGAATTCGGGCCATGTCGCCGTGCATCGAGTCTCCTTCGGTCGGCAGTGGAACGGGGGCAGATCATGCCCCAGATCCCAGAGGGTTGGCAATCGGGCAGGAGATGGAATCCACATGAGGACAGGCGACATAACGTGATTATATACAATGTCTTACGACACGATAATTCGGGACTCGCTGAAAATCGAATAGTCATCTCTTTGCTTGGAGCGACCTCACTAACCATGGTAGCATCATACAGTTATCGAATCAGAATCTCCTCGCCCCCAGATTGGGCTGGATCTGACAACACGCTCCACCAACTCGAAGGAGGATTCTCAGATGAAGTTTTTGGCTAAGGCTCTTTCCGTTGCCGCGCTTGCCGTGCTCGTCAGTACCAGCGCGTCGGCCCAGATTCTGTTGAATGAGATTCGGACCGACCAGACCGGGTCGGACACCGACGAGTACGTTGAACTTGCCGGTCCGGCCGGGGCGTCTCTTGCAGGCTACTCGATCGTCGTGATCGGCGACGGGACCGGCGGTTGCGGTGTTGTTGAGGCCGCCATCAGTCTTGCCGCCTTCAGCATCCAGGCTGATGGCTATTTCGCGCTTCGCTACAGCGCGGGCGTAGCGCTCTTGACTGGTTACGACGCTACCTTGACCGGCTCTTTCGAAAACAGTGACAATCTCACATTCCTCCTGGTGACCGGCAACACCGCGGCCGTCGCAAATGACCTTGACACCAACAATGACGGCATCCTTGATACAACGCCTTGGGCGACGATCGTCGATCAGGTTGGTCTGTCAGAAGGTACGGTCGTCAATTGCACAACTGACGAATACCTGTACACCACCACGGTCGTGGGGCCGGATGGAACCTTTGCTCCGGGACATGTCTACCGTTGCGGTGCCACCTGGCTCATCGGACCGTTCGGGGGTGTGCTTCCCACCGGCGGTGTTGACACGGTGGGTGCGGCGAACACCAGCTGCCCGGTGCCGGTTGCCCCGTCGACCTGGAGCAATATCAAGGCACGGATCAGCAACTAGAGGTTCGGCTGCCTGGAGTTCTGACAGCAGGAAAATCAGACCGGGAGCCCACGCGGCTCCCGGTCTTTTCGTATGGCCGAGGGGCGGAGGTCTTACCTCCGATGGTGAAAATGCATCGCAGGCATCTGACACATAACCGATACTTCCACTTCCCGATTTGCCTTGCGGCCATGGCAGCCCTGATGGGCCCGGTCACCGCCGCAGCCAGCGCCGTCTACCAACCCCTCCCCTTCAACCAGAACTGGAACAACACGACCCTCCTGACCGCCAATGACAACTGGAGCGGCGTTCCGGGGATTGTTGGCTACCTGGGTGAGGATCCGATTACGAGCGAGGCGGGACGGCTGCCGCGAACGATCACCGCCGATTCGTCGAGCGCGGTCGACCTGATCGCCAATCAGACCAATCCGAATACGCTCGTGGCGGGCGGCGTGGCGGAATTTCACCTGGTGGATCCCGTGGTGGCGCTTCAAGGCTCTGCCACGGCCGACTACCCGCACCTGGTGATCCATCTCAATACGATCGGGGTGTTCGGGCCCCTGATCTTTCAAGCCCGGCTGCGGGACATTGACGGATCGCTGGACAATGCGACCCAGCCGATCCAGGTGCAGTACCGCACCCAGCCGTCAGGCGAATGGACAAACGCCGCCGGCGGCGATTTTCTCGACGCGACGACCGGTCCGGGGATGTCCACGCTTGAAACGGCGGTTTACGTTGTCCTTCCTGGCGATGTCGGGAATCGGCCACAACTGCAAATCCGGATACTGACGGCCAACGCGGCGGGGGGCCCCTTGGGCAATGACGAGTGGGTGGGGATCGACGATATTTCCGTGTCGCCCGCCACTTCCGGCGTGCCGGCCCCGGGTTCACTCCAGCCGACCACCTGGAGCCGGATCAAGTCGCTCGGACGCTAGCCGCCTGAATCGACGATGCCGACGATCAGGGTGCGGATCGGCGCGTCGGGTGCTTCCAGGATCTGCCGGGCGCTGCTCCCCTCGTCCAGGATGAGAACGGTCTGACCGGGCGCCGCCTGCACGGTATCGACGGCGATGACCGTGCCGCCCAACGGCGCGCCGTCCAGGCCAATCCGCTGGGCCAGCAGGAGCCTTCGACCGTCGAGTGCGGGATGCTGGATGGTCGAGACGACGGTTCCAATGATCCGGGCCAGCATCATGACGGGGCGACTCCCGGCACCGGCGGCTCCACTGCAAGCTGATCAATGAGGCCGACGATGGCATGGTCCACCGGCACAAAGCTCGGATCGAGCGCCATGGCCGCCTCACGCCCGCCTTCGTAGTGGACCAGGTCGCCGGGTCCGGCGGTTCGGGTGGCATCGGCCGCCACGATGGGCGTCCCGAGAGGGACACACCGTTCATCCAGCGGCTGCACCAAGAGGAAGCGAACGCCGGCAAGCCCTGGCGCCCGAATCGTGGCCACAACACGCCCGATGACCTGACCGATCAGCATCAGACGATGCGGAAGTAGTCGACCAGCGTGCAGCGACGGAGCCGGCTGAAGGCGATCGGGCCTGTCATCCCCTCCCCCGTCGGGCTGGCGATGGTGAAGGAGGTGTACCCCTCGCCTCCGAAACCGAGACCGGCGAGGTTGGGCGCGTTCTTGATGAATATCGAGGTGTTGATTTCGCGGGCCATGCGCGAGAGGCGGTCGATGGACAGCGAATGCATCGACGCCGTGTGACCGAAGCGATGCTCGGCTTTGACGGCCATATCGATGGCGTGGTCGGCGTCGGGCACGCGGACAACCGGCAGGACCGGCATCATCTGTTCGGTCCAGACCAGCGGATGGTCGGCCTCGACTTCGAGGAACAGGAGGCGCGGATCATCCGAGGCTGTAACGCCCATGGCGTTCAGGATGAACCCGGCATTCTTGCCGATGAATTCCGGGTTGATTACCCCCGGCTTTCCCGGACCACGGGTCTCCTTGAAGATGGCCTTCATCAACCGCTCCTGCTGCCAGGATTTGAGTTCGTAACCGCCGGCGGCCGTCATCGCTTTCTTCAGGCGATCCGCCACCGAGGCTACGACGAAGACTTCCTTTTCATCGGTGCAGATGACGTTATTGTCGAACGAGGCGCCGCGCACGATGTCCGCGCCCGCTTTCTCGATTCGGGCCGTTTCATCCACCACTACCGGCGGGTTGCCCGGGCCGGCACAGATGGCCCGTTTGCCGCTCTGCATGGCGGCCGAAACGACCCCCGCGCCGCCGGTGACGACAAGAATGCGGATTCCCTTGTGCTTCATCAGTTCCTGGGCGCTTCCTTGCGTCGGGTTGGCCACGGCAGTGACGACATTTTTGGGTCCCCCCGCCGCCAGGATGGCCTCGTTGATCAGGTGAATATTCGTGAGTGAGACATTCCTGGCGTTGGGATGCACGTTGAATACGACCGAATTTCCCGCCGCCAGCATGCCGATGGAATTGCAGATGATGGTCGATGTTGGATTGGTGGTCGGGGTGATGGCTCCAATGGTGCCGAAGGGGGCCCTTTCTTCCAGGAGCAGGCCGTGATCGCCCGATTCAGCCCGGGGCACCAGGACTTCGGTTCCGGGGGTCTTGTTGGTGACGAGCAGGTTCTTCTGAATCTTGTCTTCGAAACGGCCGAGACCAGTCTCCTGGTGGGCCATCCACGCCAGCATCTCCGCGTTGTCGCGCATCGACTTTCGGATATGGGAGAGAATGGCATTGCGCTTGTCCATGCTGAGAGCCACGAACTCGAGCTGAGCCTGATTGGCCGCCGTCACGGCTTCGTCCACGGAGTCAAAGGCGCCGAGCCTGGCCCCGGGGGCGACGGCCCCCATCGGCTCCGATGGTCCCGTCGAGTAACCGCCACTTTCGCCGGAGGAGGCGCCGGACACCATGCCACCGGATTCCGCGAGCTGTTTCAGCACGCGGCGCGCCAGTTCCTGTACGTCCTGGTCAGTTATCGGATGCATCATGTACCGTCACCCATTCCATCGCGTCCCTTTCGCCAGCGAACCTCGTCCATCACGTCCCACGAATCGACGATTGCCATCACCACGGCATCGCACGGCCGTTGATCGGTGTCCGGAGTCTGGCGCGCGGAACTGCCGGACGCCACGAGAACCATCTCCGACTCGCCGGCGCCGACAACGTCCGTGGCCACGAACGGGGTGCCGACGAGCCCGCCGGCGGCGTCGACCGGTCGGACAAGGAGAAGCGTCCAGCCACAGGCCAACGGCTCCTTGCGAGTCGATACGACCGTACCGATCACCCGCGCCAGGACCATGCTGCTTCCCTAGTCCCGTGCGCCGGCGGCCTTGGCTTCCTTGACCCGCCCGAGCGGCAGGCCGATATCGACGTTGCCATGCGGGCGGGCAATGACATGCGTTGCCACCACCTCACCGACACGTTCGGCGGCACGGGCACCCGCTTCGACGGCCGCCTTGACCGCCGCGACATCACCCCGAACGATGGCCGTGACATAGCCGCCGCCGATCTTCTCGTGGCCGACCAGTTCCACCTTGGCCGCCTTGACCATGGCATCGGCCGCCTCGACCATCGCGGCGAACCCGCGGGTTTCGATCATTCCCAGTGCATCGGTCATCGTGTTTCTCCTCCAATTCCCGGCGGATCGCGAGCGATCCGTCGGCGCTTTGCCGGCGTCCTCCGCCCTCGCCCGTTCAAACTCGAACCTCGATTAGGTCCCCTTCGTCAGTTCCCGTCCACTGATCGATTCCAACGCCGCCACCGCCGCGCGGTAGCCGACGTCGATGTCCGCTTCCTCGCCGCCCAGGTAGATGCGCCCGAACGAGCCAACCGCGCGGACCTCGAGAATGTTGATGTTGGCTGCCTTTTCCGCCTCGTTGGCCGCCAGGGCGGCATACGCCGCCGGCTCCGTCTCGAGCACGTAGAGAGTCTGACCTGGAATGATCATCTGGCCATGACGCATCCGATTGATCAATTGTGCCTGGTGGTCGTCGATTTTCCGGATGACCTGGCTGGAGAGTATCCGCGGCTTGATCCGATCAGCTTCCTTCAAGCCGATGGCATCGAGGATGGCCTGACCGGCCTGGCGCACCTCCCCCTGTTCCTCGTGGTGTACCTCGAGGAGGCCATACTGCCGCTCCACGACCTGCATGCCCGGCTTCACCCGCGTCGACTTGACGGCGATGTCGGTGACCCGGTTGATTTCAATGCCCGGTGAGATCTCCACCCAGAGCGAGGCCATCTTGGCCAGCGGCAGGAAGCCCTGGGCGATCGTGCCCATGAAGGCCGCATGCTGCGGCTGAAGACTGTCGAGGAAGACATACGAGCGCAGTTCCATGGACGGTGGGCCTCCTATGCGTGCCGGGCGCGGCCGAGCACTTCGGCCGCCTCCTTCAGGATCTTGACACTGGCCGATGCCCCGATGCGGGTGGCGCCGGCCGCCAGCATGCGGGTCACATCGCCAAACGTTCGGACGCCACCGGAGGCCTTGACGCCGATGCCCTGGCCGACCGTCCGGCGCATCAAGTCGACATCGTGCACGGTGGCGCCGCCGGGGCCAAATCCGGTGGACGTCTTGACGAAATCGGCGCCGGCCGATCTGGCCAGTCGGCAGGCGCGGATTTTCTCCTCATCGTTCAAGAGCGCCGCCTCGATGATGACCTTGAGCTTCGCGCCCGATTCATGACAGGCCTCGGCCAGCGCGCGAATGTCCGCTTCCACTTCACGGTCACAGCCGGCCTTCAGGAGCCCAACGTTGATGACCATGTCGATCTCGCGCGCTCCATCGCGGATGGCACCGCGCGTTTCGGATGCCTTGGCCCGGGTCGGTTGCGCACCCAGGGGAAAGCCCACAACGGAACAGGTGATGACTTTTGAGTCCCGAAGTTTTCTGGCCACGAGGCGAACCCACATCGGGTTGACACAGACCGCCGCGAAGGAGTGCCGAAGCGCCTCATCGCAAACGGTCTCCACCTCCTGCGGGGTGGCATCCGGTTTCAGGATCGTGTGATCGATGAACCCGGCGATGGCGGCTTCCACGTCGATCGTGCCGGGCGAGGCGGCAATGCGGTCCGCCCCCGCGTCGAGGACACTCTTCACGTTGTCCGCACATTTCCGGGCGCACTGTCCACATCCGGTGCAGGGCTGATCGCGCGGTGTGCGCGCCACCCGCACCTGATATTCGGCTGCCAGCCGCCGGGTCACCTCGTCGGCAACGGCGTCGACCAATCGATCCAGATCGGAGGCACTCATCGGGGAACCGGGGCGCCGCAGTAGTGCTGCTCGATCGCCTCGATCATGGCCACCCGCTTCCGGTGCCGTTCCTCTCGGCACTCGCTGCCGAGCCACGCCCGAACGGTCTCCTGGGCCTGGACGAGACCGATGAGCCGTCCACCGAGAGTCAGCACGTTGGCATCGTTGTGCTCTCGGCTGTTTCGTGCGGTGATGGTGTCGTGGCACAGGGCCGCTCGAATTCCCGGCACCTTGTTGGCGGCGATGGCCGATCCGATCCCGGCACCGTCAATGATGATTCCCAGGCGCGCGCTGCCATCGACTATCTTCCGGGCCACCTTGAGCGCGATGTCGGGGTAGTCAACCGGTTGCTCATTCCAGGCGCCGCAATCGTCGACCAGCCAACCGAGATCGGCCAGGAATGGCTTCAGGCGCTCCTTCATCTCAAAGCCGCCATGATCCGCGCCGATAGCCAGCCGTTTGGCGCCGGCCGTGGGAGCGGGCCCGGCGGGCACGCTCTCGACCGTCGACACCGGTGTCGTCGTTCCAGAGACAACTGTCGCCAGATTCGCTTCCACCACGCGACGAACCACCTCGCGCAATTCACGCTCGGAAATCATGCAAACTCCTCCAGAGAGGCAAGTTATCACACCCCCGGAATGGCGTCATCCCCTGTGCGTGCGGGCGGGCTCCAGGTGGATGAGGACTTCCCGGATTTCGGCGCATTCGGCCATGAGATGATCCTTGACGGCATGGCTGACCCGATGTCCCGACTCGACCGTCATGGCCGGGTCGACCTCCAGGTGCAGATCAACAAGGTACTCGAGGCCGGACTTCCGCACGAAGAGTTTCTCCACACCATCCGCGCCGGGCACCGTGAGCACCATCCGTCGAATACGCCCGACAAAATCAGGTTCCGCCTGCGCATCCATGAGTTCGTGAGCACTGCCGAGCAGCAGTCGAACCCCACCGGTCAGGATGAGGACGACGACCACCAGCGCGGCGATTTCATCGGCACTTCGCCATGAATCACCACCGAATCGGACCAGTGCCAGTCCCACCATGACGGCCAGAGCCGAGAGCGCATCGGCGCGATGGTCCCAGGCATTTGCCCGGATGGCCTGCGAGCCCGTTTCCTTGCCGAGCCTCCAATTGTAGCGGTACAACACTTCCTTGGTGACCACGGTGGTTCCTGCCACCCAGAGGGTCCAGCTCGGAGGCACGTCGTGGAAGCGACCGATTCGCTGAATGGCCTCCCATGCGATGATCCCGGCGGATACAAGGATCAACATCGACACCATGGCACCGGCAACGGCTTCGATGCGCGTATGCCCGTAGGGATGGCCGGCATCGGGCGGACGCTGCGCGAAACGAAGCGAACCCAGGACAACCGTCGATGCCAGGACATCGCCCAGTGAATTGACGGCATCGGCAATGAGCACGAAGGATCCGGCCAGAATTCCGGCGGTGAGCTTGCCGGCGGCCAGCAGAATATTGACGACAAAGCCCAGCAAGGCCCCCCGCTCGGCGCTGGCGTAAACGCGGCGCATGGCCAGGGGATTTCGCCCGGTGATCGGCGGCATGGCCGGGGTGTTTCGAATGAGCGTCGTCACCGGGCAGGGTCCGTCAGAAGCCGCGGCAGTAGCGGAAAAATGGTCCTTCCTTCTCCGTCCCGCGCCAGTACTCGAGCATGAGCCGACACTCCCCTTCTTCCTTCACATCGAATTTCTCGCCACTGGTCTGACGAAAACTCGTCAACTTGATCCGCTTGCTCGTTCTCGGCTTCAGGTTGCGGCCCAGTTGCACGTACGAGCCGGAGAGGCGCTGGATCGACACCTGGTAGATGTCGATGACCCCGCGGGTCGGGTTGAAAACCACCACTTCATTTCCGCGTACGACCGCATCGACCTGGTCGGTGGGAAACTCGATTTCCTTTGGCGCCAGGCTGCCAAACTGCCAGACGGCGAGACCGATGATCAGGAGCATGGTGGCCAACAGGCCGGTTGGAAACGATCCGCCATCGAATCGAGTGACCGGCGATTCGTTGGCGCCGTCGCCGGAATCGGGGTGGCGGCTCATGCCGGTATCTTAGCAGGCCGGGGCGTTTGACGCCCGAACACGGCGCCGGATCCGGCGGCGATTACTTCGAGGCCGTGGGGGACGGCAGCGTGGTGCCCCGCAGCGTCATGTAAAGAAGCCATCCGCCGGGAATCAGGACCATGACAAGCGTGATCCACTTCGCAACGACGCCCTGCTCGACCCAGGGCTCGGTGGCCACATGGATCTGCTCGGCGAAGGGAATGACACCCGCCTCGGACAATTCGTGGACACCGGACAGAGTGAGCTGCGCCACGAATACCAGCAGGAAAACGCCGGTGACCTGGAAAAAAGTCTTCAGGTTCATCTGCCGGCTGTTCCGAATCCACAAAACGCCGATTCCGGCCGACAGGGCCAGCCCGAGCAGCGCTCCGATCAACGCCGCCTGCTGGTTGGTGGTGCGCACGAGGCTGGCGATCAGGAGTCCGGCCTCGGCACCCTCGCGGGCAATCAGGAGGAACGCCGCAGTGAACACGCCGGCGGCGGCCAAGAGGCTGGGCCTCTGGTCATGGGGCTGGCTGGCTTCCTCGAGCTGGTTCTCGATATCACGGCGAAGGTTCTTTCCGGTCTTCCACATCCAGACGACCATCGTGCCGGTGAGTGCGGCCGCGATCAGGCAGACGACCCCTTCCTGCAACGAACTCTCGCCGAATCGCGACAGGAGCCAGGTGCCGAACACGGAGGCCAGCAGGGCGGCGGCGATGCCGCTCCAGGCCGCCGGGAGGAGCCCCTTTCGGCCTGTCTTCATCAGGTAAGTGACGATGATGGCCACGACGATGAACGATTCGACGCCTTCGCGGAGCAGGATGGTGAACGCTTGAAACACTCAGTTCCTCACAGTCATGGGAGTCGCTCGATGGGTCACGGTCTAGTGCGCCGCGTGCCCCAGGATACATTCGTGGAATTCGGAACAGACATCGCAGCGCGACAGGCCCGGACAGGTGTCGTTCAGGTTGGCCACGACCGTCCGAACGCGTTCGGTGCGATCCGGATCGGACAGCAGGTAACGGAGCAGGCGAAACAGGCGCGTCCCCGATTCGGAACTCAACAGGTGCTCGGTCTTGCAGGCCTCATCCTCCGCCACCTGCGGGTCGATCATCAGGACATCCCGCAGGAATCGGATCAGGAGCCGTCGATTGATGAGAATCGTCTGCACCAGCTCCTGTCCGTGATCGGTCAACTTGAGAAAGTGTCTTTCATCCTCCTCGACCAGCCCCTTTGTCCGCAGCCCGCTGATGGCCACGGAGGCCGAGGCCCTTGTTATGTCGAGGTATTCGGCCACGTCGGTGGCTCGGGCATAGCCGCGGCTGGAAAGGAGATCGCGGATGGCCATGAGGTAGTGAGCCATACTGTGCGTCACTTCGTTCTTTTCGAACGATTTCCAGCTGTCAATTCCCATGCGCCCCTCAGTCTGGGCCGAGTCGGCCCGCAGGTAACCTTAACGGCTGTTAAAGATGCCTAACGGATGTTGGGTTCGTCAAGCAGAAATCGTTTCATTTTTATAACCTGTTACAAACGAATAAGATACTGGGTCAACACCGCGCTCTCCCGTTGCTTCAACGCACGAAGGATCGCCTGGTCCGCCCTCGCCCGGGCAAGTTCGGTGGTCGTTCCGGGGGCCTGATGGGCCGGGTCGCCGAAGAAAGCGTCGAGGGCGGCCTGCCGTTCAAGGGAAGGTCCGGCCAGGGATCGGGCCAGGAACGGGAAGCGGATCGGATCCATCTTGGCCACCACCCGGGCGTAGTCCGCAACCAGCCAGTCAAAAACGAGGTCCCGGCCCGGCTCATGATTGGCCACCTCGCCGATGAGGGGAAGAAATTCAGTTGGACGGATGGCCGGATCGAAGAGAAAGTCGAGACTCTTCCGGGCGAGTTCCGGATCACGGAAGGCACCGAGCGTTGTGAGCAGGAGTCGACGATCAGCCGGGCGACTCGTTTCGGCGAAGCGCCGACGAACACGTTCCCAGAGGGCCGCATCACCCGTCATCGCCGCAACCCGGAAAGCCTCGGGGCGAAGCGTGGGATCGACCGTCGTATCGTCAGCCAGCCATGACTTGAGCAGGCGGCGTGATTCGGAAAACACCTCCTCATCGCGACCGGAACGCCCGAGAAGATGCACGAGTTTCGGTCGAAGAAACGAGACTCCCGGTGATTCGTCGGGCCGGGGCACGAGCCCGATGCGATCGAGAACCGGACGAAAGGTCCGCCCAATCCAGCCGGCAAGCGCGGCGGTGCCGGCCGGCTCGATCAGCAGTTCCAGGTTGCCGGTCATGTTGTCGATGACCGTGGCGACCACCATGGGCTCCGGGTCGTGGGCCAATCGCTCTTGAAGGCTAAGCCAGACCGCGCTGTTGATCAGGCCCCCTTCCATGAGGCCGGTCACGTTACCCGAGATCTCGGCCCGCTCGATCGGCAAGAGCCAGACCGCCGCACTGTCGGCCAGCGTCACCATCGCTTCGGCCGGGATGAACCAGCGGTAGTAACCGACGGCGCCGCGGTTGGGATAGATCCAGGCCGGGGCGCGCCCGGGAGTCATCTGGTGGAGCAGCTCGCGGCCATTGAACAACAAGGTGGAGCGGACCGTCGTGTCGCCCCAACCCGCCGCAAGGCCCAGTGGCACCGACCAGCCATCGCTGGAAGTCCCGTCGCCGCCCGGCTGGTAGCGCTTCTGGTTCAGCTCAAGACGTCCGCCTGGCAGGGCCCGGACGCGCACGATCGGATAACCCGGATTGTCGAGAAACGACGGGAGGGCAGCGGCCACATCCAGTCCAGACGCAAGAGACAAGGCATTCCAGAGGTCGGCGGCTTCGGCGTTTCCCCAGGCATGGTCGGCCAGGTACTGATTCACTCCATTCCGAAAGGCTTCCGGTCCAATCCATCCCTCGAACATGCTGAGGATCCGCTTTCCCTTGGCGTAGACCAGCCCGACATTGCCCAGGAGATCATGTGTATTGGAAACCGGCTGACGGATTGCCGGCGAGCCCGGACGCGCATCCGTGCTCAAGAAGGATTGCGTGGCGGCGAGTTCCGTGATTAGCGATTGGAACTCGGGGTAGAGCTGATGGGTGATCCGATCCCCCATCCAGACGGCAAAGGATTCATTCAGCCAGAGGTCGTCCCACCAGGTCATCGTGACGTAGTCGCCGAACCAGAGGTGGGCCACCTCGTGAGCGATCAGCGAGGTCAGATTCCGCCGCTGCGCCCGCCCCGCCGTGGCCGCATCCTGAATCAGGTGCCGATCGGCAAAGAGAATGGCGCCCGGATTTTCCATCGCTCCGGGCCAGAATTCCGGCGCCGCGACCAGGTCCAGCTTCTCGTAAGGCACCTTCGTTCCGAACCACTCCTCGAGGGCCGCAACAATCGGCGGCACCAGCTCGACCGCCAGGCTCACATGTCCCGACTGCCCCCGTGCCGTCACAATTCGAACCGGAAGCGACACCCCGGGCACATCGACAAACTCGAACGGCCCCACCGCGATGGCCACGAGATACGACGACATCGGCGGTGTCTTTTTGAACACGAGGCGCTGCCACCCATCACGCAGAGTCCGACTCTCCCTGGGGCATTGGTCACCGCCGACAGACTGTCCGGAATCTCCAGCGTGAACCGCCAGGGAATCTTGAACCCCGGCTCATCGAAACAGGGAAACGCCAACCGACAATCATCCGGCTCCATCTGCGTCAACGCATACCAATCCCCCACCGCCTTCGCGTGATAGAGGCCTATTGCATGCGTGTCAAAGACGTTGGTGAACTCAAGGCCGAGGACGGCAGGGCCCGGGACGAGCGGCCGCGAACACGTGATAGTGACCTGCTCATCAGCATCCGCCGAATCAACCGTGGCCGGCACCAGCCCCATCGAGTCACGCAAGATCACCGTGCCGATCCGAGCCGTCGTGGCATGCAGCCGGAACGACGTGACCGGCTCCCGGATGGCAAGGTCCATGCGAACCGAACCCGAGAATTCCGGCCGCGCCGGATCCAGCCTGAGGAAAACTTCCTGGTAAGTAGGCGCTACCGTGTCACCCAGGCGCCGGATCTCAGCCCCAGCCTTGCCACAACAAGTCAAAAGGGCCGCGACAGCGGCCCACCAGACCACTCGCACCAGAAGTCCCCCAGAAATAATTGGTGCCCCCGAGAGGGATCGAACCTCCGACAAACGGTTTAGGAAACCGCTGCTCTATCCATACTGAGCTACGGGGGCACA
>JAWXBZ010000031.1:0-17924 GCA_034440375.1 Candidatus Eiseniibacteriota bacterium
CGAGAAGACGACAAATCGAACGGGCCGTCCCGGGATGTCGGGGCCGTCGGTCAGCGCATCGAGGGCCATGGCCAAAAGGACGATCTCCAGGGCGAACGTCAGGGCGCTGAACCAGTAATAGAAATAGAGGATCGAAACGAACGCCGCGTGAAAGAGGGCCACGGCCAGGAACCCGCCTGATGGGCGCCCCGTCACGCGACGGCCGATCCGGTACAGGGGCCACATGGCGCCGACGCCAAGACCTGCGAGAACCAGTTGATAGCCCAGTGGCTCGAATCCGAACAGCCGAAAGAGAACCCACCAGAGCAGTGTGGGCAGCGGGCGGTAGTAGCCGAACAGATTTTGACCGGGATCAAAGGCCGTCAGCGGATTGGGGTGTGAGGCCGCCCAACCGAGCCAGTGAACGTCGTCGGTTCGAAAATACACCGGCAGACCGAGCAGTGGAATGATCACGGCCAGCGACAGGGCCGCGGACAGGTATGCGAGGCTGTTCCGTCGGCGGTCGGCGGGTGCGGAGGGCTCGATCACCGGGGGACTGTATCAGTCCGATGGGGCAGCGGGCAGCAGATGGCTCCTCGTCCTGCTAGACTCCAAGACCCGATGGGAACTGAGTATTTTCGTCTTCATCCGTGGATTGGCGTGCTGTCAAACCTGCCGGTCACTGCCGGGGTGGCCGCCATGCTGTTACTTGCCTGGGACCCGTTCCGGATTCAACTGGAGAGAAGGCCGGTACTCTGGACCGGCGCCCTGTTCGTAGCAACCCGGCTCCTCTTTCTCGCACTCGTCGTCGGGCTGTTCGGCCATGTCAGCCTCGATCTGACCACCTACTTTGAAGCACAGGGGCGCGCGGTCCTCTCGGGTCAGATGCCGTACCGCGATTTCGCCTGCTCGTATGCGCCACTCTTTCCGTTTGTGATGGCGCCGGCGACGCTCCTGCCCTGGCCGATACCGGCCATCTTTCTCCTGTTCGTGGCCTTCGATCTCATCACGCTCGTGACCGTCGGACGCATGGCCGGGACGGCGGCCGACGGAGCCCGCGCGGGTTGGCTGTATGCGGCGGCCCCGATTACCTGGTATTTCCTGGTCCGCTACGGACAGGATGAGGCCTTGTCCGCGGCCATCCTGACGCTGGCCGCGCTGGCCCTTCGGCAGGGTCGGGCGTTGAGAAGCGGCCTCCTGCTTGGCCTTGGCTTCTGCGTGACCAAGTTCACCTTCGGCCTGGCGCTCCCCCCCTTCTGGCTGGTCTCCCGAGCACGCAGCCGACTCTCGCTCGGCGTCTTCCTGCCGGTCGTGGGAATATTCGGCCTCGCCCTGCTTGCCGGACTCCCTGTCTGGCAGCCACTCCTCGGCGAATCGGCTGAACTGGGCTTCGGCCCCAGCCTGTGGCGATTGCCGGTCCTCTTCACCCCGCTGGTCCTCGGCCGATGGGCTGCGCTGATCCTGGCGGCCGGCCTCGGCGCGGCCTGGTGGTGGTTCGCAAAGAGGGCCTGGGAGAAGGGTCTCGACGCCGGCCTTGTCCTGACGGCAGCCGTCTTCCTGCTCCTCTCGCCCAAGGTACTGCCGATGTACCTGACCCCCTTCTGGCCATTCGCCGCGCTCTGGGCCGCGAAGCGTGATGATCGGACCGATCTTTGGCTCCTGGCCGCGCTGAACCTGTTCCTTGGCATCTGGTGGTATGTCGACGCCGGGGGCGTCCAGGGGATGTTCGGACCGGTCGTTTCGGCATTGGCCGTGGGCGTCACGGGGGCCATTCCGATTTTGCTCCTCTTCCTGATCCGCCGGCTACTTACACGAGAGCCCACGCGGGCCTCGTGATAGACTGGGCAGCATGGAAGCGGCCAACGGGCGGCCGACCCGCTGGATCGGCCATGTCGACATGGACTCCTTTTTTGCCTCCGTTGAAATCCATGACGACCCATCCCTCTCCGGCAAGCCGGTGGTCGTCGGCGGCCCACCCGAAAAGCGGGGCGTCGTGGCCGCCGCCTCCTACGAATCACGGAAGTTCGGCATTCACTCCGCCATGCCGATGGCCCGGGCCCTCCAACTCTGTCCCGGGCTCGTGCGGGTATCCCCCAGGAGCGGCCGCTACAAGGATGTTTCGGACCAGGTTTTCGCCATCCTCCGCGATTTCTCTCCGCTGCTCGAGCCTCTCTCGCTGGATGAGGCCTTTCTCGATCTCACCGGCTGCGAACGACTGCTGGGTCCACCGGACATCGTCGGCCCCGAGATCCGGCGTCGAATCCTCACGGAAACCGGGCTCACCGCGTCGATGGGTATCGCACCCAACAAATTCGTGGCCAAGCTGGCCTCTGACCACCAGAAACCGGACGGACTCACGATCGTGACGCCGGAGTCGGCGCTGGGGTTCGTTCAATCCCTGCCGATCGGCCGCATGTGGGGCGTCGGCCAGCGGACACAGGAGGCGATGACCAGGGCCGGCATCGTCACCATCGGCGATCTGGCGGCGCTCGGTCCCGCGCTTGTCAAACAACACTTCGGGATCGGTGCCCTCCGAATGCACGAACTGGCCTGGGCGCGGGACGATCGCCCCGTTGTTCCCGACCAGGATCCGCAATCAATCAGCCACGAGATCACCTTCGCGCGGAACCAGGGGTCGCACGATGTCCTGAAAGGGGTGCTGCTCGGCCTGTGTGAACAGGTTGCGGGGCGGCTCCGGCGTCACCAGTTTCTGGGCCGGATCATCGTCCTCAAGCTCCGGTTTGCCGATTTCCGAACGATCACCCGCCGGCAGACGCTCGGGCACCACACGGACGACGCCGGGGAAATCTTCGAGATCGCAGAGGAGTTGCTCCTCGAGGGGCGGACCGCCTCACCGCTCACCGTCCGATTGGTCGGCGTCGGCGTCACGGGCCTGCTCGAACCCGATCAGATCCCGCTCGACCTGTTTCCCGAGGCGCCGGCCGACGCCCGCACCTCGCGTCTCAATGCGGCAGTCGACCGGCTTCAAGACCGTTTTGGCCGCGAAGCCGTGCGACGGGCAAAGAGTCTCCTTGGCGAAAAGCCCCTGTCGACGGACTCCACGCTGGAACGGCGCGACTGACGACCCGAGCCTCTGCGCGCACGGTGCCGACCTCCCGATGATATCCCCGCTTCAGGAGCGGCCGGTCGTGGTCACCGGGATGGGCGTCGCCTCGCCGATCGGCGTCGGACTGGCCGCTTTCCGGGAGGGGCTTCAGTCGGGACGGAGCGGCACGGGTCCGATCACGCAGTTCGATGCGTCCGATCTTCCGTGCCGGGTGGCGGGGGAAGTCCTGGATCCGCTTCCGAGTCTCGAAGATCTCATCGAGAAAAAAGTGCTTCGGGTGATGTCGCGGACGACGCGATTGGCGTTGGTGGCGGGGCGGGAAGCGCTTGTGCACGCCGGATTGATTTCCACGGGCGCCAACGAGTCGGCTGTCGCCGACTCGTTGGGAGTCTGGATCGGTACCGGCGGCGGCGGGGTCGGATGGGCCGAAGAGCAGTACGGCATCTATTTCCAGGAAGGGTGGCGCCGAACGAGCCCGCACGGCATCGTGGCGGCTCTGCCGGGAATGCTGTCGAGCGACCTCTCGGCCGCGTTTGGCGCGCACGGACCTTCTCATGTCCTGTCGACCGGCTGCACGTCGTCGAGCGACGCCATTGCGTATGCGGCTCTGGCGGTGGCCATGGGGTGGTGCGATCGGGCGCTGGCCGGCGGGGCCGAAGCACCGCTGACGCACGGCATCGTGTCCAATTTCTGTCGGATGAAAGCGGTGTCGACTGCCTGGAACGATCAACCCGCGGCCGCCAGCCGGCCCTACGACCTGCGGCGTGACGGATTCGTGCCGGGCGAAGGGGCCTGGTTCGTGGTGATCGAGCCTGCCGATCTGGCGGCCCAACGTGGTGCCCGGGCGCTCGCGCGCCTTAAGGGCTACGCCTCGACCTGCGATGCCCATCATCGGACCCGCAACCATCCCTCCGGTGCCGAAACAGCCCGTGCGATCCGGACGGCGCTGGAATCTGCCGGCGTATTGCCCGGAGCCGTCGGTTACGTGAACCTGCACGGCAGCGCCACACCGTTGAACGACCGGATCGAGAGCCTGGCCATGCACGCCGTTTTCGGAGAGGCCGCGCACCGGATACCGATGAGCGCGCTCAAATCGCAGATCGGCCATCCGCAGGGGGCTTCGGGGGCCGCCGGCCTCGTGGCCACGATCCTGGGGATGCATGGCAGCTTCATCCCGCCCACCATCAACTGCGACGAACCGGATCCCGATTGCAACCTGGATGTCGTTCCGCACCGCGCGCGTCCCCATCAATTCGAGGTGGCCGTGGTAAACGCCATCTCGTTCGGATCGAAGAACTCCGTGCTGGTCGTCACGGCACCGGACGGATCGACCCGGTGAAACGCCTCACCGCCCGACTCGCGGCCCTCCTGTTCGGACTGTTGGTCGGAGTGGCCGCGCTCGAAATTGGCCTTCGTGTCATCGGCTGGTCGGCGCCGCGGCTGACGACGCACGATCCGAACCGCGGCAAGGCCTACCGGCCCGGAATTCGATGGCATCAGGCGGAGGAAGGCGAGGCGGACATCATCATCAATCGATGGGGATTCCGTGATCGGGAGTGGACCCTGGTAAAGCCGCCGGGCACGGTGCGGGTGGCCCTGCTGGGCGATTCCTTCGTCGACGGCCTCCAGGTGCCGATTGATTCCACCTGGGCCCGCGAGGCCGAGCGCCGGCTGAACGCATGCCACGCCTTCGGCGATTCAACGGTGGAGGTGATGAACTTCGGCGTCTCCGGCTACGGCACGGCCCAGGAGCTTCAAACTCTCCGCCATGATGTCCACCGTTTCGCGCCGGACATCGTCGTGCTGTCATTCCTGCCCGGAAACGACGTGCGTGACAACGGTGTCCGGCTCCGGCGTGATCCCGGACGCCCCTATTTCACCTGCCACGATGACAGCCTGATCCTCGATCGGACATTCCAATCCTCGCACGGGCGGATGCCAGAGGGGGTGCGCTCCACCGGTTTGTTTCTTCTCGACCGGTCACGGGTGGCGCAGGCTGTCTACCGGATGCGCCTGCGCTCCCGCGAGCGGGCGCAACTCCAGTCGATCCACGAGCGCACCGACATCCTGGGCGACGCACCCCACCAGGAACTGGGCCTCGACAACATGGTCTTTCGACTTCCGGAGCATCCCGCCTGGATCGAGGCGTGGCAGGTCACCGATGCCCTGATCAACGCAATGAATCTCGAGAGCACCGCCCGGGGTGCCTCGTTTCTTGCCGTCACGATCTCGAGCAGCATCCAGGTTCACCCCGACCGGGCGGTCCGCGAGGCGTTCATGACCACACTCGGCGTTGACAGTCTGTCGTATCCCGAGGAGCGGGTGGCCGCCCTGGGACGGGCGGAAGGATTTCCGGTCCTGGTGCTGGCCCCTCGGATGCTGGCCTTTGCGGAGTCGCGCCATGCCTGGCTGCACGGCTTCGCCAACACCCGACCCGGATACGGTCACTGGAACGGACTCGGGCACCGGCTGGCCGGCGCCTGCCTGGCCGAGGCGCTGGCAGCCGGATTTGGCCGAAGAGCCTGTCCGGCCGAATGATATGATGGTCGCCCGTCAACCCGTTCAAACATCGACACGGGACTGGACCGATCGATCACTCCTGCATGCGGACAACTGATGAACATCCTCGGCCTATCAGCCTTTTATCATGACAGCGCCGCCTGTCTGGTCAAGGACGGGGTCCTGGTCGCCGCCGCACAGGAAGAGCGGTTCACCCGGGTCAAACACGACTTCCGGTTTCCGACCAGCGCCATCGACTACTGCCTGACCGAGGCCGGCATCACGCCGGAACAGGTCGACTACGTGGCGTTCTACGACAAGCCGCTCCTCAAGTTCGAGCGGCTGCTTGAAACCTACATTGCGGTGGCGCCGTCCGGCTTCAAGCTGTTTCGGATGGGGATGCCGCTCTGGCTCAAGCAGAAACTCCATCTCCCCCGTGAAATGGACCGGGGGCTCGGCGGTCGTTACAAGGGGCGCTACGTCTTTCCCGAGCATCACGAATCGCATGCCGCCAGCGCTTTTTTCCCGAGCCCCTTCGACGAGGCGGCCATCCTGACGCTCGACGGCGTCGGCGAGTGGGCCACGGGCTCCGTCGGCCACGGCGAGGGAAACAGGATTCGCCTGCTGAAAGAGATGCACTTCCCCCACTCGCTCGGCCTCCTCTACTCGGCCTTCACCTATTTCACCGGTTTCAAGGTGAACTCGGGCGAATACAAGCTGATGGGCCTGGCCCCCTACGGTCGGCCGATCTACGCCGACCTCATCAAGGACAACCTCCTCGACCTGAAGAGCGATGGCTCGTTCCGGATGGACATGTCGTACTTCGCCTTCCACCGCGACGACGTGATGACCTCCCCGAAGTTCGCGCGGCTTTTCGGCGGCCCGGCGCGCAAGGCCGAGGCCCCGCTGACGCAACGGGAAATGGATATCGCCGCCTCGATCCAGGAAGTCACCGAGGAGATCATGCTGCGCTCGGCGCGACACGCCCACGACCTGACCGGAAGCAGGAACCTGGTCATGGCTGGCGGCGTGGCGCTCAATTGCGTCGGCAATGGCCGAATTCTGCGGGAAGGGCCATTCGAGAACATCTGGATCCAGCCGGCGGCCGGCGATGCCGGCGGGGCGCTCGGGGCCGCCCTCTTCGTCTGGTACCAGCTTCTCGACCAGCCGCGCCAACCGGGCGGCCGGGACCAGCAACGCGGCTCGTTGCTGGGCCCCGACATCAAACCGGATGAGGTTCAGGAACTCCTCGATTCGGTCGGGGCGGTGTACCGCCGGATCGACGACGACGCGGAACTCGAGAGGACCGTGGCCGACCTCATCGCCAATGAAATGGTTGTCGGGCACGTGGCCGGCCGGATGGAATTCGGCCCGCGCGCCCTCGGCAACCGCTCGATCATCGGCGATGCACGCAGTTCGAAGATGCAGGCGACCATGAACTTGAAAATCAAATTTCGCGAGTCATTCCGTCCCTTCGCGCCGGTGGTCCTGCGGGAGGCGGTGGCCGACTGGTTTGACATGCGCCCCAACGAGGACAGCCCCTACATGCTCCTGGTGGCTCCGGTGCGTGCCGACAAGAGGGTGCCGGTCGACAACCCCGGGCCGTTTCGTGCCGACGAACCGGCGGCCGACAACGACCAACCGACGAGCGGCGCCGACGGCAAGGCCGCCTGGGGCATCGAACTCCTCAACGAAATTCGCTCGGTCGTCCCGGCGATCACCCACGTCGACTATTCCGCGCGGGTGCAGACACTGGACGAGGAGCGCCACGGACGGTTTTATCGGATTGTCCGGCGCTTCCACGAAGCCACGGGCTGCCCGGTGATCATCAACACCAGTTTCAATGTCCGGGGCGAACCGATCGTCTGCACGCCCCGCGATGCCTGGCGCTGTTTCATGGCCACTGATATGGATGCCCTGGTTCTCGATCGCTTCATTCTGCGGAAGTCGGAACAGCCGGAGCGGGCCGGGGTCGATCGGGATGCCTATCTCAAGGAGTTCAAGCTTGATTGACCTGAATCTCCGCCCGGACCGAAAGCTGCTCCGGGGATTCGGCTGGATCGCCCTGGGATTCTTCGGACTGCTGGGCGGGGTCGTCTACTGGAAGAAGTCGATCGTCGGCATCCACCTCGGGCCAGATACCACCCGGCTCGTGGCCGGCCTGCTCTGGGGCGTCGGCGGCATCTCGGGGCTGTTGTCCCTGGTACGGCCGGAGTGGAATCGATTCCTCTTCATCGGCATGTCCCTTGTGGCCTTCCCGATCGGCTTCGTCATCTCCCACCTGATCCTGGTCCTGATCTACTTCGGAATCATGACGCCGATCGGCCTCCTCTTCCGGCTGATCGGGCGGGATGCGCTCAACCGCCGACTCGACCGGGCCGCCGAAACCTACTGGATCGACCGGAAGCCCGTGAAGTCGGTGGAGCGCTACTTCCGCCAGTTCTGAGACGGAGGAGAAGAGGCCCCGGAGGTTCGCACCTCCGGGGCCTCGACTGCTCTCTTGATCAGGTGACTCTTAGCGGGTGCCGCCGAAGCCTTCGGTGCCACCGCGGTTCAGAACCACCTTCTGGTTCTTGATGACGCCATCGGCCTGCAGCTTGAAGAAGTAGAAGCCGCTGGGGGAGACGACGCCGCCGTCGCTGCGACCATCCCAGGTGACGCTGTGCGAGCCGGCATCCTGGACGCCGTCGAGCAGCGTGGCCACCTTGCGGCCCTGAATATCAAAGACAGCCAGGTGAACCGCACGGGACTGGCTCAGAGAAAATTCGAGGGTGGTGGAAGCATTGAACGGATTCGGGCGCGCACCGCGCAGCTCGGCGATGACCGGCCGGGAGCTGGCCGGCTCGAGGTTGATCGATCCGAGCCACTTGGTGATGCCGGAGCGCTCGACTTCCTGGAGCCAGTAGGTGGCGCCATCTTCCGGTGCCCCCTCGTCGACGAACTCGTACTCCGTGCGGCCGGACAGAATGCCGACGTTCAGGATGACACGGGCGCCGCCTTCGGTCTCGCGGAAGATGTTGAAGCCGAGATGATCATGCTCTTCAGTAACCGTCCATGAGAGCTTCGCGCCGTTGCCTTCGCGAACGGCCTCGAACCTTGCCAGGACCACCGCAACCGCCTGGCAGCCATCCGGCAGGCCATTGCGGTCGTCATCCACGTAATAGCTGACCGCACGCGTCCACCAGCGGCCGTCTTCGGTGACAGTGCCGACTGTCGTCGGGGTACCAGTCGTTCCGGCGTACTCGTGATAAGACCAGAAAATGCACGCATCCGGATCGACCACGGTGGCGCTGTAATCGCCCCAGCGATTGCGGGCGGCCGTGTTGCTGCTGAACGTACGGCGATAGAACGCATTGCCGCTGGCATACACCGTCAGCGGATTCAGGAAGCCCGGAGGATCAGCCGCCGAGCGGGTCGTGTAGGCCGCGCTGGCAAACGTCGTGGGGGAACCGATGCCGACGCAGATGGCCATGTTGCCCAGCTTGTCGACGCCGATACTCGGATAGTTGGTCCATGCGGAGACGCTGACTTCTTCGCCGCCGATATCACCCTGGTCCACCACAGTCCCCGCGCCGGTGGTGATGGCTTCCTTCACCCAGTGGGCGGTGTTCTGCCCGGCATTGACGCCGACCGGGGGATTCACATGAAAGACGCCGTAAATGTGCCCGTTCCGCCAGAGCGCCGCCAGGCAGCGCCGGTCACCGGTGTCGATGCGCGTGGCGGTGTTGATGCTGCCCGGCTGGTTGCCGCGGGGAAGGGTGCCCGAAGCGATATCGATGTCACCCATGGCCGCCTGATCACCCGTGAAAACGGGGACTCCGGTCGGATTGTCGACCCGAATGGTCTGGAAGAACTCGAGACCGCCGATGCCGGGAGCAGATGTCAGGCCGGAGTAGAGGCACAGGTACGTTCCTACGCCCACGGGCGGGGTACCGAACATCTGGGCCGGCTGCATCGTGCTGTTCGGGAAGCCGCTGGCCGCGGCCGCGTCGAACGGCGAGCCGGGATTGAGCGTCAACGCGCCGCCGGAATAGAACGGCGCCTTGTTGAGGATCCAGAGGCGTGAAGCGGCACCCATGGTGCCCGGGTAGTTGAAGTAGTTACCGGTCACATAAATGACGTTCTGGTCGCAGGCCAAGCCCGGATAGTCGAACCAGTAGTCCGTTCCCGCGATGTTGATTTCCGAGTTGATCGCGGAAAAATACCAGGTGCCGTTCGGGTCGCTGTCATCTGACACCGCGAAGAGGAGCCTCGATGTCATGGTGGCACCGCCGACCTGCTCCAGGGCCACCACGAAGAAGCGACCGCTGTACTGGTCGTAGATGATCTTCGGGTCGAACAGAGCGTTGACCGGAGTCAGCGAGTTGAAAAATGCATTGGTGATGGTGGCCACCTGCTTGCCGAGCGGCTGCTGGTTCTGCGGCGCGCCGCCGGTCTTCAAGTACCACTGGATCGAACAGTTCACGATCGTGACGATATGGTTCGGCCCAACGGCCGCGTGCGGATCGGGCGGAATGAAGAGGAATCCGCCATTCAGGGCCGGCATCTCTTCGAACTTCACGCTCTCGATCGTATTCTGCTGGACGGCCGGCAGATCCGTATCCTCGGCACCGAGAACGCCGACATTGAAGCCCCATTCGGCGTTTCCATCGATGCCCGGCTCGTAGTTGTAACCATCGAGCTCAGGCGTCGCGACCGGTGGACCGGCCACGGCTGCGGAAAACGCAACAAGCGTTCCCGCGACGATTCCGAAAAGTACCCTTTTCTTCATAACTGCCCCCGGGGGTGGGATCTTGCGGTTGACCGTTCCCGGATGGGAACAATCAGCGACCAGAACAGAACAGAAACTGGATTTGGAATTTCGGAATGACGGTGGGAATGCCGGTTGGTGCCGGACAAGTGACGGGCCCTCCGCGATGTCGATCAGGCTGCACCCGGTTGAGCCACAAAGCCTAACGGAACGGGTGAGCGGCGTTCAGGACGTTGTATGGGCCGAACTCAATCGAGGAATGGACCGGCGGGAGGTCCGCATGCGACAACCCCGTGGAAATGCCCCGAAGGAGGAGAAGATTAGCACCTTGTGGCAACGGATCATCCCTTTTTCCTGTCCCATCCCACATTTTTCAGGACCCCGTAAGTTGCTCCGGAATTCAGGCGCCCGGCCTAAATTGTGTCCTCAATCCCTTGGCGCCTATATAATGTGCCCATGCCAAACCCGCCCGGTGGAGACGACTTCCGCAAATTGGCCGAGTCCCCCCGCACGGGCTTCCTGGCCGAATTCTTCGGATTTCTCCGACAGAACCGCAAGTGGTGGATGCTGCCCATGTTGGCGGTGATCCTCCTGCTCGGGGCCCTCGTCCTCCTTGGCGGAACGCCGCTGGCGCCGTTCATTTATACCCTCTTCTAATCGCGGAATGAAACGGGCGGATCCGACGAGGGCGGAGCGGCGATCGAACCGACCCGGCAGTCTCGGATTACCTTCGGTTGTCTGGCTGGTGGTTGCCATTGCGGCCTCATTCCTCCTGCATGCACGAGCGATCAACCACCCCTGGATATCGGACGACCATGTCATTCTGAAGGACAATCCGACGCTCCGCCGCACCGAAGCCTCAACGCCCCTGCGGCTGATCGGCCTGGACTACTGGTCGGCCCTCGATGCCGAAGGTCGCGCCTTTCCCCTGGTCGGCGATCGTAATCTGTACCGCCCGGCCACGACCATTTCCTACTGGATCAACGCGCGGTTGACCGGCATCACGCCCGCCGGTCTCCGATCCGGAAATGTCCTGCTTCACGGCCTCGCCGCCGGCATCCTGGGACTGCTTTGCGCCGCGCTCTTTGGCGGACCCGCGGGATTGCTGGCCGGAGCCGCCGTACTGGCCCATCCCGTGGGAACCGACGTCATCAATCGAATCGTCGGGAGAGCCGATATCCTCGTGCTCGTCGGGATCGCCGGTTTCCTGCTCGTGGCGCGGCCGATCCCGGGGCGTGGCTGGTCTCCATTTCGGGTCGCGGCTGCCGCGCTCCTGGCATTGACCGCCCTCGGCGCCAAGGAGACGGGGCTGGCACTCCTGCCGATTGCGGCCCTGCAAGCCTGGTTGAGCCGTCCCCCGGGAGCCCCCTGGGATCGGGTCCGCTGGATCGGCCCGGCCATCGCCCTCTCGGCCGGGATTCTGGTCCTCGGAGCACGCACCGCCTTCGTCGGCTGGCCGCGCTATGACCCGGTGCCCGGACTCGACCTGTTGATGAACCCCCTTTCGGGAATGGGATGGCTCGAACGATTGCCGGCCGCTCTTTCGCTCGGCTCCTGGTATGTCCAGCTTCTCGTCGCGCCCTGGCCGCTCTTGACGCTCGATCGGCCGGCGCGGCTTCCGGACTGGGGCTCACCAACGGTCTGGATCGGAGCGGTTGTCCTGGCGGGTATGCTCCTCCTTCTCATTCGTTCGGTGCGACGCCGTCACTTTTGGGGCCTCGCTGCCGTTTGGTGGCTCGCGATGTTCGCCCTCGTCGGCCAGATCCTCGCGCCGATCGGCACCTACCGGGAAGTGCGGATCGTGTACCCCTTTCTCGGCAGCCTGGCCCTGGGGCTGGCCGGCGCATTCGCCCTGGTGCGGCCGCCGTGGCGTGGACCGGCCCGCGCCGCGGCAGCGATCGGCGTGGGCCTGCTGATGGTCCTCACCATCATCCGCACCGACAATTACGGCTCGGAAGTGGCTCTGTATGAAGCCGATGTCCGACACCACCCGGACTCACCGTTGACGCATCTCATGCTTGGCGTCGTCTACAGCGAGGCCAATCGCGCAGGCGATGCGCGACGCGCGCGCGAAACGGCATTGAGCCTGGCCCCCGACTCGCCGCAAGCCCTGAACGAGGTGGCGGCCCTCGAGGTTCAGGCCGGCAACTTCCCCCGGGCGGAGGAACTGCTGTCGAAGGCACTGACCCTCGAGCCGCGACACAGCGTGGCCCTGATGAACCTGGGCAATCTTCGAGCCCAGCAGGATCGCCTGGAGGAGGCTCACGCGCTGTTGCTGCGTTCCGAAAGGCTGAACCCGGCTTACAGCCTGATCCAGGTGAATCTCGCCCTGGTGGAGGCCCTTCTCGGGCGTCCGGCCGACGCGCTCCGGCGCGCCGACCTCCTTGGTCGCCAGAACCCGAATGACCCCAACGTTGCGGCTATCCGGCGACTGGCAGGAGGCGCTCGTTGACCTCGGCGCGTGACGTGCATGCTAAAGTTTGGCCATGACGATGACCCGCGAGGACAACCTGGAGCTGGTGCGGGAATACACGACGAATCCCGGCCTGATCAAGCACATGATTGCGGTTGAAGCCGCCATGAGGGCGATGGCGCGGGCCCGCGGCGAGGATCCCGAGCTCTGGGGAGCCGTCGGACTCTTGCACGACTTCGACTACGAACGCTGGCCGGACTTGACGGATCACACCGTCAAGGGCGCGGAGATATTGCGTCTTCGTGGTTATCCCGAGGTCATCGTTCGCGCCATTCTCACGCACAATGACCACAATGGCCTGAATCTGCCCCGCGAATCCCCGCTCGAAACGGGACTGGCGGCCTGCGATGAACTTTGCGGTTTCATTACGGCCGTGACGCTGGTCCGCCCCGGGAAGAATATCGAGGAAGTCACCGCCGATTCGGTCCTGAAGAAGCTGAAGGACAAGGCCTTCGCCCGGCAGGTTAACCGTGAGGAGATCCGCCACGGGGCGGAGGCCTACGGCGTCGACCTCCGGGAACACATCAGTTTTCTCATTGACGCGCTCAAGCCCGCAGCCGTCGAGCTCGGCCTCGACGGTTCCGCGGCCTAGCCGATCTTACTTACCTGCGCCGACCGGAGTTCACCGCGGATGACACGCCCAACGACTCTCGGAAGCCTGCGCGCTTCCGGTTACAACGATCTGACGGTCAAACAGGAAATGCGGCGAAACCTCCTCGCTTTCCTCAAGTCCGGCGAAATTCTCTTTCCAGGCATCATCGGCTATGACCGCACGGTCATCCCGCAGCTGGTCAATGCCATCCTGTCGAAGCACGACGTCATTCTCCTCGGCCTGCGGGGCCAGGCCAAGACGCGCCTGCTTCGCGGCCTGACGCGCTTCCTGGATGAATTCATTCCGGTGGTGTCCGGCAGCGAGATCAACGACCATCCGTACCATCCGGTTTCGGCGCTCGGCCGCCGCACGTTGTCGGAACTCGGCGACGCCACCCCCATCGACTGGATTCATCGCGATCTCCGGTATCACGAGAAACTGGCCACGCCGGACGTGACGATCGCCGACCTGATCGGCGACATCGATCCCATCAAGGCCGCCTCGAGAAAGCTCGACTTCTCGAATGAAGAGGTCATCCATTACGGCCTCGTTCCCCGGGCCAATCGTGGCATCTTCGCCATCAACGAACTACCGGACCTGGCACCCCGCATCCAGGTGGGCCTGCTCAATGTCCTGCAGGAAAAGGACGTCCAGATTCGCGGCTTCGACGTCCGCCTGCCGCTCGACGTGGCCATCGTCTTTTCGGCCAACCCGGAGGATTACACCAACCGCGGCAGCATCATCACCCCGCTCAAGGACCGGATCGACAGCCAGATCATGACGCACTACCCGGAGGATCTGGCGACGGCCCTGGCCATCACCAACCAGGAAGCCTGGCTCGAGCGGGATGCGGGATCGAGACTCGTCGTCCCGGATTGGCTGCGCGAGATCATCGAGGAGATCGCGTTCCAGGCGCGCGACAGCGACTATGTCGACCAGAACTCCGGCGTCTCGGCGCGCCTGTCGATCACCGCGCTGGAGAACGTTCTGTCGAACATGGAGCGGCGGGCGCTGAAGACGGGCGACAATCCGGTCGTGGCGCGAATCGCCGACCTCCAGGCGGCCGTTCCCTCGCTGACCGGCAAGATCGAACTGGTGTACGAGGGGGAACAGGAAGGGCCGATAAAGGTGGCCAAACACCTGATCGGCCGGGCGGTCAAGGAAATCTTCGAGAGCCACTTCCCGCCGGCCCACCGCGGCAAGAAAAGCGCGGAAAAGGAAGAGGTGGCCACGAGCCCGTACCGAAAGATTGTCGATTGGTTCAGCCAGGGGAAGAAGCTGGAAATCGGAGACGACGACCCGGCGGCCGACTACTTTGCCGCGCTGAACAAAGTGCCGGGCCTCAAGGATGCGGCTGTCAAGTTCACCGGCAGCGAAGACCCCGACCTGCTGGCCCCGACCATGGAGCTGATTCTCGAAGGGTTGCACCAGAGCGCCATCCTGGCCAAGGAAGAACTCGAGGGGCAGGTCCGATTCCTGGACATGTTCCAGACGATGCTTTCCAACCTCGGCGATCCGAAGCGCTGAGCGGTCAGCCACATCACCCATGAAATTTCGCTACTCCGAATGGGATGACGCGCTGGCGGACATGCTCCGCCAGTTCGAGACGCTTCGCTCCCTCTTCAACCATCTCCTCCTTCAGACGGACGGCGATGTGGAGGAGGCATTCCGATGGCTCGAATTCCTGAAGCAGAAAGGTATCCTGCCGCCCGGCTTCGATCTGGATGCTTTCCGCGCCGAAATGGAGAAGCAGGACATCATCCGCCAGGAAGGCGATCGGGCTGTCCTGACGAAGAAGGGTGAGCGCAGCATCCGTCAGGAAAGCCTTGACCTGATCTTTGGCCAGCTTCGGAAAGGCGCCGGAGGCGAACATCGAACCAGCCACACCGGCGAAGGGAGTGAGACGCTCCCCGAAAGCCGCGCCTACGTTTTTGGCGATTCGATTGCCGACCTCGACCAGATCCAGACGATCCGTTCGGCTCTGCGCCACGGCCTGGACGACATCAACATCACCGAGGATGACCTGCAGGTGCACGAAAAAGAGATGAGGACCAGCGTGGCCACCGTCCTTTGCCTCGATATCAGTCACAGCATGATCCTGTACGGTGAGGATCGCATCACGCCCGCGAAACGGGTGGCTCTGGCGCTGTCCGAGCTGATCCTGACCCGCTATCCCAAGGACAGCCTCGATATTCTGCTCTTCGGCGACGACGCGCGCGTCGTCCCACTTGAGGAACTGACCTACAGCGGTGTCGGCCCGTACCACACCAACACCAAGGCCGCCCTGCAGCTGGCCCAGCGAATTCTGCGAACGAAGAAGCATGTCCAGAAGCAGATTTTCATGATCACCGACGGCAAACCCTCCGCCATGTTCGAGGAGGGACGCCTCTACAAGAATTCAATTGGCCTGGACCCTAAAATCGTCAACCGAACACTGGACGAGGCCGTGGCCTGCCGCCGCAAGAACATCGCGATCACCACGTTCATGGTGGCCCAGGACCATGCCCTGGTCGAGTTCGTCGAGGAAATGACGCGCCTCAACAAGGGACGGGCGTATTACACCGGCCTCGATAACCTCGGCGGATACGTCTTCGCGGACTTCGTCAGGAACCGCCGTCGCGTCGTCCGCTGACGGTAGTTTTGTCCCGATTCGGGAGATCCTTCCCGATTGCGCCCATCGGGTGCCTCCTCTGCGAACGGCCCGTTCCGGCCATCTGAACATCGGCACGCGCCGCCGATCCCCGTAAGCCCAAGGGGAGCCACGCCCCGGTACGACCTTGCCCTCAACACCCCCGCCGTCGCACGATTTTTGCATGACCATCGAATATAGCCCGAATCGGGCCCGTTTGGGAGGAACCATGAACACGTGCGATGTGTGCGGAAACACCTACGACAGGACATTCGAAGTGATCCAGGACGGCAAACGACATGTCTTCGACAGCTTTGAGTGCGCCATCCATGCCTTGGCACCCATCTGCGCCCATTGCAGCTGTCGTGTCATCGGACACGGGGTGCAGGACGAGGCAGACATCTACTGCTGCGTCCACTGTGCCGAAACGAGCGGCGTGACAGGTCTGCGTGATCGGCAATGAAAAATGAAGGAGGAGCGCCCATGACAGTACGAGAAGTGATGACGAGCCACACGGAAATGGCAACGCCCGACATGAGCCTGCGCGACGCGGCCCGGTTGATGCGCGATTGCGATATCGGCGCCCTTCCGGTCGGGGATAAGGACCGACTGGTGGGAATGATCACCGACCGGGATATTACGATTCGCGCGGTGGCCGAAGGGATGGACGTCGAGGCAACTCAGGTTCGCGAGGCAATGACCAGCAAGTTCCTGTACGTCTTCGACGACGAACTGATCGAGTCGGCGGCCCAGAAGATGGCAGATCTCCAGGTGCGACGGTTGCCGGTGCTTGATCGCAGCGAACACCTGGTCGGAATCCTGGCGCTCAGCGATGTTTCGATCGAGGGACCTCAGAAAGCTGCCGCTCACGCGTTGCGGGGCGTATCCGAACCATCGGACTGACTGATGTTGACGTCCACCGACCCCGCCATCCCCGGCGGGGTCGGAATATGATGTAACAGTTGCCACCGAAGGTAGTACCCAGCTTCCAACCAGTTGCAATGTAAACGATTACAGGATCCAATCGCCCGGGATGGATACCTGATTCCCGAAATCGTAAACAGGCCTGCCTCCCCCGGGGACTCGGTCATTTGACGATCCGGTGAGCATTTGCAAGCACTTACAGCGTTCTCGGAACCCGTCTCCTCGTTGGCATGATCGGTGCCTATACCTAACCCTGCAAGCGAGGCTCAGCCGGGCCGAGGGAGACAACCAGCACTCCGGTTGCAAACGTCAAATCTCCAACCCCGGCAAGGCTACTGATGGTGTCCAGGCAGCCATCATCAGGACGCCTCTTGCGACCTCCGTCGAACGAGGTTCGGTTGAGTCCCGTATTCAAGTTCCGCCCCGCGGAACAAGTGTTTGAAAAACTTGGCGGGTCGTAACCATAGAGTTGGTTCCCTGACGTGCTGTGTTCGGTTCTGCCGGTTCACAGTCCTCAAAGCCTGGGGATGCCTCCCAATAGGTTTGAGATCCAGGCCGGCTGCGGTTCGTCAGGGAACCGTCAATATCCCTGAGGGGGGGATCGCGCGACCAAGAGTCCTCAAGCCCGCTCTTGTTCGCCGTAGGGGCGGCTCCGCAAGGAGCCGCCCCAGTTTTTTTGGTTGATAGTTCCGGATCAGAAAAAATAGTCTAATTAATTGTAAGCAAATAAGTTAGCAATGAGCCCAACACGCCGAGTCAACTCTCCGTCAACCCCGTGGATCGACATTCCCCCTGCTGACGGGTCGAGCCTCGACCCGCCTCCGCAAGTGAGAACAGTCTGGAGGAGAGTTGATCATGATGACGTTGCGAACGATCACCCCATGGATGCTGGCGGCAGCTCTGCTCGCCGGTGCGTCAACCCGGGCCGAAGCCTGGCGCGATGATGACGGCAACAAGATTGACGATTCGATCGACCAGGTACAGTCGAGCGGCTGGGCCTGGGCCTTTGAA
>JAWXBZ010000032.1:0-14142 GCA_034440375.1 Candidatus Eiseniibacteriota bacterium
CAACAAAAGCGGGAGGGGCTTTTCAGCCGCCTCCCGCCATATTCATCTTCACCCGCTCCGCAAGCGGAAGGGCTTCGTTGTGCTTTTACTGGTCCAGCAGTCCCTTGATCCGGCTCCAGGTGGTCGGCTCGACCGCCACGGGGCAGTTGATGAAATCCATCTTGCCATCCGCGGAGCGAATGTAGCCGGCCGGGAAGCTTCCCGAGGTCCGGTTCCAGACACCGATCAGGTAACCACCGCAGAGAGCATTGTCACTCTGCAACAGGTGGAAGGCGGTGCCGCCGCTGACCACGATGTCGGCATTGTAGTTGCCGCCGTTGTTGAGTTCGTTGGACTGGGTGTAGAAGTTCGAAAACGTGCCGCTCAGGATGACCGTGCCGTCTTCAAACGTCGAGGGTGAGGTCAAGTTTGGCGGAGCGGTCCCGAAGACTGCGGGCGTCGTTGCGTCTTGAAACACCCGCCAGCGGCCGCCGGTGTAGTTGGTGCGGCGCACGGGACCCAGGTCGACGGTGCCCTGCGAGATCAACTGATCGAAGACGAACGTGTACTCGCCGCCCGAATTCCCAACAGCCGGATTCAGACTGGTGAGCGGCGCCTGGAAGTTCAGCGTGATAATGCCGACGATCTTGAGTTCGTTTCCAGCCGTCGAGTTGTGCGGCGCGACGAAGTTCGGCTCGAAAGCCGCCGACATCGGGCCCGTCCAATCGATGACGGGATTGGTGGCCGCGGTCGCCGTTCCGCTGAGAACGACGGCTGCAAGCAGAGCGATCATTGAAGTAGTACCCCTATGGCGCATTACCGCCCCCTTTCAAGTCGTAAATCGGGGCCGGCGGCGGAGCGTCACCCGTTGTGACGCCGACGTCGACGGCCGGCCGATGCCTCAGCGACGAATCTGAACGCGAGCGTTCGGATTCAGAAGATTCTTGATCTGACCCCAGGTGGCCGGGCGAACGTTGACCGTTTCCTGGAGATAGCACTCACCGTCAACCTGCCAGTGATAGCCGCACGGTGTGATGCCGGTACGGATGCCGATGGCGCCGAAGGTCCAGCCGGTACGCTGATTGACCGGAATATTGCCGATCTGGCTACCGCCGTACCAGTTGGTCAGGCCGGCCAGATTGCCGTCGCCGTTCACGGTGTCGAACACGATGTCGAAGCTGGAGAAATTACCGGAGAGCGTCGTGTCACCGTCGGCGAAGGTCAGGCGATCGAAGAAAGGATCGCAATCGCTGAGGTAGTTGAACGTGGCCGCCGTGCCGGTGGTCTTGCTGTCGCAGATGAAGTGAATGCTGCCGTTGACGTAATGCGCGACCACGATCGTGCCGAACGTGTCGGCCGAGGAGAAGAACAAATTATCGCCAAGGATGAACGTGTACTGATTGGCAGCGTAATTATAGTTCAGGAAGGTTGGATTGACCGCGCCGATGGTTCCCTGGGCCTCGTAGTACTGATTCGTGCAATCCAGGCAGCTGTTGTTCGGCCATGTCCAATCGAACCCGGTGAAATCGGCCAGGAAGACATCGGCCTTGGCCACCTGCGGAAGAATGGCCAGGCTGAGCAGCATGGCCGCCGCTATCGCTTTCCTCATCGGAACCTCCTTAACGAGTCGTCTCGAGCTGTCGTGTCCAGTGTCACTGGCCGGTGTCGTTAGAGAGGTTCAACGGCCGGCGGCCAAAAAATTCGGAGCGGCGATCGGGATTGTCTTACGAGCTTCTTGGTTTTTTCGGTGCGGCCACCGAAGTCCCCCTTTCCCGCGATGATCGTCTGGGTGCCCATGCCCCTGACAGTTGATCGATATCGTCCTGTCTGGAACAGTCAGAACTGCCTTGCGGGATATGACTAGATTGGCCGGGTCGAATTGACCCCATACATTTTGCATATTAGAAGGATATCCGTGGAGATTCAATCACTAAATGCATCTCACGACGCACGGAACGAGGATTTTGACCCGACTCCGGTCACCTTTTCTGTCAGGTTAATGCGACCTCCGATCCGTACACACGGTTACCACCCGCGGTGACGTGATGCCGTCGAACCATCTAACTTATTATCTTGAAAACGTTTGGAAGATTCGGCCCCCGATCATTCCCCGGTCCACCGATGCCGGTCCAGAGGCCCTGACCAGTGCCCCCGAAAGACTTCCCGCGCGGGTCCGCTCATCAGTACGGAGCCGGAGGCCCGCCACTCAAGATGAAGTTTCCCCCCGCGCAACTGGTTCTCGATGACGCGTTCGGTCCGATCGGTCAGGACGCCGGCCACGCAGACAGCCGAGGCGCCGGTGCCGCACGCCAGCGTCTCGCCGCTCCCACGCTCCCATGTCCGCTGGCGCACGCGACCACGATCGAGGACTTCGACAAATTCGATATTGGTTCGTTCCGGGAACAGTGGGTGCGTTTCCAGCAACGGCCCCAGGGTCTGGACCGGTGCGTCGTCGACCGATGGGACGAAGACAACGCAGTGTGGATTCCCCATCGAGACGGCCGTGATGTGCAGCCGGTGACCGTCAAGTTCTAGAGGCTCGTCGATCACCCGGCCCGGCACGCCGCGCATGGGGATATCGAAGCGTTCGAGGCGCGGCGCACCCATGTCGACCCGGACACCGGCAACCTCACCATGGGATAACTCGATCGCCAGATCCAGGACACCGGAGCCGGTTTCGACGGTGAGCCGCGTGCCGGTGACGACTTTTTCGTCGTGCAGATAGCGCGCGACACAACGGATTCCATTCCCGCACATCTCGCTTTCGCTGCCGTCCGCGTTGAACATCTGCATGCGGGCGTCGGCACGCTCGGAGGGACCGATCAGGATGAGGCCGTCCGATCCGACGCCAAAGTGCCGGTCGCTGAGGGCGCGCGCCAGGTCCGGCAGGTTGCCCAGCGAGGCCAGAGGTACGCCGCGGCCCGGAAGTATATCGATGTAGACGTAGTCGTTTCCGGCGCCCTCCATCTTGATGAATGGAATGGTCACAGGGCCTCCCTCAAGAGTCGGACATCGCCGGCATGGAAGGAGCGGCACGCGCCGCCATCTTCCTCGACCACCAGGGCCCCGTCATCGGCAACGGACAAGGCCCGCCCGGTCACAACCCCATCGGCCAGCGTCAATGAAATCCGATGACCGATCAGTGGCATGACCCGGCGCCACTCGTCGATGAGTTGACATCCACCGTCCCGCATCATTCGATCGTAAAGAAATTCAAACGACTCCACGATTCCGGCCAGTACCAGCGCTCGGTCGAAGGCATGGCCCGATTCGATGATCATTGATGTGGCACTTCCGCCCAGTTCGGCGGGAAAATCACCTTCCAACTGATTCACATTCACGCCGATTCCGAGGACGACGGCCTCGAGGCGTCCCGCATCGCCCCGAGCCTCCGCGAGGATGCCGGCCAGCTTCCTCTCCCCGATCAGGACATCATTCGGCCAGCGGACATGGGCCGACCTACCCGTCATCCTGCCTGCGGCCTCGACCACCGCCAGGGCGCCGGCCACGGTGACCAGGAAGCCCGAGGCCAGCGGGAGATCAGGCTTCAATATCCATGAAAACCAGAGGCCAACTCCGGGCGGCGATTCCCAGCGCCGCCCCATCCGGCCCCGCCCGGCCGTCTGCCGATCCGCGATAACGAGCGTTCCATGTGGCGCGCCCGCCTTTGCCAGGTCGAGTGCCTCGGCGTTTGTCGACCCGACGGCCCCGTGAAAGTGGACACGGGTAACATGCCGCGCCCGCTGAACGACCGCCTGAATCGACCCGCCGAAACTGGATTCGCGTTCGTCGCTCACGACGGTTCCCCTTCTTCAAAATCAAGCGCCAGGTCAAGCGATGGCGCCGAGTGGGTCAGGGCCCCGACGGATATGAAATCGACGCCGGGTCGTGCGTGGCTGTTGATCGTGGCCAGCGTGATGCCACCCGACACTTCGATGAACGGGCGGAGCCGGCCCGGTTCGAGGCGACTCTGGCGGACCAGGTAAACCGCCGCGTCGATCACCTCCGGCGTCATGTTGTCGAACAAGAGGCCATCGATCGGATGGACCAGTGCCTCGGTGACATCGGCCAGCGTGCGCACCTCTACTTCCACCCCGACTCCGGCCGGACGGCCGGCCAGAGCCCGTATCACGGCTGATCCGATACCACCGGCCGCCAGTTCGTGGTTGTCCTTTATCAGGATGAGATCGAACAAGCCCAGGCGATGATTGGCTCCGCCCCCCATGGCCACGGCGTACTTCTCGAGAAGCCGCCAACCGGGCGTGGTCTTGCGGGTGTCGAGGACCCGCACCCCCGTTCCCCGCAGCGCGAGGACAAACTGGCGCGTCTGCGTGGCCACACCGGACAGACGCTGCAGGAAATTGAGGGCAGTCCGCTCGGCAGCGAGCAGGGAACGCGAGGAACCTTGCCACCGCGCCACGAGGCGACCAACCGTCAACGCTTCCCCGTCGGCCGCCAGCGCCTCGAACGCGACGCCCGGATCAACCGAAGCCACGACATCGCGCGCGATGTCCAGCCCCGCCAGCACCCCGGGTTGACGGGAGACGAGGATGGCCGTCGAGGTGGCCCCCACCGGAATCGTCGCCAGCGAGGTGACATCGCCCCGTTCACCGAAGTCCTCGGCCAGCGCCAGACGGATGAGCGGTCGCGCCGCCTCCCGAACGTCCTTGATGTCGGGCGGCGGGCCGCCCGGGCCGGACACCATCAACGGAGTTCCGCCTTCAGTTCATCAATCTTGTCGCGCAGGCTGATGGCCCGTTCGAACTCGAGCGCCTTGGCCGCCTGGCGCATTTCCCGCTCGAGCAATCGGATCATTTCCGGCTTGTCAGTGGACGTCAGATGGCGAAGCAGGTTCACGGCCGGATCCCCTTCCTCCTTGTCCGGACCCGCATCGGCCACCGTCGTCGCCAGCATGACATCCTCGATCGACTTCACGATCGTCATGGGCGTGATGCCATGTTCGAGATTGAAGGCTTTTTGCTTTTCCCTTCGACGGCTCATCTCGTCGATGGCCCGTTGCATCGACCCGGTCATTCGATCGGCGTAGAGAATGACGCGCCCGGCCACGTTTCGGGCCGCCCGGCCGGCCGTCTGGATGAGGCTGGTTTCCGAGCGGAGGAATCCCTCCTTGTCGGCATCCAGGATGGCCACGAGCCCCACTTCGGGGAGGTCGAGCCCTTCGCGAAGCAGGTTGATGCCGACCAGCACGTCGTGGTTGCCCAGGCGGAGGCCGCGCAGGATTTCCATTCGGGCGATGGCGTCGATATCCGAGTGGAGCCAGGCCACCTTGATGCCGGCCCCGAGCAGAAAATCGGAGAGGTCCTCGGACATCCGCTTGGTCAGGGTCGTGACGAGGACGCGTTCCCCGCGGGCCACCGTGGTCCGGATTTCCTCCATGAGATCATCGATCTGCCCGGAAATCGGCCGCAGGATGATTTCCGGGTCGATGAGGCCGGTCGGCCGGATGATCTGCTCGACAACGACGCCGGCGGACTTCCGAAGCTCGAAATCGGACGGCGTGGCGGATACGAACAGGGTGGGCGGCACCAGAGTCTCGAACTCCTGAAACTTCAGCGGCCGGTTATCCAACGCCGACGGCAACCGGAAGCCGAAGTCGACCAGCGTCTGCTTCCGATTCCGATCTCCCTCGTACATGGCCCCGATCTGCGGCACCGACACGTGCGATTCGTCGATGATCAGCAGCCAGTCCTTCTCCTTCGGGAAGTAGTCGAGCAGGCAATGCGGACGCTGGCCCTTTGAGCGGCCATCCAGCCAGCGGCTGTAGTTCTCGATTCCGGAGCAATACCCCAGCTCCATCATCATTTCCATGTCGTACTCGCACCGGCTCTTCAACCGCTCCGCCTCGAGGTACTTCTGGTTGGCGTTGAATTCAGCCAGCCGATCCCGGAGCTCTACCTTGATGTTCTTGACGGCAGCCTCGAGCTTTGGCCGTTCGGTCACGAAGTGCTTGGCCGGATAGACGGCCACGCGATCGAGTTTGGTCATCGTCCGCCCGGTCAGCGGGTCGACGATCGAAAGCGCCTCGACTTCGTCATCGAACAGCTCGATGCGGATGGCATGCTCCTCGTAGGCCGGCCGCACCTCCAGCACATCGCCCCGGATGCGAAACGTGCCACGGCGAAAGTCGATGTCGTTCCGCGTGTACTGCAGCGCCACCAGCTGCCCCTGGATCTCCTGCCGGCGGATCGAATCCCCGACTTTCACATAGAGCATCTGCTTCTTGTAGGAATCGGGATTACCGAGGCCGTAGATGCAGGAAACGGAAGCGACGATGACCACGTCATCGCGCGACAGGAGGCTGGTGGTGGCCGCCAGCCGGAGCCGGTCGATATCATCGTTGATCGAGGCGTCCTTCTCGATGTAGGTGTTCGTGGACGGGACGTACGCCTCGGGCTGGTAGTAGTCGTAGTAGGACACGAAGTAGCCCACGGCATTGTTCGGAAAGAACTGCCGAAACTCTCCGTACAACTGCGCCGCCAGCGTCTTATTGTGGGAGATGACCAGTGTCGGCCGCCCATACCGGGCAATGACATTGGCCATCGTGAATGTCTTGCCCGAACCGGTAACCCCCAGAAGCGTCTGATTCTGCAGCCCAGCCGCAAGCCCGGCCACCAGTTCCTCAATGGCCTGAGGCTGATCGCCGGACGGTTCGTACTTGGAAACGAGTTGGAAGGGGGCGCGTGTCATGAGGGCGGGATTATAGCGCGGGGGGCGGGATCGGTCCTGAGTGGAGCTGACACGACCGTAATGACACAACCCACCCGCTAGTCTGCAACCTAAATTGATTCGCCCTCAAGGCGACCCATGATCGCGGAACATTCATCGCGAAGCACCGGGGCATCTCGTTTCGCCAGGGCCCACACCAGCGTATCATCGACGGTCGGATATTCGTCTGTGAGCTGGTTGCGAAAATCGGCAATGCGTCGAGCGTTCGTAATTGACTTGAAAGCATCAGGTGCAAGACGCGAGAGTGCCGACACAGCTTCGCCGATGCTGATGAACTCGCGCTCGGAACGCATTAATCGGTCCTGCCTGTATTTATCCAGTTCGACTTCACGCAACGCCCCGGCTATCGCATTGCGAGCATCGACGATGTCCGATAAGTACGCGAGTGCGTCACGCGGCGTAGAGAGACTGCCTGGTGCGCGCTATGTCGGCTGCGATGTAGCGATTCTTGACCGCATCCACCATCACGAGATCGACATCGACGCCTGGCAGACCTCTCAGTTCATCGAGAAGGTTGAAGTAGGCGTCGAGCGGTTCGCTGCGTCGAGAATTCCGAACACATCCAAACGCAACACGCCATGGCGAGCGCACGCCGCTGCGATTTGTTTACGTTTGTATTCGGGAATTCCAACCATGATCGACCTCCAACCTCATCGTATTTGGGTGCGATCCACCATGACAAGGCTGTCCAATCGGCCACCGATGACTCCTGGCCCCTGGCGGCGACCATCTCTGCGAGCCGCGACCGCGTGAATGTTCTGAGACGTCGGGCCCGTCACCGAGCTCGGTAATCGTCATCAGATCAGTACTTGATCCGCGCCGTATAAAGAACCGTGACCGTGCCGTCGGCCGGGACGCTGACCGGAAACTCGATGGTCTGGGCGTCGGTCTTCTTGAAGTCATGCGACTTCTCCGTGACGGTCCAGGTGCCGGGGAGGTGTTCGATGATGGAGACGTCGACGGCCTCGGTCTTGTGATTTCGGATTTCGATCTTGACGGACTGTTTGAAATTGCGGTCGTCGATGCGCTGGTAATCGGTCTGCGTGCGTTCGCCGACGACATCGAAGGCGTTGCCGAGGGTCAGGCGCACCTTTTCATCTTTGGCCGTATGGTCCATCCGATCTTCGCCGATGAACTCCTCGGCGCCGTCCCTGGCCTGCTTGTAGACGCGGACGGTGCCCTTGGGGAGGGCCATGCCGAGGCCGTTGGTTTCCGAGTTGGCGAACTCGACGCTGACGGACACCTTTTTCGCATCGCGCTGACCATCGTAGGTCATCTTCTTGATGACGCCGGTCCGGGCCTGCGGAAAGAGGGCCAGTTGCTTCGTCTCGCGGTCGCGCACGGTGGCGGGGCGGGCGAGCGTATAGAGGTGATATTCGAAAAACGCCTCCTCCGCGAACTGCTTCTCGGCCGATCCATCGGCGGACATGAGCATTTCGCGCCGGGGCATGGGAGGCATTTCCGGCTGAACGCGGTTGATATCCCCGGCCACGAGGCGGAGCCGGGCGTTTTCGTAGGTGGCGCCGGACTGGTTGTCGATGGAGACCCAGCCGGTCAGATCGAGGTTTTTGTCCTCGGCATCGACCACGGCCACGTACTCGGCGTGCCAGTTGATGCCGGTGGTGAGATAGCTGACCTCGATCAGCTCGCTGCCGGAGCGCTGGCTGTCCAGATCCCACACCAGCGTCGGCCGGACAACCAGGCCACCGGGGAGTTCGCCCAGCGAGACATTCTTCACTTCGCTGCGGGTGACGATTCGAACGCCATCACCGTCCTTCAGAACGAGACTGCCTCCGTCGAATGACAGGAGCGTTCCGGACACGCTGGCGCCATCCTTCATGACGGCGGTGACCGACCGGTTCAGATAACGCTGCATGAGCCGGTCGGCGTCGGCCAGGTCGTACTGGTAGTTCTGTTCCAGAACCGTCACTTCGCCGGGGTGCTGAAGGGCTTTGACATGCACCGACGTGGGGTCGATCTGCGCGGAGACATCATCGAAACGGATGGTCGTCGACCCCGATTTGAGATCGACCGAGCGGGTGTCTTTCACGAGTCCCAGGTTCTGGTTATAAACCGTGAGCGCCACGCCGGGCCCATCCGCCGCCTGCGTGACGATACCGAAGGCGCTGACACCGACCGTGAGCGTGATGGCCGCGATTTTCGAGCTGATTTGCCGTCTGTCGTGCTTCCTGTTCATTTTGCTCCTCCTGAAATGATTGCCAGGTTATCGGCGAGCCGGGCCCGGGTGTCGCGGAGGAGCTTGAGTCGCTCCCCCTCGGCCTCCACCACCTCGGCCGGCGCCTTGGCCCGGAAATCCTCATTGGCCAGTTTCTTTTCGACGGACTGGGCGAGCTTCTCGATCTTGTCTATTTCCCGGTTCAGGCGGGCGGACTCGGCCGTCAGGTCGATGGCCCCCGTCAACGAGAGGAAGACCTCGGTTTCGCCGACGACGGCCGCCGCCGCCACCTCCGGACGCGCCACCTCCGGCCCGATGACCAGATCCCCCACTTTGGCGAGAGAGCGGACGTACCCGGACAGCCGGGACAAAATTCCCGACTCATTTGGGCGGGCCTTGAGCACGACGTCCACATTCTTGCCGGGCGACACGTTCATTTCGATGCGGAGATTGCGTATCGACGTGATGATCTCCTTGAGATGTGCCACGCCGGCGGACGCCGCATCGTCGCGGCGCTCCGGAATTGAAACGGGCCAGGGCCGGCGGATCAGAAGGGACGCGCCGTCGCTCGAGCCGCCCGGCAGCACCGACCAGAGTTCCTCGGTGATGAATGGCTGGAACGGATGCAGGAGATGGAGCAGCGTGGCCAGCACCTCATGCGTGACCGCCTGCGCGGCGGTCCGCTCCGGGCCCGGCTCGGCGTAGAAGAGTTGCTTGGCGAATTCGAGGTACCAGTCACAGAAGTCGCCCCAGGCGAATTCGTACAGATCGCGGGCCGCCTCGTTGTAACGGAACGTGTCCAGACTGCCGGTGACGGATTCGACCGTTTCGTCGAGCCGGGAGAGTATCCAGCGGTCGACATCCTGGAGCGGCAGTGTCTTCCAATCGGTGGCCGCCGGATCGAATCCCTCCATGTGGGAGAGCGCGAGACGCGACGCGTTCCAGATCTTGTTCGCGAAGTTGCGGCCGACCTCGCATTTCTTTTCCGAGAAGAGCACATCCTGGCCGCTGGGGGTCAGCAGGATCATCGTGTAGCGGAGAGCGTCCGCCCCGTAGCGGTCGATGAGATCGAGCGGGTCGGGCGAGTTGCCGAGGCTCTTGGACATCTTTCGCCCCTGCTCGTCGCGCACGATGCCATGCAGGTAGACGACCGGGAACGGCTCTCGATCCATGAATTCGATGCCGGCCATGACCATGCGGGCCACCCAGAAGAAAATGATGTCCGGCCCGGTGGTCAGATATTGCGTCGGATAAAAATAGTCGAGGTCTTTCGTCCTTTCGGGCCAGCCCAGGGTGGAAAAGGGCCAGAGCCAGGACGAAAACCAGGTATCCAGAACATCCGGATCCTGCGTGAAGGCCGCTCCCCCGCAGATAGTGCAGGCGGTTGGTGCCCCCCGGCCCGCATGTGGCGTGGCGTCCTGATCGCAATACCAGACCGGAATCCGATGCCCCCACCAGAGCTGGCGGCTGATGCACCAGTCGCGGATGTTGGTCATCCAGTTGAGATAGACCTTGTTCCAGTGCTCGGGAGCGAATTGGAGGCGCCCCGACTTGAGGGCACGAATCGCCGGTTCCGCGAGCGGGCCCATCTTCACGAACCATTGCCGCGAGAGGAGCGGCTCGATGACCGTATTGCAGCGGTGACAATGGCCGAGGCTCATCGCGTGGTTCTCGACCCGGGCGAGCAGGCCCATCTCCTTGAGTCGATGCACGACGCCCTTCCGGGCCACGAAGCGATCCTGGCCGGCGAAGGGGCCGGCGGCGGCATTCATCGTGCCTGTTTCGTCGATGACCACGATCGGTTCCAGATGGTGCCGCTTGCCCAGCTCGAAGTCGTTGATGTCGTGGGCCGGTGTGACCTTGAGGGCTCCGGCACCAAATTCCATCTCGACGTAGTCGTCCGCGATGATCGGGATGGGCCGGTCGATGAATGGCACATGCACCGATTTGCCGATCAGCGCCTGGTAGCGCTCGTCGGCCGGATTCACGGCGACGGCGACATCGCCAAGTATGGTTTCCGGCCGGGTGGTGGCCACCGTGATCCCCTCCGTGCCACCGATCTCGAAGGGATAGGTGACGAAGTGGAGCCGGCCCTCGACATCGACGTGCTCGACCTCTTCGTCGGAAATGGCCGTCTGGCAGCGCGGACACCAGTTGACGATATAGTGGCCACGATAAATGAGCCCCTTGGCGTACAGGTGGAGAAAGGCTTCCTCGACGGCGCTGGAAAGCCCCTCGTCCATCGTGAAGCGCTCGCGCTCCCAATCACAAGAGGCACCCAGTCGTTGGAGCTGGCGGATGATGACGCCGCCGTACTCCTCGCGCCACTTCCAGACGCGGGCCACGAACTCTTCGCGGCCAAGCTCCTTGCGGCTGGTTCCCTCGTCCCGCAGCTTCTTCTCGACGACGTTTTGCGTGGCGATTCCGGCGTGATCCGTGCCGGGCTGCCACAGTGCCTCCCACCCCTGCATCCGTCGGAAGCGGATGACGACGTCCTGGATGGTGTTGTCGAGGACATGGCCCATATGAAGGATCCCGGTGACATTGGGGGGCGGGATCATGATGGTGAACGGTTTCCTGGCGGGAGTCGGGCGCGCGTGAAACTGGCCCGAGTCCTTCCAGGCTTTGTAGATCCGCCCTTCCACCAGGGCGGGATCAAAAGTGCGTTCAAGTTCGCGAATCGGCATAATCGGATACCTCAGGCGCGGCGACCCTGACGATGCCGCCCGGCAACGGTTTCGGAACTGACTGATGAAAAACGGGTTCGGGGCGGGCGGACCTGACGTCCGCCGGCTACAATGGACCCGGACGGTCCCCCTGAATGTCCTGTGGCGTGCCGGATGTCCAGCGGTGGCCATGACAGGCGTCATCCAATCCCCCGAGCGAGATTGAGAATGAAGCAGGATAGCAGCGCCATTTCCCGGCGGTCAATGAAGCGTCATTCGTTCCACCTGGCCGCCGTTCCCGGCCTGGCCCTCCTCAGTCTGTCCGGCCTTGCGCCGGGTGTGCTCGCCGCCATGGACCCCGCACGTCAGCCGACCGGCCCGGCCACGGGATGGGCCGCGACACAGGAATTCGCGTTGAATGGCAACTATGTCGAGGCCTGCACCGACGCGCCTCTTTGCCCGGGTCACTTCGGTTCGAACCGACCTGGACCCGGTTGCCAGAAGGTGATGGTCTTCCAGGTGACGCGGGGGCGCTGGCACAGCACCGATCTGTCCGGTCTCTCCGTGCTGGTCATTGCCGAGGCGCCGGCTGGCGAAACGGTTTTTCCAGGGAACTGCGAGCGGTGGGTCCGCCGCGAGGTCTGGCTGCCCGAGGCCGCCGACTCGGCACAGGCAGAGGGGCTGACGCGGGCTATCGGCATTTTGGTGATGGGCGCCGGCGGGCCTCCCTTCACGCGCATAGAACGGGTACCGCTTGCCACCGGCATCACGGCCGGTCGAATCTTCGTGGAGGCGGTCGAGCGACTTCGGATGATTCTGACCCCTGGCCGCTCGATCAACGGCATTCGGCCGCCCGACCTGAACAACCTCGGGCACACCTTCCGCTTTCTCGGGCCACTCTACGTGTATGACGTCGACACGCTTTACTGCCCTTCGATGGTTCCGGATGGCCCGGTCGCTGACCACAAGAGCGGCGTCACCGCGATGTTCAGCTGGTCAAGCGAGGCGGCTTACGCGGCGGCAACGGTGGCCGCTCCTCCCGGAAAACCGACCAAACGCTAGGCCGGATCGTCAGACCTCGATGATCTCGTCGCTGGAGTCGGCGGTCAGATTTCGGCACCCATCGGCGGTCACGACCCAGCTGTTCTCGATGCCGACGCCTCCCCTTTCGCCGAAGAAGATCTTCGGTTCGATGGCCACGACCATCCCCTCTTTCAGGGCGGTGCTCGAGCGAGCCGAGAGGATTGGCAATTCGTCCAGCTCGAGACCGACGCCATGGCCGATGAAGGCCACCTGATTTTCGCCCCACCCCATGAAGCCGGACTGCCAGGCGGTCGCTGACACCTGCTCCATGACGTGGGTGTAGATCGAGCTGCAAACGGCCCCCGGGCGCAGGCGGTCCTGGATTTCAGCCTGCAGTCGAAGCGTGAACCGATGGGCTTCCAACAATTCCGGATCGACCAGGCGTCCGAGGACGAAGATGCGTGTCTTGTCGGCGAGGTAGCCACCAAAGCCGGCGACGAGATCGATCATGATCGGTTCGCCAAAAACGAGGGGACGCTCGCTTCCCGAGTGCGGGAAGGCGGGGTACAGCCCCACGCTGCCATCCGCGCCGTCAAAGGCCTGCGGATGGCTGGCCGACGGCCCTGCCGCCACGGTGGCTCCGGCCAGTTCCATGTTCCAGCGACGGATGCGGACCAGGGCCTGGTGACGGTGGCGCCGCATTTCTCCCTCGATGGCCGCGGCCGCGTCGATCTCCCGTTCGGAAGCGCGAAGAATTTCCGGCACACGGGCGAAGACCCTGGCCAGAATTTCGGCCGCACCCTCCATCTGCCGGATTTCGTATTCCGATTTGACCATGCGGATTTCACGCAGCGGCATCGAGATATCGACGAACTCGACGCCGGGGAACTGCTCCTCGAGGCGTCGCACCTCGCGCCAGGGAAGAACATCGAGTTCGAGGCCGATCCTCCGCCAGGGACCGTGACCCGCCGCGCGAAGGGCGCTGGCCAGACCCCGCGGTGAGTCGAGAGGCTCCTGCCGTGCGATCGGCGATTCCTCCCGCGCGCGGCTCCGGCTTTTCTGGACCAGGAGCAGCGGCTCGCCGTCCGATTCCGCGGGAAGCGACAGGAGACCGTTCTGGGCCGTGCCGGTGAGATAGAAAAAGTCGGCACGCTGGATAATCAGGGCGGCTTCGACATCGGCCATCCGAAGCCGGGCGCGGGTGCGTTCGAGGCGGGCCTCGATCTCGGTACTCGGGACGGTCGACAGAGCCATCTAGTTCGGGGCGACCTCAGGCCTTCGGCGTGACATAGGGTTCCCAGACGTAGGGGCGCTCGTAAAATCCGGGCGGACAGGTGAGTTCATCGACCTTCTTGATCACCCGGGCCGGATTGCCGGCCACGACCATCCCCGCCGGCACGTCGGCCACGACAACGGATCCGGCCCCGATCAACGCCCCCCGGCCGATCCGGACGCCGGGCAATACGACCACCCCGGCGCCGATCTTGACCAGGTCCTCGACCACGGCCCCCCCCTTGCACTCCTTGTAATGGGCGCATCCCATGGGATGCG
>JAWXBZ010000033.1:0-14845 GCA_034440375.1 Candidatus Eiseniibacteriota bacterium
ATCGTGATCTGCTGCTCGAGGATGTTCGCGCCATTTTGACCGTAACGATTGCGCATCTGTTGAAAGCCGGGAAAGTAGAGGATCAAAGCGGCCAGCGCCGCGGCCGTCGGCACGAGGAAAGCCCGGCGGCCAGGCCACCGCGCGGACATTCCCCACCACCCGGCAACGCAGAGCACCGTGACGGGAACCAGGAGAGGGATCTGATAGCGGTAATAATGAGAATGCCAGCCCGGGGAAAGCCCGCCCAGGAGGACCATCAGCGGAATCCAGATGGCGAGCAAACGACCTGCCACGCCCAGCCTTCCGGCAAGAGCCCGGATCCAACCCAGGGCGAACCCCGCCGCCATGAGGGCGATGCCAAGCGCCTCGATTGGCCGACTCATGCGCAGCCGATGAAAGTCATCCAGGGGCAGGACCGCAATTTCTCCCCATACGCCCGGAAGGGCGCGGATCGACCGGACGAGGACATCCGGCCGCGTTTCGCTCCAGAGGCCCTTCACCCGCATGCTGTCCCACTCGGGCGAGCCGGTGAGCATCAGGTTGAGGAGCGGCGGGGCCAGGAGGAGTGCGGTCGCCCCGAGAAATACGACCGCGCAAACCAGTCCGCCCCGCAGCCGACGCCCCGCGTCCGTGGCTTCGGTGCCGGGTCGCTGTCGCCAGTTCTCGAACCAGAGAATCAGGAGCGTCACGAAGCCGATCGGGATTCCCTCGGGGCGGACGAAACCCAGGGCGCCCGCCATCCACCAGGCGGCTCCGGGGCCTGGCCCGGCCCGGGCCACGACAGCACCGATCATCGCCAGCGCCAAAGCGTAGAGAATCGTGTCCATGCCCGAAAGCGCCGCCCAGACCAGGTGACCGCGAACCGCGAGGAGAAGCACGACCGTAAGCCCCGCCACGAGGCCCGGCCTTGGTCCGGCCATGCGATCGACAAGGGACCGGGTCAAGAGGCCGGCGGCGACCAGGGTGGCCGCAAGCCCGGCCATCCCGAGTCCGATGGCATATACGGCGAACGACATCCCGTGAAACCCGACCCACCAGCCCGGGACGAGCAGCGCGAGATGCAGCAGGGAGGAGGCTCCGGTGGAGGGGGTGGCACCCGCCGTATAGCTGAAGAAATGCCCCTCGGCCAGCCTCCGGGCGTACTGGAGATAGATCCAGGTGTCATCCAGGGGTGGGGAGAGGACACCCCCGGTGCGCCCAAGGAGCGCGTTCAAGTAGAGGAGGCCGGCCAAAAGGGCCAAACCACCCCCGGCCGCGCGAATCAGCGCAATCCCCGAAGAGCGTGGGGCGAAATTCATTAAAGGTTGGCGCAAGGGGGTCGATTCTATTTTTGGACCCCGGGTGGCGTCAAATGACCCACCGGGGAGACCGGTCGCGGTCCTCTGATCCGGCACGGGGTCGGAAGAGGGAACCCTTGACCTTTGACCCGCGAGGTAGGTGAACGGATGTTCTTCAAAGGACCCAGGTCAGTCGTCGGGCTCGACATTGGCTCGAGCAGCATCAAGATCGTGGAGCTCGAGTCCACCGGCGACAGTCATCGCCTCAAGGATTACGGCGCCATCGATCTCCTGCCGGAAGCCATCGTGGACGGGGAAGTCATGGACCGTCAGCTGGTGGTTGAGACGATCCAGAATCTGTTCGAGTCGAAGAAGATCCGCACCCGGCGCGTCGTCAGCGCCGTCTCGGGGCGCGCGGTCATCGTCAAAAAGATCCTGATGGATCGACTGGCAGAGGAGGATGCGAAGGAAGCCATCCACTGGGAGGCCGAGCAGCACGTCCCGTACGACATCAATGACGTCTCCCTCGACTTCCAGATCCTCGAGGGTGAGCCCAACCCGAAGCAGATGCAGGTTCTGCTGGTGGCCGCCAAGCGCGACATGCTCAACGCCCACGCCGACCTGATCCGCGAAGCCGGCCTCACGCCGGTCATCATCGACGTCGACTCCTTCGCCGTCCAGAACGCGATCATGGCCAACTATGACTTTGCTCCCGACGAAGTGGTGGCGCTGGTCAACGTCGGGGCCGAGATCACCAACATCAACATCATCCAGAATGGCGTTCCGCTCTTCACGCAGGATCTGTCGCTCGGAGGCAACACGTTCGTTGAAGCCATCATGAAGCGACACAACGTCAGCCATGCGGAAGCCACGCTCGCAATCCGCGGCGATGAAGCGCCCACCTTCGATCTCAATGCCGTCGTACAACAGGTCTGTGAAGACCTGGCGATGGCCATCGAGCGGTCCGTGGTCTACTTGAAGACGTCCGGCGATACCGAGCGCATCACCCGCATTCTTCTGTCGGGTGGTGGGGTGCGGATACCGGGTCTCGTGGACCTGCTGAACCGCCGCCACCAGGTGCCGGTGGAGATTGCCGATCCGTTGAAGCGGATCACACACGACGTGGCAATCTTCAATGGCGGGGACCCCAGGGTACTGGCGCCGACCTTAACGGTCGGCATCGGACTGGCTCTGAGAAAGGTCGACGACCGATGATCCAGATCAACCTTCTTCCCCAGGAAGAACGGGTCCAGCGGAGGAAGTTTGCCCTTCCGGGGGTGTCCAGCGTGGCTCCCTTCGTCATGGTCGGAATCTTCCTGGCCGCCGTCATTGGCATCACGGTCGTGGAGCGGTCGAAGATCTCGTCACTTGGCCGCGACATCGCACGCGCCGAGGAAGAGGCCCGCCGCCTGAAGCCGCAGATCGACAAGGTCAATGAGTTGACCCGCCAGCGCGAGGAGTTGAACACGCGCCTCACGATCATCCAGGACCTGGACAAGGGGCGGTTTCATTCCGTGCGCCTCATGGACGAGGTGGCCGCCGACATGCCGTCTTATCTCTGGCTGACGGCGTTCAAGGATCAGGGCGGCTCGAAGGTCACCATGGAAGGGGTCACGTTCTCCAACCTGGTTGTGGCCGATCTCATGCTGAGACTGGACAAGAGTGAAATCTTCCACAACATCGACCTCGTCGTCACGCAAAAGGGGTTGATCGAAGAGCGCGAAGTGACCCAGTTCACCGTGACCGCCGATGTCGTACCCGGCTCCACCACGCGCCCCAATGCCGGATCGGTGGCGGCCCTGTTGAACGACGAGGAGGACGGCGATGGATTTTAAGGATCCCAAATCGCAGAAACTGATCCTGGCGGGCATTGCCATCGCCGGGCTCAGCTACCTCTACTTCTTTGCCACGTTCGTTCCCTTCGGGTACCGGGCGATGACGGCGGAGAAAAAGGAGCTGCAGGGAAAATACGAACAGCTTTCCTCTGATTTGAACAAGGCGCGCCAGACGCTCTCCTCGATGGCCCGCGTGGAGCGGGAGTTTGAGGCGATCCGTGGGCGTTACGAGGCGGCCCGGGTTCTTCTGCCCGAGGAGAAGGAAGTTGCCAACCTGCTCCGGATGGTCAGTCTCGTCGGCCAGCAGTCCGGCGTCGAGTTCGAGCTGTTCAAGCCGCTTCCACAGGTGGTTCAGGGCTACTACATCGAGAATCCCGTCGACGTGAAGGTGACGGGCGACTATCACGATGTCGGACAGTTCCTGGCCGAGGTGGCCAACCTGTCGCGAATCGTGAAGGTGTCACATCTCAATCTGGCCGCCAGCAAGGCCGAAGACGATTCCCGCACCGTCATCGCATCGTTCACGGCCTCGGCATTCACATTGAACCCAACGCCGACGGACCCTGACGCCGAAGAGGACGAGGACGCAGCCGTCGTCGAAACCGGCACGAGCCGGAAGGATCGTCGCTCGGCGGCCGCAGGCAAGGCCACCCGGGCGAAGGCCAAGGAGATCGCCAATGAATCGTAGGATCAAGGACATTCTCCGGAACCCCGCCGCACGGCGCTGCGGGCTGGCCATTGCCCTGCTTTCGGGATGGAGCAGCCTGGTTCCGGCAGCAGCTTACCCCGCCGACGAACCGCCGGCCAACGACCTGACCTATACCCGTGAATCGTACTACTACGCGGCCACCGGACTGCGCGACCCCTTCGGCTCGCTGGTCTCCGGTCGCTTCGTCTCCGAGGATTCCAAGCGGCTCCCCGATATCGGCTCGATCGATCTTCTGGGCGTCATGTGGGGCGACAGCGACAAGTTCGCCCTGGTCGAGGACCAGGAGGGTAATGGTTTTGTCCTGCGCGTCGGTGACCCGGTGGTGAACGGCGAAGTGGCCGGCATCACCCGCGAATCGCTCAGCATTCGCCAGCATTTCTTCGGATCGTCCACGACCGTCACGTTGAAACTCAAACCGAAAGAGGAAAAGGGCCATGCCAGCAAGAAACGCAGGTAAGACTGGCGCCACTCTGCGAGCGCTGGCTCTGGCGGCTCTCGTAATCGGTCTGGCTGCCGCCGGACCGGAGAAGCGCGCCAACTTGAACAATCTGGCTCTCCAGGAAATCGGGGGCGCCACCCAGTTGACCTTCAATGCCGATCGCAAGGTGGAATGCAAGACGGTCGCCGTCAACGATCCGGGAATCCTGGTCTTTGACATTCCCGGCGCCAATCACTCGCTTCCCCGGACAGCCGAAATGGAAACGGCCCTGATGACCGGGATCCAGACCGACATCTGGCACGATGAGGAAGGCACGCCGATCACCCGCATCACCGTTCGACTGAAGACACCGGCCACGAGCTGGGTCGAGGTGGGTGATTCGGGGTTCCAGATCATGCTGACCCCCGCGGCCCTGGAACTGCCGGCCGCAAGCCAGGCGACGGCAGCCGACCCCGTTTCCTCCGAAATGCCGGCGGCCATCGATGAGATGGCAAGCCAGGCTCTCGTACCGACCGACAGCCCGTCAACGCCTTCAAATAGCTCCCCCGATTTCTCAAACACCTGGGGCGAAATTACCGTGGAGGGTGTCGCTCCGGCAGCGCGGGCCACCGAACCGGATGCCGGAAGGGCTGCGAGCACTCCGGAGGATTCCAGGTCCGCGGTGCGCCAGATGCTCGCCGAGCGACCCATCGATTTCATGCCCCGCTCACTGCAAGACGGTGCCCGTTACGCCGAATCGGGATCGCGCGTTTCCCTGGATGTCCAGGGCGCCGATATCCGCACCGTCATGCGGTCGCTGTCGGAATACTCAGGCACCAACATCGTGGTCGGCAAGGAAGTCACCGGCTCGGTCACGGTCAACCTGGCGGAAGTTCCCTGGATCGATGCCCTCAATACCATCTGCCGGACGCAGGCGCTCGGCTGGGTGGACGAAGAGGGGATCATCCGGGTGGAAACTCTTGAAAACCTCCGCAAGGAGGATGTGTCCCGGTCGAGCGCCGATCGTCAGCTCGAGGATCTCCAGCCGTTGACGACCCAGATTGTCCGGGCCGTCTATGCCACGGCCACGGAACTGAAGCCGGCTATCGAAAAGACGTTGACCACCCGCGGCCACATCGAAGTGGACCCGCGGACCAACTCACTGGTCATCACGGATGTATCGCGCCGGGTGTCCGCCGCCACGGAAATGGTCAAGCACCTCGATTCGCGCACGCCGCAGGTCGAGATCACTGCCAAGCTCGTCGACGTGGACGCCCGTTACACCCGTGATCTCGGCATCTCGTGGGGCGTGGGCCAGGTCCACTCCTCCGACCAGGCCTTCTCGGGCGAGGCCGACATCAACACCAACAATGTCGTCAACCCGGCGGCCAACGTCCGGTTCGGGTTGGTCCGTTCGTGGGGCACGATCAACGCGATGTTGTCGGCCCTCGAGCAGGACAGCAAGGCCGACATCATCTCGAACCCGCGCATTACCACGGTGAACAATCGTGAGGCGCGGATCCTGGTTGGCCGCAAGATTCCGCTCATCGTGCTGGACGAGGCGGGCAACGCCATCACCCAGCTGACCACCATCGGCATCACGCTGCTCGTCACGCCCCATATCAACGACGATCAGCGGATCACGCTCGACCTGCATCCCGAAGTCAGCGACCTGGCGTCGCAGGCCACGGTGCAGGGCGGCATCATCATCAATACCTCGGAAGCCGACACCCGTGTCATCGTCGACGACGGCGAGACCGCGGTCATCGGCGGCCTGATTCGCAGCAACACCGGCAAGGTCGTCCGCGGCGTGCCGATCCTCAAGGACCTGCCCATTCTCGGGGCTTTGTTCCGGACCACCATCGAGGTGAAGGAGAAGCGGGACCTCCTGATCTTCATCACGCCGAGAATCGTGACCAACTGGACCCAGACCAGCGACGCCTCCAGCTACAAGGAGTAATTGCTCACCGGCCCCGCGCACGGGGCCGATAACATCCTCAGGCGAGTTCCCCCCAGCTCGCCGGAAGACGCCGCCGGTCGACGCAAGTCGGCCGGCGGTTCGCTTTCTGGGCCGGCACAGGAAGCAGCCTTTCCCCGCGCGGCACGGCTCGCTATTCTCCATCCCATGAACCACCCACCGCCCGAAGCCACCCGGCCCGCCGCAACGCCGCGTCACGCCGCCGCCGTCATCCTCGTCCGACATCCTCGTGATCCGGAGATCTACTGGGTTCAACGACAGCCGCACCTGACCTTTCTCGGCGGCTTTCATTCGTTTCCGGGGGGGCGACTGGACAAGGGTGATGATCCGGCCGTCTACGGCCTGGGCGCGGCGTTTGACGATGCACCGCTTCGATTCTGCGCGCTGCGCGAACTGTACGAGGAAACCGGCGTCCTGATCGGCGGGCGCTTTGTTGACATTCCCGACTTCATCACGGGGGTCAAGACCGGTGTGCTGACCCCTGACCTTTCGGCCCTCATGCCGGCAGGGCGCTGGGTGACGCCGCCGTTCAGTCCGGCGCGCTTCGACACCACGTTTTACCTGGCCTGGCTGCCGGAAGGGCCCGAACCGGTCGCCTTTGCCGGTGAGCTGGCCTTCGGCGAGTGGATCCGTCCCGAGGCGGCGCTGGAGCGGTGGAACGAGGGGCGGGCGCTCCTGGCCCCCCCGACGCTTTATGCCATTCGCGGGCTCTGTGCCGCGGTGCTCATGGCCTCGGGGAACGACGAGCCGCTGGAACTGGCGATGGCAGCGGAGCAGTTGACCGGGTCGGAAGAGGCCAACGGCGGCCCGGTCACCCGGATCGAGATGCGCCCGGGCTTCTTTCTTTTTCCAATGAAGACCCGCACGCTTCCCCCGGCCACTCATACCAACGCATTTCTCGTCGGCGGCGCCTCCCTGGTCCTGGTCGATCCCGGTTCCGACGATCCCGGCGAAATCGAACGCCTGCTCCAGTTCATCGACCGGCTGGGGGGCGAAGGGCGGAGCGTCACTGAAATCTGGCTAACGCACCAGCATCCGGACCACGTGGGTGGCGTGGCGGTCGTGGCCTCACGGCTTGGCGTGCCGGTCCGGGCCCATCCATTGACCGCGACCCGGTTGGCCGGGCTTGGCGTTCCGATCGAACCGGTTCTCGAGGACGACCTCGTTCGGGAACTCCCCGGCCGCCCCGGCTGGCGCCTTCGAGTGGTGCACACACCGGGTCATGCGGTGGGGCATCTCGCTTTCTTCGAGGAGGTGTCGGGCACGCTCATTGCCGGAGACATGGTGTCCGGCGTCGGCTGGATCATGATCGATCCGCCGGAGGGGGAGATGGCGCCCTATCTCGACTCGCTCCGACGGTTGGCCGGGCTCGGTGCCAGCGCGCTCTTCCCCTCGCACGGCCCGCCCACGACGGGGGTCGTCGATCGGCTGGAGGCTTACCTGGCTCACCGGCTCGAGCGGGAGGCGAAAGTCGTCGGCGCGCTCAAGGGAGGACAAGCCCGGTCCATCGAGGATATCCTCGCGGACGTCTATGATGATGTCGCGCCGGACCGGCTCGGACTGGCGCGCCGATCCCTCCTCTCGCACCTGATCAAGCTGGAATCGGAGGGGTCGGTCATTTCGCGGGGGGAGATGTGGCAGTGGCGATGAAGGGAGGGCGCGCGATGAAGATGTTCGAGGCTCGGTGGGCGTGGATGGGTGTGGCAGTTGTGCTGCTGGGACTTGGGGTTGCCGGGTGTGGTGGCAAGGAGAAGACAAAAGGGAGCGACCAGGCGAATACCGGATCATCCGCGGCTCCGGCGGTTGACGGTGGTACGGGAGCCAGGCCCGGCGGAAAACGGCTTCTCGTTGGATTGATACTGGACAAGGGTGGGAGGGACGACAAGTCGTTCAACTCGGCCGCCTTCGCCGGCGCCACCCAGGCGCAAAACGAGGGGGGCGTCACGCTCAAGGATATCGAGACGATGGACGACGCCATGTTCGAGCCGTCCATCCGTTCCTTCGCCGAGCGCGGTTATGACCTGATCATCGGCATCGGATTTGCCCAGCGGGAGCCGATCGAGCGGGCGGCCCGGGATTTTCCGAAGGTCCACTTCGCCATTGTCGATGCCCGCGTCGACCTGCCTAATGTGGCGTCACTCCTGTTCGATGAACACGAAGGGTCGTTCCTGGTCGGCGCCATCGCTGCGGCCACCTCCGAGTCAGGTACGGTCGGTTTCGTCGGGGGGATGGATACGCCGCTGATCCGCCGATTCGAGATGGGTTACGAGGCGGGTGCACGCGCCGTCCGGCCGGATGTCAAGGTTTTCTCCAATTTCGTCGGCGTCACCTCGGATGCCTGGAACAACCCGACCCGGGGCAAGGAGCTGGCGGCCACCCAGTACCGGCGCGGTGTCGATGTCATTTTCGCGGCGGCCGGCGCCTCCGGGCTCGGCGTCTTCGACGCGGCCGAGGAGATGGATCGCTTTGTCATCGGTGTTGACGCCAACCAGAACTGGATCAAGCCCGGTTTCGTGCTGACATCCATGTTGAAGCGGGTCGACAAGGCCGTGTACCAGGCCATCCGCGACGCGGTGGCCGGGAACTTCCAGGGGGGCCTCAAGGAGTTTGGACTGGCGAACGAGGGGATCGATTACGCCCTCGATGAGCACAACGAGGCCATCCTGACGCCGGGCGTTCAGGCCGTCGCCGACAGCCTGAAGAAGGAGATCCTGGCCGGCCGCATCACGGTTCCCGACTACTATTTACAGGAAAAACCGTGAGGCAGCCACGCGTCCGGACCCCTCGATGAGGTCCCGGGCGCGTTGACCACCGGAGCCGCGCCACTCCTCCGACTGTCGGGCCTGACTCGCCGGTTCGGCCCGGTCATGGCGTGCGATCAGGTTGATCTGACGGTCGAGGCCGGCACCATTCATGGGTTGATCGGCGAAAACGGTGCCGGCAAGTCGACGCTCATGCGACTCGTCTACGGCCTCGAACGCCCCGACGCCGGGTCGATGGAAGTGGACGGACAACCGGTGACCATCCGGAGTCCCCGGGAAGCGCTGGCGCTGGGTATCGGAATGGTCCACCAGCATTTCCAGCTGGTGCCGACGCTGTCGGTACTCGACAACGTCCTGCTCGGCGCCGAACCGGTCAAGGGGCCATGGCTCGATCGCGGGGCCGGAAGACGTCGGCTGCTCGAGTCCGCCGGCGCCATGCTGGATGGCGTGGACGTCATGGCCCGCGTCGACCATCTATCGATCGGCCGGCAGCAGCGCGTCGAGATCGCGAGACTGCTCTTCCGCGACGCGCGCCTCCTGATCCTGGACGAGCCGACCGCCGTCCTTTCACCCCGCGAGGCCGCGTCCCTCTTCACGGAACTGGCCCGGCTCCGTGCGGCCGGCCGGACGATCATCCTGATCACGCACCGACTGGCCGACGTTCTCCACCAGACCGATGCCGTCTCCATCATGCGGCAGGGACGGCTTATCGCCACCCGAATGACCCGGGACACCGGCTATGACGAACTCGCCGCGATGCTGGTGGCCTCCTCCGGCGGCACCGACCCGGCATTGCCGGACGACGGATCCGCTGTGGTGAACCGCAAGTCAAAGGCGGACGCCGGTCCGCCGATCCTCGAGCTCCGTCACGTCACGTTCCCCGGATCCGCCCACACGACCGGGCTCGCCGATGTCTCGATCGCGATCGCGCCATTCGAGATCGTGGCCGTCGTCGGCGTCGACGGGAGCGGCCAGAGCGAATTGATCCGCCTTGCGGCCGGTCGCGCCACGCCGTCCGCGGGAACGGTTCATCGGCCCGGGACGGTCGGCTGGATACCGGAGGATCGGCTGCACGAAGCCGTGATCCCCATGATGAGCGCGGCGGAAAATCTGTTGCTGGGACGCCATCGCGATTCGCGCTTCAGCCGTCGGGGAGTCATTGATCGGACCCAGGTCGCCGCCCACGCTACCCGTTTGATGAAAGACGGCGATGTGCGTCCCGCCAAGCCGGAACGGGCCGTGGCCACCCTGTCGGGGGGGAACCAGCAAAAATTGGTGTTGGCCCGCGAAACGTCGGGCGAACCGCCGCTCCTGGTGGCCGCCCACCCCACGCGTGGCCTTGACCTCGCGGCCACGCGCCGGGTGTACGACGTGCTGAAAGCGGCGCGCGCGCGTGGCGCCGCGGTGCTTCTCGTGTCGGCGGAACTCGACGAGGCACGAGCCATCGCCGATCGGATCGTTGTCATGTACGCCGGTCGAGTTGTCGGCGAACTCCTTCCGGGCGAAGCCACGAACGAGGTGCTCGGTCGGTTGATGACCGGCGGCGCGCCGGCCGGATCCATGGCGTGACGCGATTGTTCCGGGCACTCGCCTGGCCGCTCATCGCGGTCCTTGTGGGGCTCGGTGCGGCGGCCCTCCTGGCCGGCCTTGCCGGCGAGAATCCACTCAACGTGCTGGCCATCCTCGCGCGATCGGCATTCGGTTCTTCGTTCGGCTTCGGCTATACGCTCTATTACGCCACGCCGCTGCTCCTGGCCGGGCTGGCCGTGGCGCTGCCGTACCGGGCTGGCCTCTTCAACATTGGTGCGGAGGGGCAGTTGCTTGTCGGCTCGGCGGCGGTGGCCGCGGTCGGCACCATGGCCGTTGGCCTTCCGGCGCTGCTTGCGGTGCCGCTTGGCATGCTGGCGGCCGCCATGGCTGGCGGGGCGTGGGGACTCCTGGCCGGCTGGCTCCGCGCGAAGCGGGGTGCCCACGAAGTCATCGTCACGATTCTCCTCAACATCATCGCTGCAGCGCTGGTCAACTGGATCATCCTGTCGCTGCTCAAGGACCCGGCCAGCCAGGTGGCGGAATCACGCCCCATCGGCGATGGCTTTCGGTTGACCGGCCGCCTGGTTAATGGGACGCCGGCCAACGTCATGTTTCTGGTCGGCGTTGGCCTGGCGGTGCTCGCGGAGTGGCTCCTGGTCCGGAGCGTGTTTGGGTTCGAGATCCGGGCCACCGGACTCGGCGCCGCCGCCGCCCGCGCGCAGGGAATTCCCGAGGCCCGGGTTCTCATGCTCACGATGGCATTGGCCGGCGGGTTGGCAGGGCTGATCGGGGTGAATGAAGTGATGGGGCAGGCCTGGCGCTTGAAGGACGGATTCTCGCCCGGATATGGCTACACCGGCATCGCCGTGGCGCTCCTCGGCCGGGGTCATCCGCTTGGCGTGGTGCCGGCGGCACTTTTTTTCGGTGCGCTGCACAAGGGGGCGGCCGATCTCGACATCGACACGGTCCATGTCAGTCGTGACCTGGCGCAGGTGATGCAGGCGATCGTGATCCTGGTCGTGGCCGTCGAGGCCGGCCTCTCATGGCGGAAGGGGAGGGGTCAATGAGCGACACGCTGGACCTCCTCGTGACGCTGGCCGCCTCCAGTCTCCGCCTGGCCACGCCGCTGGTCTTCGCGGCGATGGGAGGACTTCTCTGCGAACGGGCCGGTGTTGTCAACATTGCGCTCGAGGGATTGCTTCTGACCGGCGCGTTCGCCGCGGCGGTGGCCGCGCACGCGACAGGCTCTCCATGGATCGGCCTGGCCGCCGGCATCCTGGCGGGCTCCCTCGTCGGCCTTCTCCATGCCCTCGTGACGGTGAGGGGGCGCGCCAACCACATCGTCAGCGGCACGGCGATCAACATTCTGGTGGTCGGCCTCACCGCGGTCCTCGCCCGGGCTCTTTACGGCGTCAGCAGTTCGACGCCGACATTGCCGCGCTCGGCCCGTTTCGCCGAGTTCGAGTGGCCGGTTGTTTCGGACTGGCCGGTCGTGGGTCCGCTGCTGTTTCAGCACATTCCACTGGTCTACCTGGCTCCGGCCGTCGCGATCCTCCTGTCGATCGTGCTGGCGAAGACCCGCGCCGGCCTCCGATTGATCGCCGTCGGCGAAGCGCCGGACGCGGCCCGCTCGGCCGGCCTGTCCGTGATCCGGGTCCGTATCGTCGCCGTCGTCGCCGGGTCGGCCATCGCCGCGATCGGCGGTGTATTCCTGGCGATCGGTCATGGCTCGGCCTTCGCCCGGAACATGTCGGCCGGCCGGGGTTTCATCGCGCTGGCGGCGCTGATTCTCGGCCAGTGGAAGCCGATCCCGGTTCTGTTCACCGCGCTGTTCTTCGGAATGGCCGACGCCCTCGGCATCATCCTCCAGGGGGTCACTGTCCCCGGTGTCGGTACCCTGCCGGTCCAGTTCGTAACGATGATCCCGTACGTTCTGACACTGCTGCTCCTGGCGGGCGTGACTGGCCGCTCGCACCCCCCCGGGGCCCTCGGCCGCCCGTGGCCGGGGGAGCACTCATGAAGTAGAGTGTGACCCATGAGATTCCTCCTTGCGATGCTTCGGATCTGTCCATGAGATTTCTGACCGCCGGTGAAAGCCATGGCCCCACGCTGGTCGGAATCCTCGAGGGCATGCCCGCGGGTCTTACGATCGATATCTCCCGGATGCAGTCGGATCTGGATCGCCGCCGTTCCGGTTACGGCCGCGGCGCGCGGACGACGAAGATCGAGAGCGACACGGTGCAGATCGTGTCAGGGGTGCGGGGCGGGGTGACGCTGGGGAGTCCGATCGCGCTGTTGATCGAGAACAAGGACTGGAAGAACTGGAAATCGGTCATGAGTCCCATCGGCAAGGCGGCCGGTCGAGAGGTGTACCGGCCACGACCAGGTCATGCGGACCTGGCCGGGGGATTGAAATACGGATTCACCGATCTTCGAAATGCCCTCGAGCGGGCCAGCGCGCGGGAGACGGCCATGCGGGTGGCGCTCGGTAGTCTTGCCCGACAGTATCTCGACATCTTCGGCGTCGATATCCTGAGTCATGTCATCCAGCTCGGCGGCATCGAGGCGAAGCCGGCCGTCGCGACGACCGGCGCACTTCCAGGCGTTCTGGCCCGGTTGCGCCGCGAGGTCGAAGCCTCGCCGGTTCGGACCGCCGACCTTTCCGCCGGGCGACGAATGGTGGCGCGCATCGAGGCGGCCAGGATCGCCGGCGATACACTCGGCGGCGTCTTCGAGGTGCTGGTCACGGGCCTATTGCCCGGCCTCGGCGCCCACGCCCAGTGGGATCGAAAACTGGACGGCCGTCTCGCCGCCGGCCTGATGTCGATTCCGGCCATCAAGGGCGTCGAGATCGGCCTCGGATTCGCCGCCAGTCAAAAGCTGGGCACCGAGGTACACGACCCGATCCTGCCGGCCGCCGGGAAGGGTTCCGCCACCCGCTATCGTCGCGCGACCAACAACGCCGGCGGCCTGGAAGGGGGCGTGACAAATGGTGAGCCACTCGTGCTGCGCGCGGCCATGAAGCCGATCTCGACCACAATGAAGGGCCTGCCGTCGGTCGACATCCGAACCGGCAAACCGGAAACATCCTCGGTCGAGCGCTCGGATGTCTGCGCCCTCCCGGCAGCCGGCGTCGTCGGCGAAGCCGTCGTGGCCCTCACCCTGGCCGACGCCTGGGCCGAGAAGTTCGGCGGCGACACGATGGACGACACGCGCGCGGCGGTTGTGGCTTTCGGCAAGCTGTTGAAGAAGCGATAGGTCACAGGGATCAGGTCGCCATGTTCAAGCGGAACCTGCCATTCGCCATTATTTCTGGCGCCCTGCTCGGCTGTGCGCCGACCCGAGCACCGGATCCCATTGATCGGCCGACTCCGTCGCAGGCAATCGTCCATGAGGCGCTGCAGCACCAGCGTGGGCATGATCCCGTTTCGGGAACCGATCGACTGGAGGGAGATGCCGATCACGACGGACGCAAAACTCGTTGCCGAAATCGAGGATCTCGCCGGGCGACTGACTCAAGCAGATGCTTTTTCGGGAGTAGTCGTACTGACGCGCGGCGGGGAGCCGCTGCTTCGACGGGCCTTCGGCCTTGCGGATCGCGGGGCGAAGCGAGTCAATACAATGGATACTCCATTCGAACTTGCGTCGGTCAGCAAGATGTTTACAGCGATGGCGGTGGCACAGCTCGCCGAGCAGGGCAAGCTCTCGTTCGACGCGACGATTGGCTCGTTGCTGCCGGACTACTCTGGCTAACCTGCCGATGCAGCGGCCGGCCTTCGGCCGCCGCTGATCGGCGGCACATTAGGCCTTCAACCACGCCGCTGGCTTGAAATCTCTGATATCAGCTACACTTATGGACATGACGATGTCACTCACTCAGGAACAAACCATCGCTCGCCTGGTAGCTGCAGAGCCCGAAATCCGTGCACTCGGAGTGCAACGGCTTGCCTTGTTTGGCTCCGTGCTGCGTGGGGATTCGACGCCCGCGAGCGATGTCGATCTACTGGTCCAGTTTGCCCCCGGGGCCAAGACGTTCGGCCGTTTTCTTGCGTTGTCTGAACTCCTTGAGGCCCGATTGGAACGGCGCGTCGATCTCGTCACTGTGGAGGCGCTCTCCCCATTTATCGGTCCGCGAATTCTCGCGGAAGCTCAGGATGTTCTTCGAGCCGCGTGACTACCTCCGTCACATCTTGGTCGAGGTAGACTATCTCATCGATCAGCAGGCGGGACTTAGTTACGAACGCTTCTCCATGGACGAAACGCTGCAGCGCGCTTTTGTTCGTAGCTTGACGATAATTGGTGAGGCAGCCAAGAAAGTCCCAAGGCCCTTCAGGGC